>PCSU01000023.1:2206-28474 GCA_002771355.1 candidate division WWE3 bacterium CG22_combo_CG10-13_8_21_14_all_39_12 | reverse complement strand
CAGCTTAATTGCCAAGTGTTGCACTTCCACGTTGAATGTACAATCCTCTTGATCCAGAAATATATCCTTCGCGGTATACCTATTATTATAATCATGAAATAAGCCCAGATAACTATGGTTATACTCGGTGGCGTGCGAATAGTTACTTAGTGTATGCATATCTTGAAAATGAAGCCGATGGGGATTGTCTTAAGTGGAAAAATGCTGACGGAACGTACTCAACAGTGATTGTGAATGGTGGTACTGGATGTATATACCTTTTTGATACAGGCATTCTTAAAACAGTTCAAAACCCTTAACTAGAGTAATTAGAGCTGGTTTCCACTTGTAGGGGTTGTGTTTATTATATCGGGATTTTCTAGCGAACGTATAGGATTTGCTGTAGGGGTATTTTTTGTTGATGTTGAGAAAATGGCAAATATTATTGCAAGTATTGTGATTCCGATAAGAGCTACGTTAATAATGTTCTTATTCATGTTATCTATCGTACACTGAAATGAGTTTTGCTGTTGTAATAAATCTGTCTTTAGGAATTCCCGGAGGCCAGCAGGTTTGTAGTGTAAGTGCCGTATATTCGTGTTGTTTCGTTAAGACCGATACATCAAAGCTTGGTACAATTTCTTCTTCTACGACTGCATAATCATACCTTTTCCCATTGTAAAATATTACAATTTGGTCATTAATTTCAAGTTGGTGTAGCTTGGTAAATACCGCTGCATATTTTGCAATATGCTCTTCAAACTGTGTTGAGTGAGCAAATAAGTAAGTATTGGAACCCTCTTCAGAAGGTATCCCAGTTCCATTGGCGTGTGCAACCCCATGATCGAGAGCTTGTTGGTAATACTTTTTATCAGATATTTGTACGTTAAAAGCTATGGGACTATTAACACCGATTCTTGGAATCATGATGGTGCCGTTTGGGTCAACGGGTTTACTGTTAAGAGATGGTCCAAATGTAATAAAGGATCCTAATACGTTCTCAGTAGAGGGTGTTGTTTCTGTAGGTGGAGTAGGAGTAGGTTGGATCGTTAATTGCTCAGGTATTGCAGTCGGTTTTGTTGCATCTTCACTATTGGTTAAAGGGGAGACTACTTTTGTGCTTGTGTCTTTAACAAAGTCTAAAGCTTTTTTTATATCTGGATCATTGTTTATCGGCCTAAATACCAGTGATGATGAAGGGTTTGTACTAATAGGTTGGGTAATATCTTTTGCATAGGTAACTACACCAGTGAGCAGGTTAGCAACGATATATGCAGTAACAGATAATGTAAATATTTTGGACAGTTTCATGAGATATGTATAGCATGAATGCTTGTTTTGCTACAAGAGGCGCGCCTATTTATGGCGATGCGAAGGGGTTTGGGTGAGCTTGTGTGAAGAGTAGTAGTTGGAAGGTTGGTGAAATGAAATATAGTTGATTTTACTTCAGTAAACTCAAAGTTTTGCTTTGCAAAACAGATGGTGTGAAGTTTGCTGAGCAAACTTCTTAACCAAGCTTCGCTTGGTGGGCGAGGCAGGATTCGAACCTGCGACCACGAAGGTATAAGCTTCGCGCTCTAACCGGACTGAGCTACTCGCCCTTAACATTTTCAATTTAAAGTATCATCTACAAGTATCTCATGTGGTTTTTGTTAGAGCTTGCTAAACAAACCAACCCAGACAATATACTCGAAGCAGGTTCATTATACTATGTTGGATCAGGAAAATTTGATTGTGGGGTTGTATTCATTTAGGGCGTATAATTCCGAATGAAGCTTAGTAGGAACCTTTTACAATTAAACTATTTTCTAGGAGAACTGTAATGGAAACACCCATTAGTATTTGTTTCGTTGATACCCTGGCTTTCCTCTTTGGGATACTGGGGAAAGTTCCTGAAGATCCATCACGTGAAGAGGCACATAAGTTTCTAGTGTGAAATCCCGAAATTCATATTCTGTAATGTGGGAATATCTTAAAAGGAGGGAGTGTTGTGATTAGGCAACAGCAGGTTATCGCTTCATGTGTGTGCCCAGGTTGTGGAGGGCGTCACGTCAGGATTTCATTTATTCACACCAATATGTACGAGGCAGCTTGTGTCAACGGGAACTGTCACCATAGTCGGTTGGCAACACCAGATGAGGTTAAAGCTGCACAGGAAGAACCGTCGGTACAAAGAGAGAAGGAACAGTCTGTAGTTAAAGAGGTAGTAAGGTAGTGAATTTCCCGCTTGGCGCATGTCGTCAGGCGGGATTTTTTTGATAAAAACATCGAAAAATAAAAGAGGGGTAACTAGTTTAGGCGTGAGAAAGGTTTGAATTTAGAGCTCTTCTAAGTGAATACTGTTGTTTTCTCCACCATCGGTAAACTCAAGATATTTTTCAGTAGTAGCCAGTCGTTTGTGTCCAGCTAGTTTTGAAAGCATAACAAGGCTTGTTCCTCGTTTAATGTGGTGAGCAATCCATGTGTGACGTAGGTCGTTTACCTTTGCATTCTCAATGCCAGCTTTTTTGTAATAACGATCAATGCTTGCTCGAATGTTTCTAACAAGGAGTGGTTTTCCAGTTCGAGTAACAAAAACATGAGGTGCTTCAGCCTCAGGACGTTCGTTTAGGTATCGTACGATAGCAAGAACAGCAGCTTTGTTAAGTGGAATTCGACGTGCGAGTGTTGTGCGTGAACCTTCAATATTAAGAACCCCTTGTTCCTGAGATTCGTCAATCGTAATGTCACTAATTACTACTTCTGAAAGTTCTCCAATTCGAATTCCTGATTGTAGTAAAAGCTCAATAATTGCATGGGTTCTAACGTCATCTCTTGCTGCATCACGGAGTGCACGGTATTCTGTTTCACTTAAAATACGAGGTGCAGGAATTTCAAATTTTGGGTGAGATATTACTGAGGAAGGATCTTCAATAACATAATCGTTTAATTTTAAGAAACGGAAAAATGTTTTAATAGAGTTGATTTTGCGGGAAATGCTTTTTTTGGTGTATTGTTCGTTTTCAAGAGATTCTAAAAAGGATTTAATGTGTTCAGTTTCAATATGGTGTACGTGTGTTTTGTCAAACGTGTCATTAATATGGTTAAGCATTTGTTCAATATCTTTACCATAGGCAAGGATAGTAGAATCTGCCCGGTCTTCACCAGACAGGTATGCTACAAACTGAGAGTGTGCTTCATCAAAAATTATCATGACTTGGAGAGTTTACCACTCATAGTAAAAACTGTCAATAGTAATAGATATAGGGTATTTTAGAGACCTATAGTTATGCAATTTGTGTCCTAAAGAGATAGTTTGATACAATACCACTACGATGCAAAAAAAAGTAATAATTTCCAGAATTGTTGTCGTTGGATTGCTGTTTTTGGTGTTTAATCTTGGTAAGACCATGGTTCAAACTTATACGGCTAGTAAACGAGTTGGAGAGCTTGATTTGCAGGTTTCACAATTAGAGATGGAGTTTAATAAGATTCTTCAAGAAAAAGAATATAAGGAAACGGATGAGTTTGTCGAAAAAGAGGCTAGGAATAAGTTGCAACTCATTAAACCAGGAGAATCCGTGGTCGTTATTGATCGTAATCAAGAAGCAGTACTTGGTGTGGCCGATGAAAATCCTCGAAAAGACATCTCTCTCCAGGATCAGTGGGCACAACTTTTACTTTCTGGTTTGCGGTTATAAGACAATTTTGGTATCATTCAAGTGCCATAAGGCATGTTTTTTCAGCGCGGGTGGTAGGTCTAGTGATCTTACCAGGCTCATAACCTGGTTAACCAGGTGCGATTCCCGGACCCGCAACCAAGTTTTGCTACGCAAAACTCGTAGTTTGTTTCACAAACTACACAGTGATTTTTATGGTTATTCTCATTTTCGTTTTGATTCTTACTATGATTTTGACATTTATCTCGTTTTAATGAATAGGTGAGGTACAATACGGGCATTGTTTTTTAGGGTATAGTTTAATTAAGTTGTGCCAGGGTAGCTCAGGTGGTTAGAGCGGAGGACTCATAAGCCTCAGGTCGGGAGTTCGAGTCTCCCTCCTGGCACCAAGTTTGTTTTCAACAAACTCTGAGTTTAGAGTACAAAACTCAATATCGCTATTTTCAGTACAGTCACAGACCTGAGGCTACCTCAGTGTTGGGAGTTTAAGTCTCCCTCCTGGCAGCAAGTTTCGCTTTGCGAAACTCTGGGTTTTGTTCCCAAAACCCAACAGAGATTCTCATTACATTATTAGGAATTGCCAAGTAATTTTGGATACGTAATTAATGTTGTTATTGTAGTAAGACTAGATATCGCGTTTTCGTTAGGGTTGTGTACGGTGTGAAGGCGTTCTTGTGCACATTTTTATTCCCCAACAAAAGCCAAAACTATTGGTTTAGCATGGTATACTTAATTTCGTTATAAGGCTTTTGAATCATGGATCCAGAACAAAAAAATAATCAACAATCCAGTAAATCCTCTTCACGTATTCCACAGTTACCACAAAATAAATGGTTTCGGATAGCCCGTGTGTTTTCGGTTTACGTAGCCGTTGCATTAATCATTGCTGTTGTTATTAGTCAGATAAGTGGGGGTTTAGCATTTGATTTTTCTAGTGGTGCAACAGAAGTTGGAATTTCAGATCTCGTCACAAAAATCCAAAACAATAAGGTTACAGGAATTGTAGTTTCAGGAGATACCATAACAGCTACACTTGTCGATGGAACTGAACTTAAGGCTTTAAAGGAGGCTGGGACTAATGTGTATGAAGTGTTCGAACGTGCTGGTATTCAAAACCTCTCTGATAAAACATCAATTGAAGTTAAAACGCCTTTTTTCAATGGATTTCTTGGGGCCGCAATTATAAATATTTTCCCTGTCATCATAATGGTTGTCTTTTTCTTGTTTTTATTTAGGTCCGCCGGACGTGGTGCTGGTGGTGGAATGTTTGAGATGGGTAAATCAAAGGCTCAGCTATTTAATAAGACTACAGCAAAGGTAACATTTAAGGATGCTGCAGGTGTTGCTGAAGCAAAGAAGGAACTTGAAGAAGTTGTTGATTTTTTGAGGAATCCAGAAAAATATCAAAAGCTTGGTGCCCGTATTCCTAAAGGAGTCCTTTTGGTAGGCCCTGTTGGTACCGGAAAAACACTTCTTGCTCGGGCAGTGGCCAATGAAGCAAATGTGCCATTTTATAGTATGGCTGGTTCTGAATTTATGGAAATGCTAGTTGGTGTTGGTGCATCAAGGGTACGCGATCTTTTTAATCAGGCAAAACAAACTTCACCTGCACTTATTTTTATCGATGAGATTGAGACCATTGGAAAAAAGCGAGGGCGTTCTTATATGACGTCACAAGGGGAGCAGGAACAAACACTCAATCAAATTCTAGTTGAAATGGATGGGTTTACCCCTAGTGACAACGTCATTGTGCTTGCTGCCACAAATCGTCCAGATCTATTAGATAGTGCCCTTACTCGCCCTGGTCGGTTCGATCGACAAGTTGTATTGTCACTTCCCGATAAAGAAGGCAGGCGTGAGATTATTGATATTCACCTGAGGAATAAACCTCTTGAGGAAGGTGTCGATCGTAATCGTTTGGCACAAATGACTGTTGGGTTCAGTGGTGCAGACATTGAAAACATGCTTAATGAGGCGGCTATTGCGGCTGCATCACACGATAAAGTGAGTATTGGCATGGAGGACGTATCTGAAGCTATAACGAAAGTTAAATTGGGTAGAGCCCGCACAGGGATCCAATCAGAAGAAGACAAAAAAATGACTGCATATCATGAGGCTGGACATGCGCTTGTTGCAAAAGTATTACCGGGAACAGATACAGTGAATCGAGTAAGTATTGTGAGTCGTGGATTGGCGCTTGGATTTACTGAAATCAATCCTGAAGAAGATAGGTCTCATCAGACCAAGACGGACCTTGAGCATAGGATTGCGGCCCTCTTGGGTGGACGAGCAGCAGAGCAGACAGTTTATAGTAATAGTACGGTTGGTGCACATAACGATCTTGATCGTGCAAGCCAAATCGCTCACAAAATGGTTACTGAGTTCGGTATGAGTTCACTTGGTCCAATTGCATTTTCATACAGTGATCCAATGGGAAATACGACATTTGACCCAACTCTTGATAGTCCACGAATTTCAAATGAAATGGCTGCTCAAATTGATCAAGAGGTGAAAAGAATAATTGACTCAGCTTATGAAATCGCTAAGGACATTCTCGTTAGAGAGCGAAGTGTCCTTGATGCGGTAGTTGAAGTTCTCATGAGAGATGAAACAATTGAAAAAGATGAGTTTGAGGCAATAGTTGCCCAAAAGGGACTCTAGGCTTACCTTTTTGTAGGGTGCGGTAAACGATTAGCTTCCCAAATCACTCACTATTTGAGATCATTACCATATAGTATGAATACCGAAAAGAAACTTGTAATTGTTGATGGGCACAGTCTGTTATATCGGGCATACCATGCACTTCCCCCGCTCAGCTCTTCTCTTGGTGAACCTGTTGGTGCGGTGTATGGGTTTACAAACATGTTGTTTAAGCTGCTTGAAGATCTTAAACCTACTCATGTAGTTGTAACGTGGGATACATCTGGTCCAACATTTAGACATGATAAATTTTCAGAGTATAAAGGAACGAGACTGCCAACACCAGAAGATTTCAAATCGCAAAAAGAGGTTGTTACTGAGATCGTAGATGGGTTTGGAATTGTGCAGATCGGCGTTGAGGGATATGAGGCAGACGATATTATTGGAACGTTGTCTACAAAAGGTGAGACTCAGGGGTTTGAGGTAGTTATTGTTTCGGGGGATAAAGATGTATTACAGCTAGTAAGTGATCATGTTTATGTATACATGCCTCACAAAGGGTTTTCTCAAACAAAAACATTTGATCCAGATGCGGTTAGGGAAGAATATGGCGGCCTTGGTCCTGATCAAATCGTTGAATATAAGGCCTTAAGGGGAGATTCCTCAGATAATATTCCAGGGGTAAAGGGGATTGGTGAGAAATCTGCGATTGCACTACTGTTACAGTATCCAACGATTGACCTTTTGTATAAGAATATTGATGAAGTAGAGCAAAAATTTGCTAAAAAATTGATTGAAGGAAAAGAGTTAGCATATGTAAGCCAGGAGTTAGCTACTATCGTAACGACCGTACCCTTGCCAGTTAGTTTGGATGAGACTTCTTTTGAAACATATGATGCAGTAAAACTACGAACCATTTTCACGAGACACGATTTCAATTCACTTATAAAAAAAGTCATCGGGGAGCCTGAACCAGTTCATACCCTATTCGATATTGCGTCATTGCCAGATAAAGAGACTAATAGTTCAAATTTTGACGTCAAGATTGCGGCGCACTTATTAACCGGTGCATCTGGAAAAGGTACATCTCTAGATTCACTAGCCCTTGAAATCCTTGGACACCATATTGCCCCTGAAGATGCTTTATCACAAGATGAGCGCAATGCAGTAACAAGTGCACTCCAAACAGAGTTAGAAGCTCGGTTTGAACTACTGGAGAACAATATGCTGAAGGTTTTATTTGAAGAAGTAGAGATGCCTTTAAAAAAAGTCTTACTCACGATGGAAAAGTGCGGAATATGTGTTGATCGTGGACTTTTAAGAACAATGACAGAAGAATACGCTAGTAAACTATTAGGAATTGAAAAACAAATTTATGATGCTATTGGACATGAGGTAAATATTAATTCTCCGAAACAGTTACAAGAGGTTTTGTTTGATGAGCTTCATTTGCCAGTTGTGAAACGTACAAAAACTCAACGAAGCACCGATGAGTCAGTATTAGAAAAATTAAAACTCGTGCACCCTGTTGTCTCATTACTTTTAGAATACAGACAAATCCATAAAATTGCTTCAACATACCTATATCCATTACCAGACTATTTAGATCAAAATGATAGGGTTCATACAACATTTAACCAAACAAAAACTGCTTCAGGGCGGTTAAGTTCTGAGAATCCAAACCTTCAAAATATTCCTACAGATCTTGATCTTGGTGTGAGAAAATTGTTTGTTCCTCAGGAAGGAAGCTCATTAATTGTTGCTGATTATAGTCAGATTGAACTGAGAATATTAGCTCATATCACAAAAGATGAACAGCTTAAAGAGTCTTTTGTTAATGGGCAAGATATTCATACGACAACAGCTGCAAAAATCTTTAATGTTGAATTTGATGATGTTTCTGTTGATCAGCGCAAAGTTGGTAAAACAATCAATTTTGGTCTTTTGTATGGAATGGGGTCATATAGTTTGGCAGAACAGTTAGGTATAGAACTATCTGAAGCAAAAAGATACATTAGTGCATTTTTTGATAGTTACCCACACGTTGTTGAGTGGAAAGAAAAACATTTAGCAAATGCTCGTGAACGTGGCTATGTTGAGACAATGTATGGGCGAAGACGATATTTACCAGCACTATCTGCACGGAATAATATTCAAAAATCTGGTGCTGAACGCATTGCGGTTAATCATCCTATTCAAGGAACACAGGCTGACATAATAAAAATGGCTATGAATCGATTGGCAGAGGTTCTGCCAGATGATTCGCATATGTTGATTCAGGTCCATGATGAGCTTGTGTTTGAGGTGCCAGATAAGCAGGTAAATGCTATGATGCATGACATAAAGAAACAGATGGAATCAATTGTTTCTTTAGATGTGCCAATAGATGTTGATGTAAATTCAGGTTCAAATTGGCAGGATGCGAAGTAGTAGGGTTGAACAGTATGGTTAACACACACTATGCAAAATAAATCTACAAAATCACACATTGATCGAATTTTTGAAATGGTGCCAGGAATTTTAACGTGGTTGGTATTAACATCCCCAGTCTGGTTAGCTTTAAACCTTCCTTTTGCAATGGCGTATGGAATTATATTTCTTGATGTTTATTGGCTGTACCGTGCATTTAAGAGCGCAACATATAGTATTTTGGGATACCGGATATTTAAAAAGGTTATAAAGGTGGATTGGTGGAGTAAACTCAAACACGATTTTCCAGACGAACATTCAACTATAGAACATCTTCTCATTATCCCTACCTATAAAGAACCTGAATACGTTATTCGGACAACCTTTGAGGGGATTGCGAACTCTGAGTACGATTTATCACATGTGAGAGTGGTTTTGGCTCTTGAGCAGAGGGAAGATCCTGAGCTTAAGGTGGCAAAGAAAAAAATCGCTGAAGAATTTTCTCATAGAGTTGCCGCAGTATACGTAACTGAGCATCCGGGAGATATTGAAGGAGAAGTGGTCGGTCCTGGTTCAAATAGGACGTGGTCGCTTAATCATTTATGGGAGACTCTTGAGAAGGACATTGATATTGATAATACGATTCTAACAACACTTGATGCTGATTTTGTTGTGCACCAACAGTTTCTTGCTGGTCTTACACATAAATACCTTTCAACAGAAAATGTAAGGCAACGGTCTTTTACCGGTGTCTTTATGTATTCAAATAACTACTGGCAGGCGCCAGCTCCTATGAGAATTATTGCATCTTCACATACGATCAATCAGTTGGCAGAACTCGTTGAGCCATGGAAGTATGTAATTTTTAGCAGTCATTCGCTTAATTTGCGAACACTAAAGGAGCTAGGTTTTTGGTCAACCGACCACGTAAATGACGACAGCAGATTGTACTGGAATGCGCTCTATCACTTTAAAGGTGATTTTGAAGTGGTGCCCCACTGGTTACCAGTATATGGTGATACTGTTTTAGACGATACTCTTGGAAAGTCCTTTACTAATCAGTACAAACAACTTCAAAGGTGGGCGTATGGAGTAGAGCATCGTCCATTTATTTACAAAATGACGTTAAGCGAGAGGGAAATGCCTCTTATCAAACGGTTGGAGCGACTGCTTTTTGTGGTCAGGGCAGACTTGATTTGGGCAACAATTGCCTACATAACAGGGTTTGGTGCACTTATCCTTGTTGCTGTAAATGGTTATTTTAGAGAAACAGTGCTTGGAACAAATTTAGTGTTTTATTCAGGTATAATTCTTACGTTTGCAATCCTTGGATTATTGCCAACAGCAATTTTAAACCATAAGTTATTTCCGCCGATGCCACATACATGGTCAAGACTACGACGATTCATAGGAAATGTTCAGCTTTTAATGACGCCACTTATTCTTATGACATTTGGAACGCTCCCTGCAATAGATTCTCAAACGCGCTTGATGTTTGGAAAGTATTTGTCGTTTAGGGTAACACGTAAACACCGTAAAGATGGGAAAAGGACCGTTATATCATGAGTACCTTTGCAGTCTTAATCACCGCATACAATGAAGAAAAATATTTAGGTCAGGCCCTGTCTTCAATAAAGAATCAGGTTGGTTTACCGACTCCTTTTGCAATAATTGTTGTGGACAACGCTTCAACTGATAAAACTTCGGATATTGCAAAAGAGCATGGTGCAATTGTTGTTTCGGAGCCCCAAAAAGGTATAGCGTATGCACTTAAGGCAGGATACGATTATGTAATTTCTGAAGGATATGATTGGGTCATACAGACGGATGCAGATTCAGCAGTCTCTAATCATTGGGTTGCTTCAGTAGTAAAAGTTATGGACGATCCAGATATTGTAGGAGCTACAGGCCCAACATATTTTTATGATAATTCACCAATAGTAAAGTTCTTTTCTGGAGGAGTGTTTGCGGTATTTGTGTGGGTTCAGCGTTTGTTAACAGGTACGATGCAGTTTGTTGGTTCAAATATGGCAATGAGACTGTCTACATATCAGCAGATCGGTGGCGTTGATATGAGTTTTCAAATAAGTGCTGACGTTGATCTTTCAAAAAGAATGCAGAAAGTTGGAAAGATTGCGTATCTTTTGGATATGAAAGTAGGAGTATCTTCTAGACGGTTTAAGAAACAGCCCCTGAGGGCACTTTATCTATATGCACGGGGGCTTGCCGATACAATTCGCCATAAATCCAGTACAATAGAGCTTGATGATGTCCGATAAATACATATCCCATTTTTCTGATGCCTATCGCCCAAAAATTGATGGAGTATCTGTTTCATTAGAACTATTACATAATGAGCTTTCTCATCGGGACATTGCACACGATGTGTATGTTCCCAAGACCCCAGGGGAGTATACAGATGATGATAATATTTTTAGGTTTAGCTCTATTCCACTTCTGTTCCAACCTGAAATCAGGTTTTCTGTTCCGTTAGATGTCTCAAACTTAAAACGTGCGTACTCTAAGCATTATTCACTCGTACACTCTCACTCTCCTGGACCCATGGGGCTATTAGCTTGGCAGGTTGCAAAGCTACATAGGTTACCACATATTCACACCTTTCATATGTATATCCCGGAGTATGGGCACTACATTTTTGATGGTAAGGTTTTAAGTAAAGACGCTCTTGATGAGTTAAGCCAGTGGTGGGGACAAAGAAGCGATGTCATTATTGCGCCAAGTATGAAAATATACAATTGGTTGAAACGTATTGGTGTAACAAAAGAAATGCATGTGATTCCTAGTGGAATTGACAGAGAATCTTTTTCTGAAGGTCAAACAAATGCTCGATATTTAATAGAGCATGGTTTTGTGAACGAAGATGATTTTGTGCTACTCTTTGTGGGGAGAGTAGCACATGAAAAAGCTATCGGGAAAATATTTACTTATCTTTCACATCTTCCCGAGAGCAAAAGAGTTGGGTTAAAGTGTGTGGTTGTCGGAGGTGGGCCTGAATTGCCAGAATTTAAAATTATGGCAAGTAAGGCGGGATTAGATGGGGTTGTAGTGTTTACTGACTATATACCGGTACCTGATGTAAAACATGCATATGCATCAGCAGATGTTTTTGGGTTTGTTAGTACTTCAGAAACGCAGGGTCTTGTTGTAACGGAGGCAATGGCTGCAGGATTACCATTGTTGATTTCTTCTGATGATGCGTATACGGGAATGTTAGAGGATGGTGAAAATGGCTATGTATCTGATAGTGTGGATTCGTTTAATAAGGGGTTATTGGCATTAATGGGTGATCAGCACAAAAGAAGACAGTTTTCAGCAAAGAGCATTGAATTAAGTAAGCGTTTTGACATAGGTTTTACTATTGAGTCGTTGCTTACCCTTTATGAAAATGTTCAGGATGAGTATAGAGTGTTAAACGGGCCACCTCGTTTTGCGTCAGAGGTAGTTAACCAGTATCGGCAGTATATGCATGATAGTATGAGTGAAATACGAGCTCGTTTGAAAAAATATGTTCAAACCTAATTACCAGATAACAAATAAAATTCTTTTAAGCATAGCATCAATAGAGGCGTCACGGGAATTTATTGAACACGCACCACTTGTTCCTTATTGGGAACGGCAGTTTAGAGAAGATGCAGCTGTTCGTATAGCGCACCATACAACAGCACTTGAGGGAAACCCACTTAGTTTAGAGGAGGCTCGAACAATTTGGGAAGGAGATGAGAGTTTAGTCACAGCACAGACAGGTCACGTTCAAGAAGTTATAAACTATAGGAGTGTTATTAAGTACGTAGAAGGACTTAAAACTACATCAAATCGAATCACCGAGGAGCATCTAAACAAAATCCATGAATATGTTGTAACAAATGTTGTTCCTGAAAATGAGGTACGTGGATATCGGACGGGATGGTATGGAACAAGAAATTCCACAACGGGAGAAGTTTCTTTTGTTGCACCAAATCCTGAAGATGTTTTAGACCTTATTAAGGATTTTTTTGAGTGGACTGCGGGAGAAGAAGGAGACCAAACACATCCAATTTTACGTGCAGGGATAACAATTGCTGAAATTGCTAGAATTCACCCGTTTACTGAAGGGAACGGTAGGTCAGCGCGTGCTTTAGGGACTGCTTCGTTATATCTGGATGGGTACGATATAAAAAGATTTTTTTCTCTTGATGAGTATTATGACCAGAATGCTTCTGGATACTATGATGCGATTCAAACGTACCAAAAGAGTGATGATGTATTAACAACATGGCTAGAATTTTTTGCTTCAGGGTTAGAGATCGAACTCAAACGAGTAAAGGAACGTGTTCTAAAAATGAGTAGAGATCATCAATTACAAAGAGAAATCGGTCAAGTTGCATTAAACGATAGACAGGAGGAGATTTTACAGTATATAGAGGTTAATCATGCGTTTAGGAATGTTGATTTTGAGGAATTATTTCCCAACATAAGTGATGATACGGTACTTAGAGAGCTTAAGGATATGATGGATAAGGGAGTAATAAAAAAAGAAGGTAAAACCAAGGCGTCAAAGTATGTTTTACGCTAAATAATATGAAATTTTCAACGTTTGCGAACTATCTTAGTAGAATTGAGGGTTTAGATTCTCGAAATGAAATTACCGAGCTTCTTGGAGAGATGTTTAGTGAGGCTGGGTCGGATGAAATTAAAGAAATGTGCTATCTTGTGCTTGGGCATCTGGGCCCACCGCACCAAAGGCAGGAATTTGGCATTTCGCAAAAATTATTGCTAAGGTCCATTTCTCTTACTTCTGGTAAGCCTGAGAATCTTGTAGCCACGCAAATGAAAGCTATTGGTGATATAGGGGATCTTACCCAAAATCTATTGGTAGATAATAAGGGGGATGGTTTATCAGTTGAACAGGTTTTTGAATCTCTGCTTGAGATTGCTATATATTCAGGAGAAGGGTCTCAAGAACTTAAGATATCTGGATTGGCAGATTTGCTAAAGTCTGTCGATTCACTTTCCGCTCGATATATTGCTAGGATACCGGTCAAAAAACTTCGGCTGGGGTTTTCAGATATGACTATTCTTGACGGGTTGTCGTGGATGCTCGGTGGTGATAAGAGTCACCGCAAGGAACTTGAGCGCGCATTTAATGTGTCTGCAGATATTGGGTTAATTGCCCAAAAGGTTAAGGGGCAAGGAATTGAGTCACTTAAAGACATTACTGTAACTGTTGGCGTTCCTGTTCGACCTGCTGCGGCAGAACGGTTGCCAACTGCGGAAGCAATTATCGAAAAACTAGGTACTGTTAGTGTAGAACCCAAAATTGACGGGTTTCGGCTTCAGATGCACTTTGAACGTGGTAAGATGCCGCATCTATATTCTCGGAATTTAGAAGATATGTCTGAGATGTTTCCAGAGATTGTTGATGCTTTATCTCAACTTGATGTCACTTCTGTGGTGCTGGAGGGTGAGGCTGTTGCATTCGATCCTGTTACGGACAAGATGCTTCCTTTTCAGGAAACGATGCAACGCAGGCGAAAGCATAATGTTGAGGAAAAAGCCAAAGAGTTGCCACTTAAGGTTTTTTGTTTTGACATTTTATTTTTTAATGGAGACAGTTACCTAAATGTTCCGTATCAAAAGCGCCGAGAGGTTTTGGCAGAGACCGTTGGCGATAGGTCAGAAGCACTGCTTGTTTCAAATAAAACCGTCATATCAACGGCTATTAAACTTTCGGAGTATTTTGACGAGCAGATTGCGAAGGGGCTCGAGGGGATTATGGCAAAAAGACTTGATTCACCTTACGCGGCGGGATCTCGAAATTTTAATTGGATTAAATTGAAAAGAGAAGATACAGGGGATCTTAATGACACGATAGATTGTGTAGTAATGGGATATAAAGCAGGAAAAGGTAGACGAAATAAATTTGGGATAGGCGCATTTTTAGTTGGTGTATATGATAGTCAAGAACAAAAATATAAAACAATTAGTAATGTTGGTACCGGTTTAACTGATGACCAGTGGAAAGAGATGAAATTAAGAGCTGATGAGCTTGCTGTCTCCCAAAAGCCAAAAGAGTACGAGGTGCCTTTGGGGTTAGAGCAAGATGTTTGGCTCGATCCACAGATGGTTGTTGAGGTTTTGGCAGACACGATCACGCGTTCGCCAAATCATACGGCTGGAAAGGTTGGAGATAAGCCGGGTTATGCCCTTCGGTTTCCACGTCTAGTTCAGTGGAGAGATGATAAATCACCAGAACAGGCAACAAGTGTTAAAGAGGTTCGGTCAATGTATAAAAGCGGCTGAGAATTATTCGAACACAGGTTCTTTTCCTTGCATAATATAAGCGAGATTAATGCGGGCTTTCGTTTTGTTACTAGATAAGGGTTTACCTTGGTACTCTAGTTCTCGAGTTTGGGAATTGTATTGGAGATTAGGGTTCCCGAGTTTATTGAGAGCAGGTTCGCGTGCATTTAATGTATCTAGTCTCATATCGTTTCCTGTTCGTATAAGAAATGTTGACAAAACATCAAACTCTTCTTCTAAATCCATTTCTGACAAACTATTGATTTCTTGATTCTCGATGATTGCCAGTGCTCTCTTTTCTACATATTCGGGGTCAGCCTGTTCTACTAATTCGTGTCGAATTGTTGGAATAGATGCTTGTATCAGGTCTTTGTAAAAGCGATAGTTTCGATGTGTTTCTGGAATTGCCATAAGATCTTCGCGGGTATTAAGTAGATTTGTTATTTCTATATTAAGGAGACCCGTTAAGCGGTCTGGGTCGATTCCTTCAGTAGCGTTGGGATTTTGAAGTAAATAAGTTTCAATTGAATAAAAGGTAGGGTCAACCCCTCTTGATTCGACGTTTTTTGCAAATGCAGTTGCAATGCGTTGCGCTTGTTCAAGTCTGTTAACCATGTCCATATGTTCTTCGAGCATTGGTCGGTGTACAATTTTTCCATTACTCATAAAATCAAACCCTACATCATGGGGATTTGGATCCCATTCATACTGATTTTGAGTTGCGGTGTTTGCTAGCAAATTTTCACGATTTACTGCAATTGCGTGTAAGGTATTGAGTTCTTCCATTTGAACTGCACGCATAGTTTCTTGGTTTGGGCCACTATGGGTAATTCTTTCAATATGTGCAAATACTCTTCCGCAATGTTCGACAAACTCCTGGTGGTCTTCGGGGTTGGGCATGCCGTTATTTTTTAGAAATTCTGTGGCGTTACCGAATGTTAGCTGATCATTTTGGGATACCACCTGTTTAAGTTGTTCTAGGTTTGCTGGATCTTGACCCATAAGAGTAATCGTAACGTAACCTTGCTTTAATGTAAAGCAAATTTCTTGATATTGTTATCTGAAGGGTAATTAGATACGATGTAAAGACACATGATATTTCAATCATTTCTAGGTCACAAGCCATCAAAATTTCATGTAAATCCAATTGTTCGTGCGTTTATTATTTCAGAAACATTTTTTTGGGGTGGGATAAATTTTTTGGGGCCGGTATTTGCCATATTTATTGCTAATGAGGTTAGTGGAGGAAGTATCGAGGCAGCTGGTACTGCCGCGACGGTATATTTATTGTCTCGAATGGTATTTGAACTTATAGCCGCACGGTCACTAAACGGTGCTTCAGATGATAAGAAATTTGTATTTGCTGTTGTTGGCATACTCATCGTGTCGATTGCTTACTTTGGTTTTGTATTCGCCTCGAACATTACGTGGGTGTTGATTCTTCAGGCGCTATCGGGACTTGGTTTTGGAATTGTTTCTCCTGCAAAATACGTATTATTTAGTGAACATTTAGATAAAGGCAAAGAATCTACTGAATGGGGAGTGTATGACGCTGTTAGCATGGGCGGGATGGCATTAACAGCAATGCTTGGAGGGTATGTTGCACAAGAGTATGGGTTCAATGTGTTATTTGTCGTAGCTGGGTTTCTCATTTTACTGGGTGCAATGCCATTTACCCTTTTTGTTTGGGCGAATAGGGGAATTAAAAAACAATAATAAATGTCACACACATCTCAAGAGGAACTACAATCTCGGATACATGACGCATGTCAAAGGGTTGATGTCTCTGCTACATATTTTCATTACAAAGATATTGATAGATTAAAGCCGTACAAAATTGTCTCGATCGCTCTTGACGAGGCAACAGAAGAAGTGTGTGTTGTTTATCAAGCGCAGTATGGAGAACGGCTTACATGGATTCGAACGGTACAGGATTTTTGTTCTAATGTGGAAGTAGAAAACGTTGAATTGGCGCGGTTTTCACGCTAAATACTCTTTACAAAACAAACCGATAGTTATAGAATTAGGTTCTAGCACTTACTCAATTGAGATTTCCCAAAGGAGGGAGCGCATGTCGAGTTGGCCTTTTGTGTGGCGGTGGTTGTTTGGTATAGGGTGGATTGTTTTACCCATGCTGAGTTTGAACCTGTACGATGTCAGTATCCGGAATCCCCGTCCGCCAGGGTATTTTGCATATTGGATGATTCCGCTATTTGACATCCTGTTCTTTCCGCTGTTCTTTGCGGTAAGCTTGGGGATTGCAGGGTCATTTGAGTTGGGGGATTCAAGGGAACGTATTGCGCAGTTTGTCGGCATTGTGTCTGCTGTTATTTACGTTTTGTGGTTTTGGAACATGGAAAACAAGCAGCTTGCTATTGACCCATCCAAGGAAAATTGGACTGTGAATATAAATGGGCACAACCGGTATGCGTATGCCCACGCAGTGTTGATGTTTGTGGTGGTTTGGTATACCGTTTCGTTTTTCATTCGTTACGGTATGTTGGCCACTGTGGTTGCTACACCTTGGGTATGGGTGCAGTTTGTTGTTGTGCTAGCAGTTTTCACAACGTGCACAACGGCAGCCTTTGCATTTCCAGGGGAAGTCACCCAACGAGGTTTTGTCAAATTGGTTGGGAAGGCCGATTAACTTTTAGGTTGAGGAAAAGAAGGGGGTGGTGACGACGGTGTCAGCACCCCCTTTCTGTATTTATGGGAGGGTTAGTGATTATGTAATTTCTTGTAAATGGTAAAATATGCCCATGCAAAAAGAAAAAACAAAAATTGCGGTTGGGTTAAGCGGTGGAGTTGATTCATCGGTTACGGCTGCACTTCTTAAAGACCAAGGTTATGATGTTATTGGCGTACACATGCTTCGCTGGGATGATGATATTCCTGGTTGTACGGGGAGTCAGGACAGACAAGATGCATTAAAGGTTGCTAAAAAAATTGGGATCCCATTTCGAACGGTTGATTTTTCTGATTCCTATAAGAAGTATGTTGTCGATAGGTTTTTGTCAGAAATTGAAAAAGGCCTTTCACCCAATCCAGATGTGTGGTGTAACGAGTATATTAAGTTTGGTGTATTTATGGATTATGCGTTAAAGGATCTTGGGGTAGACTTGGTAGCAACTGGTCATTATGCACGTGTTCAAGAATCTGATGGTATATATGAATTAATGATGGGTACTGATATCACCAAGGATCAGAGCTATTTCTTATATAGGCTTACCCAGGAACAGTTGTCGCGCACGGTATTTCCGTTAGGAGGTATGCTTAAAAGTCAGGTTCGTGATCTTGCCCAGTTGCACAACTTAAATACGGCACACAAAAAAGATAGTGTGGGAATATGCTTTATTGGAGACATTGACATAAAAGAATTTATTAAGGAAAGAATAGTTGTTCGTCCAGGAAACGTTGTCTTACAGAGTGGAGAAGTGGTGGGCACCCATGAAGGTGTTTTGTTGTATACGGTTGGTCAGCGAAGTGGATTTACACTCACGTCCTACACAGGAGACCCCTTATATGTAGTTCGCAAAAACATAGAAAAGAATGAGTTGGTGGTTGGGAGAGATTCTGGATCCGAGGTTACAGAACTGTTTCTTACGGATAGTGTGGGTTCAATTATTACAAGTGGTGTTAATCAAAAGATTGGTGCTTCGGTACGAATTCGTCACCTAGGAGAGTTAGTGGGTTGTGAGCTTGTAAATAGTGAAGATGGCACTATTGTTGTTTCTCTAGCAGAACCTGTTAGAGGTGTTTCGCCTGGTCAACATGCTGTGCTTTACAATAAAAACATTGTTATTGGAGGGGGGATTATTGCCCGAACGAGTTGACAGGACTATGAAAGAAGAATAAAATTGGCAACATGCAGCACGAAATGCCAAGGATTCTTGAGGGCGAAGAAATTCTTTACGAAGGGGCGCCTTTACCTCAACTTAAAAAGTATTACTTTTATTCCTATTCACTTCTGTGGCTATTTATGCTTGCTATGACACTTGTTGGGCTTTTACTTTTTCCTTTTGCGTTATTGTTTGCACATGCGATGGCAGGCAAATCATATTGGCAGCGTTACTACTGGATTACAAACAAGCGCATCATAGTTCGAAAAGGTTTATTTGGTTATTCAATAAGTTCTATTCCACTTGAGCGTATTTCAGATGTAATTATTTCTCGAGGTTGGTTTGAGAACTTTTGTGGATTTGGAAGTTTACGAATTCAATCATTAGCAGGCCAGATTTCTTCAGGTGCTGGTGGTTCTGAAGGTGACCTTAAGGCAATTGCTGATCCAGAAGAGGTTCAACATATTATTCTTGAAGCTGTTAAGAAGAATCGTTCAACGGATCGAACTCTATAAGAAGGATCTTTTTTCACCTATTCTCGTTTTCCCATTGACCAAGTGGTTATAATGGGAGTTGTAGTTATTCTAAATAGAATTCTCTAGAAATGGATAATTACAGCAAGATAAAAGTACGTTTACAAATAGATGGTAAATGAACGAAATATTTTAGGTTCTATTTTTTAGAAACCAAATCTCGTTACATTCCTTTTTATAAGTTTTAATTTTGATTTGATATTAGTTTTTACACAGTTAAAAACTAATGCGACCAAATAACTACAATAACAACAAACAATATTTATAGCGATCCTATAGAGCAACAGATTGGTTAGTTTTTAATTTATTAAATTCTAATCACTGCTAAGTTACCCTTAGCAGATTTTATTGAGAGTCTGATCCTGGCTCAGGATGAACGCTGGCGGCATGCCTAAGCTATGCAAGTCGAACGGGTCCGACGTCGTACATCGCAAGATGTATCTCATCGGACTAGTGGCAGACGGGTGAGTAACACGTAGGAACGTGCCTCAAAGTCAGGAATAGCCCAGAGAAATCTGGATTAATCCCGGATAGTCCCATTAAACCGAGAGGTTTTTTGGGTAAAGTGACTAGTTTACTAGTCATGCTTTGAGATCGGCCTGCGTCCTATCAGCTAGTTGGTGAGGTAATGGCTCACCAAGGCGATGACGGGTAGGGGGCGTGAGAGCGCGACCCCCCACAAGGGCACTGAGATACGGGCCCTACACCTACGGGTGGCAGCAAGTAGGAATCATGCGCAATGGGGGAAACCCTGACGCTGCGATGCCGCGTGTGGGATGACGGTCATAATGACTGTAAACCACTGTGGAGTGGGAAGATGATGACGGTACCACTCTAGAAAGCAGTTGCTAACTACGTGCCAGAAGCCTCGGTCATACGTAGGCTGCAAGCGTTGTCCGGAGTTATTGGGCGTAAAGGGTTGGGTAGGTGGTTCGATGCGTCGAAGGTTAAATCTCACGGCTCAACCGTGAATATGCTTTCGATACGGTCGAACTAGAACATCGTAGGGGCTAGCAGAACAGTGCAAGTAGGGGTAAAATCCGTTGATATGCACTGGAATACCAAAGGCGTAGGCAGCTAGCTGGGCGATTGTTGACACTGAACCACGAAAGCTAGGGGAGCGAAACGGATTAGATACCCGTGTAGTCCTAGCCGTAAACGATGGACACTAGCTTGGTGTTCCACTCAGATCTTCATTAGTGGAGGTTTGTGTGGATTGCCAGGCGTAAGCTAACGCGTTAAGTGTCCCGCCTGGGGAGTACGGTCGCAAGATTAAAACTTAAGGGAATTGGCGGGGGCTCGCACAAGCGGTGGAGCGCGTGGTTTAATTGGATGTTACGCCAAGAACCTTACCAGGCCTTGACATGTTTTTCTTAATGCTCTTTCAGAAACGTTAGAGAATCTGTTTAATCAGAGGGAATTCACAGGTGTTGCACGGCTGTCGTCAGCTCGTCTCGTGAGAGGTAGGGTTAAGTCCTACAACGAGCGCAACCCGTACCGTGTGTTGTATCACTCACGCGGAACTGCCCTCGTAAGGGGGAGGAAGGTGCGGACGACGTCAAGTCAGCGTTGCCCTTATGGCCTGGGCGACACACACGCTACAATGGCGCAGATAGCAGGTTGCCACCTCGTAAGAGGGAGCTAATCCCTAAACTGCGTCCCAGTTCGGATTGAGGTCTGTAACTCGACCTCATGAAGTTGGAATCGCTAGTAACCGCGTATCAGCCATGGCGCGGTGAATACGTTCTCGAGCCTTGCACACACCGCCCGTCACATAAGCCGAGTTGGGAATAGCCGAAGACTGCATTTATTGTGGTTTAAGCTAGGCTCAGCGAGGAGTGTGAAGTCGTAACAAGGTGTCCGTAGGGGAATCTGCGGACGGATCACCTCCTTTCTAGGAGTAAAAGGTCTATAAAGTAAAAGCTCTGGTAACTCCCGATGTTGTAAGTCATTATTTATATATAGCTATTCTAAGCAAATTGATTTTGCTATACGAATAGTTTGCAAGTTGTCCCTTTTCGATAATTCGATTTGAGACAACTATAGTGCAAGCGGAGGGTTAAGTACTAAACTTGAATTCTCTATAATTTGTATTCGTACTTTTTATAAAGTCTTTATAGTCGAACTTTTGGACATGTTCTCAAACTGTCCTCGCTGTTACATGCGGTAATGTAACCTACGTGTCCTTCGTAGCACCAAAAGGACCTGTTGCTCTATAGCATTGCTATAGCATTTAACCCACCGAAAGGTGGGTTTTTTGTTGGAAGTAAGAAATAAAAAATTTTAAGGAACATAGAAATATCACTGGTTGGTTATCGTTTGGGCGGTAGAGAGGTTTGTACAGTCCGTTGTATAATGTGTGCTGACAGGGGGCATGTAGCTCAGCTGGTTAGAGCGCTACACTGATAATGTAGAGGTTCGGAGGTTCGAGTCCTCCCATGCCCACCAAGTTTCGGTTACGAAACTCTGGGTTTACGTCTCGTAAACCCAACTGCGTTGTGTATTTGTACAACCTTTGCACTATCTATTTTATATAGTAAAACTCTGAGTATTGCTTCGCAAACTTCACGCGCTTCCTGTTGATTTGCATAAATCGCCCTTTACTGCGTATAAGGATAATAATTAGTCTCAATGATAATTATTTCTGTAGGTTTGCCAACACGCTTTTTCCAATAATTCCAAACATAATTCCGTATCCGAGGAGTCTTAATACCAAACCAAGTTCTTCTGCTAGCGGAAGAATATCAAGAGTGCTAAGAAGATAGTTCCAGTCATGCTGCCCGTATCCAAGAAGTTCTAGTACCTGTCTATTTGCATCAGCAACGTAAACTGCTACATTAACGAGGTTTTGTCCAAGCCACCACCAACCAAATATTTCTCCCGCATCACTTTTTTCCTTTCTAAAGTGCAAGACTACAATTATTGGTGCGATCAGTTGCATTATTGTTCCGCCAATAAACATTACAAATTCATTTCCTACAATTCCGAAAATTACATGACCGGCCTCGTGAAAGAGAAGATTTACATTATCAAGAAAGCTGTTGGCAGAGTTGTGAATAAGCATCCAGAAGGTGTAGATACTGAGTGAAAGGGGGAGTATTAATTGTTTGGTATTTTTTAGGGTCATAAACATACTATGCCAGGTTGGGGATAATTTTAAAAGCTATATTGGTACATCTTGACCATGTGTCTATCGCGTGTCATTATAACTTCATGCAATCTTCAAAGAAGGCCTTCACACTTATTGAACTTCTTGTGGTTATTGTGATTATTGGAATTTTAGTTTCTCTTGGCGTGGGAAACTATTTAGGTGTTGTTGATGATTCTAAATATGCAGCCGCAGAGACTGATATGAATTCGATACGAAAAGCTATGCTTGAATATAAGGTTTTTCATGGTGAGTTGCCTCTTGTTGGTGCAGAAGTCGATACAATTGCAGGTACTGGAGGTACGTGGGCGAGTGTTGTTTCTGCTTTGGTTTCCTCAGGTGATTTAGGAGAAGCAATTAACACTGATCCATGGGGAAATGCATACCATTACCAAGACCACGACTGTAATGCAACGACTGCTGGTCAGAGTTTACTGATAACAGCTGGTCCAGATGGTACAGTAGGGAATACTGATGATTTTCAGGTGGTTGTGACCGAAGGTTGTCTTATTGTTGCGCCAACTTCAACACCTACCCCATAATATTATGCAATGAGTATAGTATTTTTATCCCCAGGGAAGAAATCGTTGATTGCATTGACCCTTTCTTGCATCCAGTGATACAATAGCGCCGGTAATGAAAGGAACTTCGAATAACCGTCTTTTTGTGTTTTCACAAAGCACATAAAGCCATTACAAAACACGAAACCTCGTAATTAAAGGTTTGGTTTTTTTGTTTCTACGGCGTATTCCTTTCATTTATTTTGTACATTTAACATAGTTGGTACATTTAGGTGTACTAAAAATAGCAGAAACCGCGACTAGTATGCTTGGCGTACACAGTTCGCGCTTACGCGGGGCTGTAGCTCAGTTGGCTAGAGCACCACATTTGCAATGTGGGGGTCAGGAGTTCGAGTCTCCTCAGCTCCACCATTAAACTCCTTCAGGAGTTTTTGGCGAGTTTATTAATATAAACTCAATTGGCCTGCGTTAAGAAAATAAGGTTTCGGCTGGTAAACCATAGATGATTGCAGGACGACCTAAAAACAAAAATTCTTTTGTTTTTAAACGTTTTGTAAGATGAACTTTAACAAAAGATGATACGTGACTACACCTCAATTTATGCGAGGGTGTAGTTACATTGAATAATCAAAACACGAAAATTTTTGTCCGGAATTTTGTATTTATAAAAATACATACAATTTCAGAAAGTCTGACAATATCTCGTCAGACTATAAACAAATATGATTCTTGATTGTTCTTGCGTTTCTTATGATTAATTTGAGTTAGTTTACTAACTCATAGTAAAAAACACGTAAGGGCGTACAGTGAATGCCTTGGCGCAATGTACCGATGAAGGACGTGGGAGCCTGCGAAATGCCTCGGGGAGCTGGCAAACGAGCTTTGATCCGAGGGTGTCCGAATGGGAAAACCCACATAGGTAACCCCTATGTACTGTGCACTGAAAGTCCGTTTATTCGGACCATAGGTGGGCAGTGGGAACCCAGTGAACTGAACCATCTTAGTAACTGGAGGAAAAGAAAAAAAGCCGTCTTTAAGACGGAGCATTCCCTGAGTAGCGGTGAGCGAAAAGGGAACAGCCCGTGGATGAAAAACGAATATATTATTAGCTGAACTACCTGGAATCGGTAGGCCATAGAAAGCAAATGCCTTGTAAGCGAAAATAATATATGATTTCCACTTTATGAGTAGCAGCGGACACGTGAAATCTGCTGTGAACTAATTCTTAGGAATTTAAGGGGGACCTCCCCCTAAGGCTAAATATATATTGCGACCGATAGTGAACTAGTACCGTGAGGGAAAGGTGAAAAGTACCCCGGTGAGGGGAGTGAAATAGTCCTTGAAACTGTACGTCTACAAGCAGTCGACGTGGTTAATTTATTAACCACTACGGCGTGTCTTTTGGAGCATAAGCCGGCGAGTAACTCGCTGCCTGCTAGTCTAAGCCATTAAGTGGCGGAGGCGTAGGGAAACCGAGTGGTCTTAATAGGGCCCTTAGCAGGTGGTGGTTAGCCCGAAACCGAGTGAGCTATCCATGTCCAGGGTGAAGGGAGGGTAAAACCTTCTGGAGGCCCGAACCAGTGTACGTTGAAAAGTGCTTGGATGAGGTGTGGATAGAGGTGAAATGCCAAACGGACTCGGAAATAGCTGGTTCTCCTCGAAATGGCTTTAAGGCCAGCGTCTGTGGATTTTATGGTTGGGGTAGAGCTACTGGATGGATGTTGGTGGGCAACTGCTTACGTCCAACCAAACTCCGAATACAACCATCTTCAAGCAGACAAGTTAGTGTACGAGGGCTAAGCTTCGTGCACGAAAGGGAAACAGCCCAGATCGAACGTTAAGGTCCTTAAGTCTTATCTTAGTGGGAAAGGAAGTCGTGTCACTTAGACAACCAGGAGGTTGGCTTAGAAGCAGCCATCCTTTAAAAAGTGCGTAATAGCTTACTGGTCAACTACGTGATGTGGCGCCGAAAATATAACGGGGCTCAAGATAAGCACCGAAGCGACGAATTGGATTTGTACTTGATACAAACTCCAGTGGTAGAGGAGCGTTCTATATGCATTGAAGCCAAACGCGCGAGCGATGGTGGAGCGTATAGAAGTGAGAATGCCGGCATGAGTAACGCAAATCAGTCGAGATTACTGATCACCGAATACCCGAGGTTTCCGCAGCACTGCACATCAACTGCGGGTTAGGCGGTCCTAAGGCGAGGCCGTAATTGGCGTAGTCGATGGACAGACGGTTAATATTCCGTCCCTTCTATAGATGTTCCCATCAGAGACTGAGAACTTTTGTTCTTACGAGAAAATCTGATGATTAATAGTCTATAGGATCCGTACCGTAAACCGACACAGGTGGGTGGGGAGAGTATCCTCAGGTGATCGAGATAACCTTCGCTAAGGAATTCGGCAAATTGCTGTCGTAACTTAGGGAGAAGGCAGCCCCTTCGTATGCTTGCATATGTTGGGGGGCACAAACAAGGCTCAAACGACTGTTTAACAAAAACACAGCTCCCTGCTAACTCGAAAGAGGATGTATAGGGGGTGACGCCTGCCCAATGCTGGAAGGTTAAAGAAGTTGGTTAGTTTCCTCGGAAACAAAGCTGGCGACTGAAGCCCCAGTGAATGGCAGCAGTAACTATAACTGTTCTAAGGTACCGAAGTTCCTTGTCGGGTAATTTCCGACCTGCAGGAAAGGCGTAACGAGTTGAGCACTGTCTTCAGCGAAGGGCTCGGTGAAATTGTAATGGCCGTGAAGATACGGTCTACCTACACCAGGACAAAAAGACCCCGTGGAGCTTTACTATAGCTTGGCATTGATTTAAGAATGTTTCTGTGTAGCGTAGCGAGGAGACTTTGAAGCGTAGGCGTCAGCTTACGTGGAGTCGCCAATGAAACACTCGCCTTTAATATTTTTAAATCTTACCTTGAGCCGTGAATCCGGTTCGGGGACAGTGTCTGGTAGGTAGTTTGTCTGGGGCGGATGCCTGGCAAAAAGTAACCCAGGTGCCCAAAGGTTCTCTTAGTCCGGATGGAAATCGGACCACAAGTGTAAAGGCAAAAGAGAGCTTGACTGCAAGGCTGACAAGCCGAGCAGCAGCGAAAGCTGGGCTTAGTGATCCTGCTTAACTTAGAGGTAAGGAAGCAGCTTATCGGATTAAAGTTACCCCGGGGATAACAGAGTGGTCGCGCCCAATAGCCCGTATTGCCGGCGCGGTTCGCTACCTCGATGTCGGCTCAT
>PCSU01000023.1:180-2157 GCA_002771355.1 candidate division WWE3 bacterium CG22_combo_CG10-13_8_21_14_all_39_12 | reverse complement strand
CTGTTCGCCCATTAAAGCGGTACGCGAGCTGGGTTCAAACCGTCGTGAGACAGGTTGGTCTCTATCCGGTGTAGGCGTGTAATGATTTGAGAGGATATTCCGTTAGTACGAGAGGACCGCGGAGTGCGAATCTCTGGTGTATCAGTTGTTTGTCGAGTTTGCTTGCAAACTCGGAGGGCATAGCTGAGTAGCTACATTCGTTTAGGATAAGCGCTGAAAGCATATAAGCGCGAAGCCGACCTCAAGATTAAATCAAGGCCCCTGGGAGAATACCAGGTTGATAGGCTGCAAGTGTACGCGTAGCAATACGTTTAGCTGAGCAGTACTAATAAGCCGTTAGTATTTTACATACTATTGTAAGAAGCGCAGAACAATAAGGAATTATGTTTGTGCGACAAAATTTTTGTGTGATTATTCAATTACGTTAAGTACTTTTATTTGTTGGTGATTTGAGCGATCTGGGTACACCTATTCCACCTTTTGGAGGATTAAACCATACCGAACATATAAGGTTAAGCAGATCAGCGGGGATAATACTTGCGCATTTTAACGCTGGGAAGGTACCTCATTGCCAACAATTAAGAGTGCTTAACGGTCGTATAGTTACCTAGTGGTAACTTGCAAAGCTAGTCAATCTGTTTTTGACTAGCTATATCATCTTTTGAAGTTCACTTACGAGTGAAAAATATACTGTAGTATTCTACAGTAGGAGGTAGGAATATATTTATGGCAAAAAAACCAGTACAAACAATGGCTGACCTTTTAGGCAGCGAATCTTCACTTTCAGTTAAACAACTTACTCGTGGACAAGTACTTGAAGGTACGGTTATTTCGTTAACAAATCACGAGGCACTTGTTGATGTTGGTGCAAAAGCAGAAGGTGTTATTCCAGAAAATGAGCTTAAAGGTAAAGATGTTGTAGAAGGCGACAAGGTTTTAGTGTATGTAATTACCCCTGAAGATCGTCGTGGCCAAATCATTTTATCGTTGAACCGTGCAAAAACTGTTCAAAACTGGAATGTATTGGTCAAGGCGCTTGAAGAGGGAAATACACTTGAAGCAGTTGTAAATAGTTACAATAAAGGTGGATTAATTGTTGATATATTAGGATTACAAGGTTTTGTACCGTTCTCTCACAGTGAAGTTGCAGGTGCATTTGCACAAGTCTCCGATGCTGAGAATCAGGCTACTCTTGAAGGTCTCAAGGGGCAAACACTAAAAGTTCGATTAATTGAACTTGATCGAGATAATGATAGAGTTATTTTATCAGAGAAAGAGGCTCTTGTTGGAGAAGAACTTACCAAAAGAAGAGAGCAGGTTTTATCAATCGAGGTAGGGGCATTGGTTGAAGGTACAATAACTGCAGTTGTTCCTTATGGGATTATGATGTCTATTGATGGAGTTGAGGCGCTTATTCCACAAGAAGAAATTTCATGGGATGAACAGGAGATTTCACAGATATTATCTGAGTTTGAGGTTGGTCAGACCTTAAAAGCTGAGGTTTTATCAGTGGATGAGGAAATGGGTAAGGTTCAGTTATCACTCAAGAGTGTTACAGCAGATCCATGGAAAGAGCTGTCAGATGCTTACAGTGAGGGCGATAAAGCCGAAGGAACTGTTACTAAAATTACCAGTTACGGAATTTTTGTAAGCTTACCAAACACAAGTATTGAAGGTATGATTGCCTTATCGTCGCTTCCAGAAGATAGTAAACTTAAAATTGGATCATCAGTTCCTGTTGAAATTGCTGAAATTGACGTAACTCAAAAACAGCTTGGGTTAGTTTACACGAGTAGTAAAAAGTAATTAGTAACGGAGTATTGCGGAAAAGGGGTGGACTAATGGGTGTGAGGGCAAAGATTTAGTTAAGTTCTTAGGTTCTGAAACTCCCTCCCTCCGGTAGACGGGTACGTTCAGAATGACGACTCAAGGGTTGACAACCGCCTCATACTATCCCAACATACTTGTTACTTGTTA
>PCSU01000023.1:0-154 GCA_002771355.1 candidate division WWE3 bacterium CG22_combo_CG10-13_8_21_14_all_39_12 | reverse complement strand
TCTAAATCATGGCTAAACAAAAAACCATCTATATCTGTTCATCTTGCGGAGGTACAAGTCATAAATGGCAGGGAAAATGCTTTGACTGCGGTGCATTCAATAGCTTCACTGAAAAATCTTCCGAATCCTTTTCAACTCACAAATCAAATGCAGT
>PCSU01000046.1 GCA_002771355.1 candidate division WWE3 bacterium CG22_combo_CG10-13_8_21_14_all_39_12 | reverse complement strand
TACAACAATAAACGTATACATTCAGCTCTTCGGGTTCCACCCGTCGTATTTAGACAGAGACAAGGTGTCTAAATTTTGGGGTACTTGACACTGTCTGAAAAAATATGATTGCTAACACGATGAGAATCCCTCCAAGAATAAGAGATTTTTTATTTTGCATGATTACTGTAAATGTATCATGTGGTTGGATGACGCGTAACATAGAAACCTAGACCTTCAAGGTCTAGGTTAGATTAAGATACTTTAAGATGTTTACCGTGATAAAATTTGAACATATGGTACATTTACGTTTTTTCGACACAAATCTCACACATGAATAATTCTGTTGATGGCTATATTGCACATATTTCTGTTAAGTATTCTCACCCTGAAACAAGTGAGATGGGGTACAGAACAGACTTTGAGGTTTTACTAAAAGCCCTTTTTGAATCAATAAACGTTACTCGATTTGATCATGACGCAAAAGCAAAACAGGGCAACAAACCTGATTTTGTGGTTGTGAAAAATGACGTACCAATTCTATACATCGAAACTAAGGACATAGGCATTTCACTCGACAAAGTCGAAAAATCAGAACAGATGTCACGGTATTTTGGATATGAAAATTTGGTGCTTACGGACTATTTAGAATTTAGGTTTTATAGAAACGGGTTAGCTTACGGTGAAGCAATAACTATCGGTGAATTTGATGCAATAAATCGAACAATCACTCCCCTACCTCAAAACTTTGATAGCCTTGCAACAACTCTGATTGATTTTACTCAGTCTCATAAAGAGCCAATTAAATCGGGCAAACATCTTGCAAAAATAATGGGAGGTAAGGCTCTAAGAATACGTGACAATGTTAGGCATCTACTTGATAAAAGCCAAACTAAAGATCAGGAGTTATCAAAACTTTTTGATTCGATAAAAAGCCTGTTGGTTCATGATTTAACCATTGATACATTTTCTGATTTGTATGCACAAACGCTTGTATATGGGCTTTTTGTAGCACGGTTTTACGATGAAACGCCACATAACTTTACCCGCAGTGAGGCTCGTGAGTTAATTCCTAATTCAAATAAATTCTTAAAACACTTTTTTGATCATATTGTCGGAGTTGAATTTAAAAGTAGCCTTAGGTTTATTGTTGATGAGTTATGCGAGGTTTATTCCTACGCAGATGTTAGTAAATTAATGGACGATTATTACAAAGTTTCATCTGACACCGATAAAACCTACGATCCGGTCATTCACTTTTACGAAGATTTTTTAAATGAGTATGATCCGGTATTGCGAAAAAAGATGGGTGCATACTATACGCCACAACCAGTTGTTGATTTTATTGCCTCATCAGTTGATGCGTTACTCAAAAAAGAGTTTGGTTTAGTAAATGGGATTGCTGATACTACAAAACTAGTTAATGGCAAACACAAAGTACAAATTCTTGATCCTGCAACAGGAACGGGAACGTTTATTAGTACAGTCATTCGCGATATTTATAAACAGTTTGTTGATCAAAAACAACAAGGCCAATGGCCAACATATGTTCATCGTGATTTATTGCCACGTATTCACGGATTTGAACTCATGATGGCAGCGTACACCATTGCGCATTTACGGCTTGGAATCGCATTTAGAAAATCGGGTTTTTGGGATTTTAGACAACGACTAGGTATTTACTTGACTAACTCATTGGAAGAGAGTGTAGAACAAAATAATTTGTTTGCATTTGGGTTGGCAGAAAGCATTGCGCAGGAGTCAAAAGAAGCGAACATCATAAAAAACGAAACGCCGATAATGGTTGTAATTGGCAATCCCCCATATAGCGTGAGTTCATCAAATAAGGGTAAATGGATTCAAAATTTAATACAAGACTACAAAAGGGATTTGGACGAAAAAAACATACAGCCATTATCGGATGATTACATAAAGTTTATACGATTCTCAGAACATTTTGTTGCAAAGAACAAAAGTGGAATTGTAGCGATGATTACCAACAACTCATTTTTAGACGGAATTATTCATCGTCAGATGAGAAAACATTTACTAGAAACGTTTGATGACATTTACATTTTAGATTTACATGGAAACGCAAAGAAAAAAGAGACCGCTCCAGATAGTAGTACAGATCAAAACGTGTTTGATATTCAGCAAGGAGTGAGTATAAATATTTTCGTGAAACATGAAGCACAAAACAATGAGTTTGCAACAGTTCATCACGCAGAGCTGTGTGGCAAACGCGAACACAAATTTAACGAACTCAATGCTAATAATATTGAGACAATAAAATGGACAGATTTAGATTATACTGAACCGCATTACTTTTTTGTACCAAAGGATTTTGAGTCGATTGGTGAGTATGAGAAAGGGTTTAAGGTGGATGATCTTATGCAGGTGAATTCCAGTGGAATTAAAACTCACCGGGATGCATTCGTCATTGATTTTGATAAAGATATTTTGCGGAGTCGCGTTAAAGATTTTGCAAACCCAGAGTTATCCGAAAGCGAAATTACCAATAAATACAAGTTGAAAGAAACTACAAGTTTTAACATTGCAAAATCGAGAAAACTTGTATCCCTTGAAGACATTGATAGTAATCTCAAAAGAATAGCGTATCGTCCATTCGATGACAGGTGGATATATTACTCTCCCAATCTTGTAGATCGAGACAGAAGAGAAACAATGAAAAATATTGAAAAAGAGAATCTTTTACTTGTTACCTGCAAACAACAAAGTTCTTTTGATTTTCAACACATTTTCGTATCAAAGAATCTCGTTGATATGTGTACCGTTTCATCACAGACGAAAGAAACTGGTTATGCTTTCTCTCTCTACCTCTTCCAAGAAGACGGTTCGAAAACGCCAAATTTCAACCTTCAAATTATTGAACGTATAAAACAAATCGTTGGTGAGTTTACGCCTGAAGATTTGTTTGATTATATGTATGCTGTGCTACATTCGCCTTCATATAGAGAAAAATTCAAAGAGTTTCTAAAGATTGATTTTCCGCGAGTCCCCTATCCTCAAGATACAACTACATTCAAAAAATTAGTTGCTTTGGGTACTAAGCTTCGAGAACTGCATTTATTAGAATCTCCAACTGTAAATCAATTTATTACCACCTATCCAATTCAAGGAACGGATATTGTCGATAAACCATTATACGAAGACGAAAACGTATACATAAACGAAACACAGTATGTTGGAAACGTTCCCAAAGTTGCATGGAATTTTTATATTGGTGGATATCAACCAGCACAAAAATGGCTCAAGGATAGAAATGGCAGAACCTTAACAAACGAAGATATAGAACACTACCAACAAATGATTGTGGCACTAACTGAAACAAATAGGATAATGAAAGAAATCGATGCAGTGTTTCATTGTTAAGTTACCATGAACAAACCAAGGTTTACATTCGACAAAATTAAGTATGCAACCGATACCACAACGTTTGATAAAGCTGTTGCATTATATGAAAAAGGTAGCGTGATTGATGTAAAAGACAATGGCTTTACGTATTCAGCCAAAGTTTTAGGGACACAGCCTTATGATGTTGTTGTTTCACATAAGGCCTACGACAACGGTGATTGTACGTGCTATCTTGGTCAAAATGGTGTTCTTTGTAAACACATGGTTGCACTTGCCTTATACATAGTTAAGGGCGGTAAAACCATATTGACGGATGAAGATAAATCTATAACCTCTGAGCCAGGTTGTAGTGGTATCTGTGCAGTTTTGAGTAAAGATGATCTTTCGGTTATTAAACAAGAGATCACGTCTGCCATGAAATGTATTAAAGCTTATGACGGTCCGTCACGCACGTGGTTTGCTAATCAAAATTCAGTAGAGGAAGGATGTAAACGCTTGTCGGTGATTGTTTCTAAACTGCCGGTAAGTAAAGAAACTTCCGATTTATTGGTGACCTTGTTATTAAGGCTTGAAAGAAAAATCTATTCTGGTGGGGTTGATGATTCAAATGGATTTGTTAGTGGTTTCATGGTTGATCTCGTTGTGGTTTTGCAAGAATTTGTGAAATTAGATGAAAAGTGTAAAAAATCTTTCGAAAAACTAAAAGGTTTAGAAACCACATTTGGATGGGAAGAACCGTTGGTTGAGTTAATTGATAATGGTTGAGTGAGCGTTATGTCCTAGACCTGTCGGGTCTAGGTTTGATATATCTATACATGGAGATTATAAGGATATGCCGGTTACCATTATGAATCTATTAAGTTTTATGGTGTTGTTTTCGGTGATTTATCTTCCGATTGTTGTGCCATGGAAGATATTATCAAAGATTGTTACCGCTAATAATTGGAAAAAAGCAGGAGCATATCTTTTAGTCTCGATTATCGTTCCAGCCGCGATTGTTAGTGGTGTTTTTCTTATATACAGTACTGCTGTTCAGGTCCTATCACCAGATTTTGATCCAGGGGGATGGGGAGGACTCATACTACTTATAGTATCTATTTACGTTTCAATTCCACTAACGCTTATAACGAGTGTTGTTTACTTTTTTAAACATAGAAATAATATGTGATGGTGGTGCATTTTAGAATGTTCTATCCGCTATAATAGGCTTATGGTTGGTGTAATCGAAAAAGTGCTGACAAAAGAAGATATTCAAAAAGCCAGCGAAGAGTATAAAACGTATATCAAAATCACAGCTGATCTTTCGAAAAAAGTTTTAGCTATTGGGGGAGAATACCATGCTGATGCTGAACTTGTTCTTATTGAAAAGTTTGGATCTGAAAGGAGGAATATCTGGGGAGGCGGTTATAACATTGAACTAAAACAATTTGCAAACGCGCTTATTAATATTCGTCAACCAAACAATACCAGTATGGAAATTATAGATCCTAAAGCCAGAAGCGAATATCTAAAATTCGTTACGGAAAAGTTGTCTGATATATCAAAATTATTATGAGTTACTCCCCTACGTTACAAGATTCATGTACTGACCTTGTACGTGCAGTAAACGCAAGTATGGGCGAACTGGGTTTTAAAAGTGAGACGGCGATCATGTTTTTAGATCATGCGAAACATATCATTTCTTTGTATGAGGACACGTTTTCTCAATCGAAACGTGTTGTAATTTCGGACTGTTTAACAAAAGCGCAAGATGATGACCTGGTGTTGTGGCAACGACAAGAAAAGTTACTTACACTTTCGAGTTTATTGAGGTGATTATCGACCTAGACCTTCAAGGTCTAGGTTAGGTTTTTGCAAATTTCTATAATAATTTTGTTGTATACTTCGTCAGAAATCTCAAAGTTTTTATTATATGGTGAAGGATTGTGTCCCCAGCGTTCATCGGTAAATATAGTATCCGCAAATGTCACCGGGTTCTTATATCGAGGGATTATATGAAGATGCAGGTGCCGCATGTCATTACCAAGAGAAGAATAATTGAGAATGTTGGGGTTAAATCCTTTTAAAAGCGCGTTATTTAAGATTGACCCAATCGTGAATAATTCATCTTTTTCATTAGTCGTAATATCGAATAGGTTTTCAGTATGTCTGTTAAGAATTATAAGACAGCGTCCTAAGTAACATTGGTTGGAGTGGAGCTCAATTCTCCAGAAAGTGTATTCTTTGATGAAAAACTTTTTATATTCTTCAGGAGACTGGCACATTGAACAAACCATACGAATATAGTAACAGTATTTTCAGATTAGTCCTTTTTGTTTGTCTTCTTTGACACACTTCCCACGAATAATCGATAAGCGAGGCGCGATTCTTTTTTGTAGATGATGGGTGTTCCAAGGTGTGATTTGCATTGTGGGCATGTGAGTTGGGCAATATCAGTAAGAGAATAATTTTGTTGGTTTTCGTACTCGCTTTTAGA
>PCSU01000011.1 GCA_002771355.1 candidate division WWE3 bacterium CG22_combo_CG10-13_8_21_14_all_39_12 | reverse complement strand
AGGTGTCTAAATTTTGGGGTACTTGACATCATCCTTTCTTGAGATCTTGTAACGAAATGTGCGATTGAACTGAGATTATACTATGGGATCGGGGCTGTGTCTATTAGACGTTGAACCTCATCAAGCTTTAGTGTTCGGTACGAACCTTCTTTGAGTTTATCAAGAGTAATAGGTCCAATTCGTGTGCGCGTAAGGTTTTCAATGGTTAAGTTTACGGCGTTAGCCATACGTCTAATTTGGTGTTTGCGACCTTCTTTCATAACAATGGTGAATGTATGTTCATCAATAATTTCAATTGAAACAGGAAGTGTGAGTCCGTCTTCTAAAAACACACCCTTTTCCAGAAATAGTAATTGTTTAGGGTTTATAATTTCACGAACGGTAACACGGTATTCTTTTTCAATGATATGTTTATCGCTTGTTATAATTGATGCCAAAACACCATCGTCTGTTAGTAATATAAGTCCTTCGCTTTGCTTGTCGAGCCTACCTACAGTGTTTAAGGATTCATACTGGGGGAGTACATCAAAAACATTGGTACCTTCTTCTTCGATAGTTGATGAGCTAATCCCACGAGGTTTAAAGTATGCGATTGTAGTTTTGGAAACCATTTTTCCAATAATTTCTACCACATCTTTGTCGGGGTCAATTTGTCTGCCCATATCTTTGACAACTTCACCATTTACTGTAACCTGTCCTTTTTTTAAATACTCTTCAGCTTCACGGCGAGAGGCAATCTTTTGTTGAGAAAAATATTTTGCAATACGCACATACGTATTCTACCAGTATTGCGAGGAAAGTTTGCTATATCAATAAATACGCACCAATCACTGCAAGAATGCCGGCAAATATTTTTTTTGTAAGATTATCTCGTTCTTTTAATAAAATTATGCCAAGCAGCACAGTGAGAAGGGTTGAGATTTGAATAATTGGAATAACCCGTGTTGCTTCTGCAAGGCCAAGAGCTTTAAGTTGCAAAAGGTATCCAATCACATTAATAGCAGCCAGGACCACAATTTTCCATGACGTTCGTTTAAACTCAGTTACAATTTCACTCGTTTTTACATACGGTAAATATACGAAAATAATAGGGATGGTCCACACCAATACGCTATACGTTTCGGGATTAAAGTGTGTAGTTCCAAATTTATCAAGCATCCATCCAAGTCCCAACATGATACTTATGACAGTGGCAACTAATATTCCTTTCTTGGAAGAGATACCAATACTTTTTGAATAACTTACAAGCAATAGTGCTACGAGAATCAGCAATGATCCAACTATCTTTTCAACTGATAATGTTTCGTTGTAAATAAACAATGCCCCTGCAAAGGCAACGACGACTGCAACTTGCGAAATAGTGGTGAAAACTGATGCATCCAAAAGTTGTGCAGCCAAGAATCTTCCTCTTTCAAACATAGCGTAACAAAACGATGCCGCAATGAGTGCGGCCCATGCCACCGGTGCTGATGGAAGCTCAAAGTTTTGGAATGCGCCCATAACAAAAAAGATAGTGATGGCAATGAACATTGCGTACAAGTTAAAAACAATTCCCATAGCACGCGGATGCTTAGCATCCGTTGCAAGTACTCTTTGCAGTAAATTAAGGGAGGTGAAAAAGAGGGTTGCCCCAATTGATAATAATAGCCAAGACATGATTTCATAATTATCTCATATTGATAATAAGTACTAACTTTTGACGTGAACTAGTAATTCATTGCAAAAGATAATCCTATGGGCTCCTTGTTTTGCGTTATGGATATGTATATACTGTGTTATCGGATATGATTCTGGTTATTTTACCAAGAATTAACCCCGGTACAAAAAGATATAGAGCCTTTACACCATTTTTGCCGTCCTATAGCCTTGTTTATTGATTGCCTATGTGTCCCATAGATGTTACACAATATAAGCGATGTATTTATTACCTAAATCATGTTTTATGATGATTGTGAGAGGGGGTGATTTATTATGAACAAAATACTAAAAAGTACCGTAACGGTAGCAGCAGTATCCTTATTGGTTATTGGAGCTACATCAGCTTATTTTAGTGACACCGAAGTTTCTCCAGGAAATACGTTTACGACCGGAAGTATCGATCTTAAAATTGATAGCCAATGTACCTATAATGGCGTGGCATCAAGTGAGTGTGGAGACTGGAGTGAAACAGATCTTACTAATGAAAAGTTTTTTAACTTTATTGATCTCAAGCCAGGAGATTACGGCCAAAACTCTATTAGTCTTCATGTAATCGATAACGATGCATATGTTTGTGCAACGATTGATAACATGCTTGATACTGATCTTAACGTGACAGAACCAGAATCAGACCTTGACAACGAAATGGTCGGGCCAGGTTATGGTGAATTATCACAAGATGTTCACTTTTTCGCATGGGATGATGTTAATGGAGATAATGTTTGGGACAGTGGCGAAACACCATTGTTTTCAAATGTGAGTGGTCCAGCAAGCGATGTTTTGGACGGCGTTGTATACGATCTTCACACACCAGTTAATGGTGTAATGGTTGGCGATACAACTGAATATGTAGGCATGTATTGGTGTTACGGAGACATGACCGTCGATACAGGAAACAACACGTTGTCTTGTGATGGGTCTGCAGTTACGAACCTCACGCAGTCTGACTCCTTGAGTGCAGATATTCGATTCTACGTTGAGCAAGCGCGAAACAACGACTCGTTTACTTGTCCACAGTCTGTTAAGACAGTGATGGTACTTGATAATAAAGACGGAAGCTGGGATCCAATCAATGATACAACTTCAGGTATTCTCTCATTTATGAGTGAATCACCAACATTTGATTATGATCTTACGGTTTCAGGACTAACACCAAGTACTTCGTACACGCTTTTGTACTATGTTGACCCATGGCCAAATACAGGTGGTATGGCAATTGATGCCTTTACTACCGATGTAAGTGGAAACGCTGTTGTAACAAATAGTGTTGAGCTTGGTATGGACTTGACTAATGCAAAACTCTGGGTAGTTCCAACGAGTGAACTAACTGGTTCACAACTTAACGGTTGGAATCCAGGCCAGTACTTGTTTGAGTCAAAGCTTGTATCGTACACAGATTTACCATAGGTACAATCTGATGCGATAGTAAGAGTTAAGTGATAAAAGATCACGCTCTTTTGAGGTTGCCTAAATACAAAGTTTGGGCAACCGAAAAAGGGTATATGTAGGAATGTAACACCTAATGAAATATTTACTAATAGCTAAAAATATAGTCTACGGATTTTTGATTGTATCGCTTGTGGTTATTGTAAGTGCATTTGTATTTACAAAGATTGACACACCATTCTCGTATCGTTTATTTACGGTAGAGTCAGGTTCGATGGAGCCGTACATATTAACCGGGAGTGTCGTTTTTGTATCACCGCAAGATACATATGAAGTTCAGGATGTGGTGACGTTTAATCCCTCTGGGTCAGGAAAAACTGTAACCCATCGCATTGTAGAAGAACAAACTGATGAAAATTTAGAGAATAAGATTTATTTCACAAGAGGCGATGCAAATGAACAAAAGGATTTGAATACATTAACTGCAGATAGGATTATTGGCAAAGTGTGGGCTCGTATTCCGTATGTTGGTTATCCTGTCGCTTTTGCGCAAACTCAGATTGGGTTCATTCTTTTGATCATTATCCCTGCGACACTTATTGTGTATCATGAGTTAGTGACAGTTAAAGATGAAGTTGTAAAAGTGGTACACAAACGAAAAGAGAAAAATAGTGAGAAAGAATCAAAAGCACAAAAAGATGAACAAACTTAAAAAACATTACATTCTATGGATAGGCTTACTTCTTGTTTCTCTGATGAGAAGTATTCCTCAAACGTACGCCTACATGACTGATCTTGAAATGTCTGGGCACAACAATTTTGTGAGCTCGTCACTTGATGTTGAGTTGACATCTTTTCAATCCCAAACTACTCCCACAACTCTTACATATCCAAGTGGATTAGATACGGCTCGGCTATTTACTGTTGCTGATAAGGGATTAGTTCCATCGACGTATGATTTGAGTTTTCAGTTTGATGGTGGAAACATAAACTTGTGTGATGGTTTGGTGGTAACGTTAAACGACATCTCTGGAGTTGCGTATAGTGGCCCCTTGTCAGGTGCTACAGTCTCGGCATCATTGCTTGGGAACGGTGCAGATTTGCATTTGTATGTCGCGGAGATATCACTTGATAGTTCACTTGCGAATACCTATGAAGGAGAGCATTGTGCATTTTCGTATGTAGTGACCACGTGGCAGGATCCTTATTATCAATCGGGCGGTTGGACAGACACAGAAGTATTAATAGATAGAGTTGATGTTGCGCTTGTACCACCTGAGGTTCCTACAGGTTTAACAATTCTTGACCATAATGGGGTTGATGTGGGATGTGGTGGAGTAACGGACAATCGATTGATAACGGTAGATTGGGATGATAGTACCGCGCCTGATATTGATCACTATGATTATCAGAACAAAACCAGTGTAACAATTGCTAAACCGGTGGTGTCAGAACGAACCGGTAGTATTGCAGATCAAGACGGTTTATATAAATACCGTGTACGTGCGGTAGATACTCATGGAACATCAAGTGCATGGACCGCGTGGTGTGAAGTAACGCTTGATCGATCACTTATTATTTCAAGTGGTGACGTAATAATTAACGAAGTAATGTGGATGGGATCAGATGTTTCAACATCAGATGAGTGGATTGAGCTTAAAAATACATCAACACATCCGATCGACCTATCGGGCTTTGTCATTGTAAACGCAGGAACTGCAGGAAATAGTATTACTTTACCAACTGGGGCAATGATGGGGGTCGGTGGGTACTATCTTATCTCAAATTATGCAGAATCGAGTGCAAGTTCAGCTCTTGCCGTAACGCCAGATTTTGTTTCTACGGGTATCTCGTTACTTAATACCGGTGGACAGCTAACATTACGGGATAGTGTTGGGAGTAGTATTGATCAAACGCCACTTGCTAGTTGGCCTGCAGGAACGTTGTCTACGGAATATCATTCTATGGAGCGTACAGATGTTCCTGGAGATGGAACGGTGAGCATCAATTGGTATTCATGTACTGATGCTAGATGTAATGATACGACGTATTGGGATATTGAAGGAGATAATTTTGGTACTCCTGGCGGAGCAAATTACTAATCATGACTAAACAAATACAAATGAATCATATACCTAAACTTGCTAGTGCGATTGTTGTGTTATTGCTATCAGCGAATACTGTGTACGCTGCTGATCTTAGTGTGGATTGCACTACAGATACGTGTTCGTCTTCACCTTCTGGGCAGGCACTTTTTACAGAGCTTGATGTTAAACCGGGTGATGCTTTTATACGTGAAGTAGAGGCATGTAACGACTCTTCAGAATCGCTTACTTTTGCGTTAGAGCTTCAAGATTTTACAGATTCAAACCCACCGATAGGGAGTGTTATGGATTTTACCGTTAAAAATGCAGATACTAATGTTGTTTTATACGGCCCCGTATTTCTTGACGATTTATACCAGTCAGGATACATTTTGATTGATGGTGTCGATGCAAATACATGTCAGACGTATGTGTTTGGCGTGTCTATGGCGAATGTAGGCAATGAATATCAAGGGAAGTCTTTGGTGTTTGATTTTGGCTTTGGGTTTGATGCAATAGCTGAGATTACGCTTACTCCTACACCAACACCAGTTCCAGGTTCTGTGTTGGGAGAACAGTCCACGCCAACACCTACGCCTGTACCACAGAGTGCTCAAACGAGTTCTGAAAAACCTGGTAGTGTTCTTGCAGCTACTGGGATGACACTGATTATTCCTCTGTTAGTAGGTTTGTTTTTAATCCTTTCAGCATTGACAGTGACGGTGCAGCTTCGTAATCGTTAGATGTTTTGAGTTGATTACTCTGCGGTGGGCAGACTAAAACTAAACGTTG
>PCSU01000078.1:6074-9090 GCA_002771355.1 candidate division WWE3 bacterium CG22_combo_CG10-13_8_21_14_all_39_12 | reverse complement strand
ATGTTTAGTGTTGCAATAACATGAAGTGAGTTATTGCTTTTGCTTTTATCAAGGAGTTGTTGTGTTGTTTTATTTATGTCATTGATAGGATCGATTTCTGCAGCAAACAGGGGGGAGTGATCTGAAACAAATACAGAGTTAATAATAATGAGGCAAAAAGTGATCAGAATGCTAGTGAGGGTTTTATTCCAAGTCTGGGATGTAAATTTAACAACTCCTGAATCCATGCTGTAATTATACAGGCTCTTACTGAAACGGTCCTTTTAGGAAAATAAATAGTTAGAAAGGAGAGGATTACGAACTATTACTAAGAAAGTTCTTCAATATCATTTTCAACCATGATCTCAACAAGTCGACTAAACGTAACTGTTGGTTCCCATCCTAAAACCTCTTTTGCTTTTGAGGCATCTGCTCGAAGCAACTCTACTTCTGCAGGCCGGAAAAAGTCTTTATTTACCTCAACAATAATCTCCCCATTATCAGAGCGAGCGCCTTTTTCAGTTTCATTTTCCCCCGACCATTCAACATCAACATCAATAGCCTTGTATGCAGCTTCAACAAAATCACGAACAGAGTGACTTTCACCCGTTCCAATGACAAAGTCTTGTGGTGTGTCTTGCTGTAAAATTCTCCACATTGCCTCAACGAATTCTGGAGCGTAACCCCAATCACGCATAGAGTTAAGGTTTCCCAATTGAAGAGGATCCTTAGTTAATCCTAACTTATATTTGGCAACATGGTCAGTAATTTTACGAGTTACAAAATCTCTTCCACGGCGAGGTCCTTCATGATTAAACAAAATTCCCGAACAGGCAAAAATATCATACGATTCTCGGTAATTTACGGTGAGCCAGTATGCTGCTAGTTTGGCAACAGCGTACGGACTTCGTGGATAGAAACGGCTGGTCTCACTTTGGTATTCATCTTTAACCTTGCCAAACATTTCACTGGTTGATGCTTGATAGAACTTTGTGTGCGGTGAAATGAGTTGGATTCCTTTAAGAATGTTTAAAACGCCAAGATAGTCAACCTTGGTTGTTTCTTCAGGTTGTTTCCAAGATGTTCCAACATGTGACTGGGCTGCAAGATTGTAAAATTCATCAGGTTGATACTGTTTAAGAAGGCTTTCGACTGAGTAACTATCTGTCACATCACCTGAAAATTGAATGACTTTATCCCACAAGTGCTTACGCATACGACTTGGTGGTTCAGTGCTGGTTCTGCGGGTAAGTCCAATAACAGTATATCCCTTTTCTAAAAGTAAATCCGCAAGGTGTGACCCATCTTGTCCAGTGATTCCTGTGATGACTGCTGTTTTAGACATGTGAGTGCATGGTACGAAAAAACGACGAGTTATGCAATGTCCGGTATTTGAACAGATGGTGTTGTATTATTTGATCATGGGAAAGTTGCGACACGTGGTACCGTCATTTGAAGTTCTAGTTAACATTATGGCGGTGGGATCTGGCGTATTTCTGTTTCTACTTTTGCTCATTAATGGACCGGGGGTATCTCCGGATTCAGTTGACTACATTGCGACAGCGCGAAACCTAATTGCTGGTAATGGGTTTACAACATACGATGCTAGTCCTTTTGTTAGCTTCATGCCGCTATATCCTACTTTACTCGCATTATTAATGTTTTTGGGATTGTCAGTGTCACAATCGGCTTCGCTTATTGCAGCATTATCTTACGGAGGCATGGTCTATGTTTCGGGAAGGATTTTTAACTCATGTATTCGAAATGTTCCACTAAAATTTTTTATGTTTGCTGTACTTATTTGGGGGATTAGCATTCCTCGGATTGCTGTAAATGTGTGGACCGAGATGCCCTTTTTATTTTTCACTGTGTGTTTTTTGTGGATGTCGATACGATATATGGGAAAGACTACTACTTCATTGCGTTATGTAGCCGTAACTGCTGGTTTTGGTCTTCTTACACGAAGTGTTGGGCTATTTTTTATACCATCAATTGTTATGGTCTATTTTTTGCGATGGAAAAGAGCCTGGCGAAAAAACATATTTTCGCTTTTTGAATCGTTGATTATTACTTGTTTTGTTCCAGTATTATGGGTGTTGGGGAACTTTATTCGTGCCGATACATTACTTGGGGAGCGTGGAGTTTCGACATACAGCATTCAGGAAGTAGGCAATACAATTTTTTATGTTATGGGGAGTTGGTTTATACCTACAGTACTTCCCGATCTATTATTGACACTTGTCGGTGCTGGAATTGTTGTGGTTTGTGTCATCATTTCAACTCTAACATTCTTTCCGCACAAGACAAGAATAAATTTTCCGCCGTTTGTTGTCATTTCGGCATTCACTGCCATTTTATTTCTTGCAGTAATGAGCTACAGTTCATCAACTGTTGCTCTTGATCTATTAGGTGATCGACATGTATCGCCGATATATCCGTTAGTAGTTTTTTTATTTGCCGGGCTTATTGATAGTATGTCACTCCACAGGTTGTGGTTTTTTTCGCGCCGTTTTATTCGTGGAGTAATAGTGCTGGGGTGTATTATTTGGCTGATTTATCCTATCCGAAATGCAATTCGTATATACCAGTCTCTCGTTCGTGATAGTTATGCATACAATGCTCACATTTGGTACGATTCTGAACTTATTGATTATGCACATACTCTTGATGATTCTCCAGACACATTCATTGTTAGTAACATGCCAGATGCTATTTTCTTTCATACAGGGTTAACGGTGCATTTAGTACCTCGAAAAACGTATTACAATTCCCCGTCAGTTCCAGATAACGAATTTGCAGCAATCGATACAGCACTTGAATCTGGTCAAAAGGTTTTATTGATTTGGTTTGAGGATAAGAATTCAAGAGATTACGTGTATACACCTGAAGAACTTCCAAACAAATATAAAGTTAAAACCACTTTTAATGGTTTAGAAGGTTTTGCAGCTGAGCTAAAGACAAGATAGTTGTAACAAAATAGACTGGTTGAGCATTTCATATGTCTCAAGAAAAATTATGACTGAATATTGGTTATGGG
>PCSU01000078.1:0-6062 GCA_002771355.1 candidate division WWE3 bacterium CG22_combo_CG10-13_8_21_14_all_39_12 | reverse complement strand
AGAAAAATTATGACTGAATATTGGTTATGGGTTGATTTATGGGTATAAAATGACGTCATAGCGAACTATTGCATATTTATAGTTCAATAATTTATTATGTTGTCATTTGAATCAATATTTTTAAACCTCGGGTTATATTTTGGCATTGTTATTAGTGGGGTTATTGCGTTGATTAGTTTTCAAAATATTGAGTTAAGACGAGTACTAAATGTATGTATATTCCTTGGATTAGTTCTACGTATTTTTTTCATATGGTATACCCCTCTTTATTATTCCCCAGACGAGGAGGCACATGTAGCATATATAGATTATGTACAAGAAAACCGAAGTCTACCAATTCAGCAAAACATTATGGGGCTTGATAATAATACATATGAGTTTTATCAACCGCCAATGTATTATGTACTCTCAAGCTCAATCTCTTTTGTGGGAGAAAAAGTTTTCGATGCCGATGATTCGCTGAGACTTATAATATTGCGCCATTTCTCTTTAGTAATGTGGCTAATTGGAATATTATTTGTTCTTCGAGCATTGGAGAATCTTGGGGTCTCAAAACTATCTTCTGGGATTGTTATGTGTTTCTATACCTTGCTTCCAACGTATATTTTCAGTTCAGTTATGGTGAATAATGATAATTTATCAATTTTGTGGGGGAGTATTTTATTTTATATGTTTACAAAGGGAATTATGTCGTACAAGTCGTTATTAGTTGGGCTTATTCTAGGATTATCTTTTTTAACTAAGATAAATACAGTTGTATTTGTTTTTGCGGTAGTAAGTAATATCTTATTACTGATAATTAGAGATAGGAGAGAAAAAAGTAAAGTACTTTCGTATCTTAGCTATCTATGTGTGACACTATTCGTTTTTTGCGTAGTAATATCCCCGTTTTTATGGAGAAATTATGTTTTATATGGGTCTATTTTGGCTCAACATGTTGCAAATGTAAGATTTGTTTGGGTTGACATGCTGGAGGGGTTGATTCGTTCTACAAGAAACATGGTTACTACTTTTTGGGCAACATCAGGCGGGTTTAATAATCTAATGCCATTTCCAGAAATTGGTATTGCAGTAACAAGTATTGCACTTCTTGGATTGCTATTTAGCCGCCAAGTAATAAATACAGTTCAGGAAAAATCCTTTGATTTGTATAATCGCAAGTTGCTTGTTGTTTATAGTTTTTCAATTGCGATTGTTGTTAACATTGTTCTGATTATTAGATTTGGTCTTCTATACAATCAGGCTCAAGGTCGGTTCATGTTTATTCTACTTGTTCCACTTGCACTTCTTCTTGGGTTAGGATGGCAATCATTTTTTCAAATGAAGGACAATCAAAAGGCTTTACTTGGAGTTACATGTGTTTTCATCGTTTTTGCAATGTGGTTTACGTGGTTCAGTGTGGTGTCATTTCCAAAATAGGATAGTTCTAATACAGTTTTGACGTGACAAACAATAGTTATTTCGGTATCATTCGCACATGGGAATTAAAGTAATATCGATTTTCGGTACTCGTCCTGAAGCAATTAAGATGGCACCAGTTGTTCTTGAATTAAACAAACATCCTGAGATTGAGAGCAAAGTTGTTGTTACTGGTCAACATCGTGAACTTTTGGACCAGGTTACATCGCTTTTTAGACTCAAGGTAGATTATGATCTTGACGTTATGAAGCAACAACAGACGTTAACTGAACTTTCCATACGTGTTCTTTCCGGAATTGAAGAAATATTGCTAAAGGAAAAACCAGACCTTGTTCTGGTTCATGGGGATACCATAACTGCTTTTGTTGCATCTCTTGCTGCTTTTTATCAAAAAATTCCAGTTGGACATGTTGAGGCTGGATTACGTACGTATGACAAATATAGTCCCTACCCAGAAGAAGTTAATCGCCAAATGATTGATATTGTGGCCGATTATTATTTTGCACCCACGGAATTTGCAGCTGACAATTTACGAAAAGAAGGTAAAGATGAGTCAAGAATATTTGTAACAGGTAATACAGTAATCGATGCTTTATTGTGGGTGACCATGCAGGATTTTCCATTTATTAATAAAGAACTTGAAAAGGTTGATTTTGATAATAATCGTGTAATTTTATTAACAACCCACAGACGCGAAAATTGGGGAAAAACAATGGAAGGGATTCATGAGGCTGTAAGACAATTAGTTGAAGAGTATGATGATGTTGAGGTTATTTTTCCTGTACATCCAAATCCTGTTGTCAAACAAGTTGCTGAGAAAATTCTGGGGGGTCATCCACGAATTCATCTTCTTGAACCATTAGAATACCGAGACATGGCGATGGTAGAAAAGCTTGGGTGTTTTGTAATGACCGATTCCGGTGGTTTGCAGGAAGAAGCCCCAGCGCTCGATAATCCGGTTTTAGTTTTACGTGACACAACAGAACGTCCAGAAGGAGTTGCTGCTGGAACCCTCAAATTAGTAGGTGTTAACAAGGAAGATATTCTAAGAGAGGCACGAATTCTATTAGATGATAATGATGCGTTTGAGGCAATGGCAGATGCCAAAAATCCATATGGGGATGGTACTGCCTCACAACAAATTGTTCATGCTATTTTGCAGATGGACTTGGGTGAAAAAATGTCTATTTAATTCTTTGTGAGAAATAAATCTTAAATCTATTATTACGTGTCTTACGAAAAGATATTAAAACTTCTTGGATGACCGACCCGCCTATTTAGGTTATATCTTGGAGGCTCGTAGTGATTTTCAGACGTAAACGGTTGTGAAAACATATCTTTAACAAGATCTTTTCTTACAAAAAACGCATTCACACCTGTGATATTGCACCCAACAAGAACGTAACCATTTGTTTCGCCAAGCTTTTCGAATGACTTTAAGCTTGCCCCAAAACACGATGTGTGATCGGTGAATGATGGGGTAATATCACGGGGCATTACCCATTCAATTGTTGGTCCCCAGGAGGCATTGTATTCGATCACAATTACACGGGGATGAAAATTCGTAATCGATTGCCATACATAATAGTCAAAGCTATCAATATCTATTGAGAGTAAATCTAGGTCATTTGGAACCTGTTGGTTGGTTAATATTTTCTCAATATTTTCCTCTGTAACAAATGATTCTTGAACCTTTAAGTTTCCACTTGTAATGAATTTTTTTAAGTTTTCCCGTAAGCTTGTTGCGCAGTTAGGTTCTCCTTCAATCCATAGGCCTTGCCAGTTTTGAAAAAGTAAAGCTGCAGTGTTGTTTTCGATTCCTTCGCCAACGCCAAACTCAACGAAGAAACGATTAGTAAGTCCAATGCGATTGAAGATTTCAGCTATAATTCCATCTTCGTCTGTCTGGGCGAGAACTTGGTATCCATATTTTAGAAGCCGTTTATCGTCAGAATATCGTGGGTCGCTTTGTTTAACTTGTAAATAGTTTAGGTCAATGATTGAGTTGTTTATAGATGAGAGGGTTTGTTTATTTTCCTCACTCTGGGTCAAATTCCCCAACGTACCTAATATTTTTCGTACAGTTCTTTTTATCATTGATTATTGATACAATGCGCATTGTATCAACTGTATAGATGTATGTAAAACATTTCCTTCGTAAATGTTTTCTGGATGAATGTTTTAGTTGAGGAAAAGACGCTTAGTTAAATAAATCTATGGAAAAATGAGTATAACAAAACGGATAGCTAAAAATTTCTTTTCACTTGGTATTACAGAGTTGGTTACTCGATTAGTTTCTACCGTTATTACAATCTATATTGCTCGAGAGTTAGGTGTAGATTCCTTTGGACAAATAACCTTTGCGGTTGCGTTTACTGCGTATTTTAATCTCTTTGCAGATTTTGGATTGACGACACTTGGAATAAGAGAAATTGCTCGTAAAAGGATAAATACAAATTACATTGCTTCAAACATATTGATTCTACAGCTTATTATTGGAACGACCTTATTGGTGTGTATGGGGTTACTGCTGGTTTTTATACCTGTAGATGTTATTTCAAACGATCTGAAGCTCCTCACGTTTCTATTTGGGATATCACTTATTCCAGGGGCATTAAGTATGGCCTATGTTTTTGATGCTCACGAGAGGATGGAATTAACTTCACTGTCTCGGATTGTTACCCAAGCTGTTGCATTACCACTGACATTACTATTTGTTATATGGACAAAGAATGTGATAGTTGTTCCGGTTGTACAGTTTATTGCAGGGTTGGCAAGTGTAATTTTCACCTTTATTGTCTTAAGAAAATTGTTGAATTTTGTATATGAGAAATGGGATTTTAAATACCAAAAGGAGTTATTTAGAAGTGCAGTACCATTTGTTTTGGCAACTCTGTTTACCAACATCTACAATACATTTGATATACTATTTATCCAGTTTTATCTTGGGGTCGAACAGGTAGGATATTACGCGGCTGGATTCAAAATAATTACCCTATTGCTTATTTTGCCTAGGTTTTTTCAAACCGCATTTTATCCTGCAATTTCACACATTTTGCATAAAAATCCTCTTAAGGTCCAAGCTCTTATTAATCGAAGTTTTATGATTCTTTTTATTATTGGGTTTCCCATAGCACTAGGAGGGAGTGTTTTGGGACAGCAGTTGCTAGATTTAGTTTTCGGGAATGATTACACTCAAAGTGTTCTGTCGTTTAGGATCGCAATCTGGATAATATTTTTCATATTTATTAATGTTGGCTTAAGTACGTATCTATTAGCGAATAATCAAGAGAAAGAATACACTAAAATTTCATTTATTGGAGCTATCCTTAACGTTTTTTCTGTAATTATTTTAGTTCCACTCCTGGGTATTGTAGGTGCAGCTATTGCGAGAGTTGTTACAGAGATTGTAATATTATTCCTCTATTATATTCATACAAAAAGCTTTATTAGCCTTATTCTTGAAAGGAAACTATTGACATCTGTTTTTCTGTCGGCGTTCGTGGTTTTAGGATTGTCTGAAATTTCTGTTCATATTATATATCTTGTAGTTATTGGGTTAATTGCTTATGGATCGTTACTGTTCGTCTTTAAGGTTTTGAACAAAGATATTATTATTGGGTTTCTTGGAAATTTCAAGAAAGAATAGTAACTCAGGGCTCAAGGTTTCATTGGGATCTTTGGCATATATTTTGTTATAATGTTTTGAAATGGACCCCTTGAAAAACTCCTCAGTATCAATCGTAATCTTGAACTGGAACTGTGTTGAAGATACATTAAAGTGTCTTGATTCGTTAAAGTTAAGTACATACGAAAATGTTTCGATTCAGGTTATTGACAATGGCTCAAAGGAAGATGAGGGTAGTGTGATAAAGAGCAGATACCCAGAAGTTATTTTAACGAGAGTAAAGACAAATCAAGGCTTTGTTGGAGGCAGTAATATCGGAATTGAAAAGGCAATACTTGAAGGTGCTACCTACATTTTATTATTAAACTCAGACACGGTTGTTGACAAGGATGCAATTGGTGAAATGGTTGCTGTGGCTGAATCAGACCAGGAAATTGCAGCTGTTGGCTCCAAAGTCTTTTTCATGGAGAACCCAAAAATTTTAATGCATTTTGGTTTATTCGTGGATCTTTCCACAAGTCATATAGTTTCCGATGGTTATGATACTACAGGTGAAAATTTCCGCGAGATTAAGGAGTATGATTTTGTGGGAGGGTGTTGTATCCTTCTTCGAACAAGTGTTGTTAAAGAAATTGGATTGCTTGATAAGCGTTTTTTTGCATACTTTGAAGAGACAGATTGGTGTTTTAGGGCAAAAGAGAAAGGATATAAAATTGTCGGAACCCCACTAGCATCAATTTGGCATAAGGTTCCATATCCTCCTATTGATAAACGCGGTGCATTTCAACAATATCTTGTTACGCGAAATAGATTGCTTTTCACAAAGAAGCATTATGGAGGTAGTTTCGTATGGTATGTAATACGAACACTGAAAAGTTATTTTATCTTGCCTGTACTAAAATCAATAAAACAGAGGTCTTTTAATGGACTCAAGTCGTACCTTTTTGCTTACTGGGATTATTTTAGAGGGAATTGGGGTTTTTCTAGGAAAAAAAGTTTCTAATTATGAAAGTTG
>PCSU01000043.1:5428-6049 GCA_002771355.1 candidate division WWE3 bacterium CG22_combo_CG10-13_8_21_14_all_39_12 | reverse complement strand
GCATGTTACAATAGTAGCATTCGTTACCACCAAGGGCAATGAAAAAAACTTCATGTATCTTATAATTTTTTCCACAAGTTTTCTAATATCACTTCTCCTTACACCAATCGTAAAAAAACTTGCACTTAAAACAAACTTTGTAGATGACCCAACTAGACTTCATCCTGCAATTTTGCACACTACTATTCTCCCCCGCGCTGGAGGAATCGCCATGTTTATTGCATTTACCATTACGTCAATCCTTTTCGCACAGAAAGATGTGCTTTTATGGGGAATCCTTGCTGGTTCTCTAGTTAATGTAACCGTAGGAACACTTGATGATAAGTATGATATTGCTCCTCTTTTTAGACTTGGATTTCAAGTTTTAACTGGAATCATTGTCGTTATTGCCGGCGTTTCTTTTTACACAACAAACCCTTTGACTGGTGATGCTACATACTTTGATATGTGGAATATTGTTATTAATAATTTTACGCTCGTAATCCCAGGTGATATTTTGCTCATTTTTTGGGTCATGCTTCTAGAAAACACAACTAATTGGACTAAAGGAGCTAGTCAACTTCCAGGAGTAGCAACCGTTGCCTTTTTAACGATTGCTGCTGTTGCCTTAAAGTATCAAGC
>PCSU01000043.1:0-5397 GCA_002771355.1 candidate division WWE3 bacterium CG22_combo_CG10-13_8_21_14_all_39_12 | reverse complement strand
CTTGCAGTTGCTGCAGCTGGTTCAGTACTAGCCTTTTTCCCGTTCAATTACCCACCCGAAAAAATGCTCCCTGGGTTTGGTGCAAGCACTTTTATAGGATTTTTACTTGCAGTTCTTGCCGTTTTATCGGGAGGAAAAGTTGCGGCATTGTTAGTAGTTTTTGCAATTCCAATTATTGATGCAATGCTTGTTGGAACTAAAAGGATTTTGTCGGGTAAAAGCCCGCTTCATAATGACCGTGAACATTTGTATCATTTCTTGCTTGATGCTGGTTGGAATAAACAAAAGATTATTTGGCTCTATATGATTACAGGTTCAATCCTTGGATTTGCAGCCGTGATGCTAAACAGTATGGGAAAAATGATTGTGATTACAACCGTAACCCTAGGTATAACTATATTGTTTTATAGCCTCTACTATAAAAATAAAAAGGGCCCTACATCTCACTCGACGTAGGACCCGTAGGAATTGCCAACATGAGCAACTCCATATTTTATTGCTTCAATAAACTCTTGAGCATTACCAAACCCCTTACCAATCCCCTTTCCTTTGAGTAATACCCTAATATGATGCTGACCCTTAAGGTTAAGCATCGTATGAAGAAGTAACCACTCATTAACACCCCCCTCGTCAGAATCAAATATCGTTTCGTCGTCGTGATCAAAAACTTCCCATAAGTATACTAACTCATTGTCCCCCCAGTAAATCGCATTACCTCCACTATCTTCAAGATAGTAGTCCCAGTGAGATAAACGCATTGCATTTATCCAGCCGTAAAAAACATACTCTGGAATACCATAGCCTCGCTGTAAATGTGTTCGAGCTGACCGATACCCCGCTTGTAAAGCCTTCCTCAACGTAGAATCCACGTTATCTCCTTTCCATAACCCATTTACACGCTAAAACACTCTGGTTTACAAAACGGCTACTGGAGATATTATACTACAGACTATGGGCTTGGGGTTCCACCGCCACCTGGTGGTGTTGGAGGCTGATCCGGAGAGGGTGTGGGGACAGCACCTGGATTTGATTTGTACTTATTAGCCTGACCAAGCAACCGCTGACGCGCACTTGGATTCATGGTATTCGTCCGTTTTAGAAACTCCATAAATGCAAGGCGATTACCTGCTGAACCTGCCAAGTCATTAAATGTTCCGTAGTCAGAAGAAGCATTGCCAACAGCAGACTCTACACCCACCTCAGAATTCTTAAGTGGTTTATTTCTCATATCAGTAAGTGCAAGATCGTCACCTGCCTGACTCCCATACAATGCCCGTAATGGCTCAAACATGGCCTCACTAATGTTAAGTTTATTTCCTCTTGCCTTATTTTGTGCTTTAAAGGCTTTAAATAGGATATGGTCTGCTTGTTTTCGACCCTTCTTCTCTTCATCGTCTTTAAGATCTTCAAAATTATCTTTATAGTCTCGAACTGCATCAAACATTCCCCCAGTCGCTAAATTGGCTGGAAGCCTAAACGCTCGTCCAGCAGTACGACCGAGTCTCATACCAAGTTTTTGTGCTCCAGTTGCCTTCTGACCTGTCTCTGATAAGTGAAGTGCCTCATCTCGAGCCTGGTCTTGGAATCCTTGATTACGTGTTTCTTCAGCATTTGCCCTAAATTCGGAGAAGTCCCCTCCGCTAATATCAGGAGCACTAAATCCACCTAACATTGATTTGTTCATTAGTTCTTTTGGAAGTTTAAACGCCATGTATAAAATGATCATGCCAATTACAAAGATTCCCCATCCTCCGAAGAATGAATTTTCTTGCGAACCAAAAGACATAATTAGCACTCCTACCGCAAGTACCCCAGCTACTGCAGTTTGCATAAACGCAACACCAATAACCATTTTGAGCCACCGGTCTTGCCATCCAGAAAACCACGGAAGCACATCCATAAGCATGACTGCAGGTCCAACAACAACAAGAAGCCATATTACCGCATACCTCATCATGAATATAAGAAGGAGTGACAATACTTGCATAAACACCACTACAAAAAAACTTAATGCAAAGGAAGCAATGGCGATAAGAATACTGGGTGCTCCAATTGCAAATGAACTATATGACAAAAGTCCCATTCCTGCATTAACCATTGTCCCACCCAAACCACCAACGACAGCTGTTGCAACACCTCCACCAATTTTGCTCGCAGCTATGGCATCTGTTCCATTTGCGAGTTGAAAGCTAGATAATACATCTCCCGATAGAGTGAAAATGGTATACGTTATAAAATTATTAAGATCAAGCAAAGCTTGCACCAGTAACAGGCTAAAGTTTGCTAGTACCAGAGCAACTAGTAGCTTGGGCAGTAGGACTCTAATGTGCCATTGCTCTGGTTGGTATCTCATAATAGTCATTATTGAAATGAGTATAAACATGAGAATAAACAAAACGTTAACTACATTTCTGGTGATATCCCAGATTTGACCGATAGGTTGGTCTTGTGTGAGAGCCCGTGTTTGTAGTCCATACTTATAAATGAGTGAAAAAAATGTTGGCACAGAATCAACAAAAAACATACCTGCTGAGCACGTTGATTCAGCAAGAAATCCTCTTAACCATCCATATGTACCAAGGGAAATAATTTTGGTTCCAACTTCTTGAAATATATTTTGACCTTCATATGCACTTAATTTTGCTTCCTCTCCAAATGAATTACAATCATATGCAAGAGTTATAATCTTTTGATCTGGGACGACTTCTGGAGTGGAATCAACAGAAAAACTAGCTCGTACATTCCTGACCTGGCCATCAACCATTCCCCTCATAACCAACACATAATCACCTGTTTGTGGTAGTTCAGGAATATTTTCACAATTTTGTATTCCGGCATTGATACAGTAATCCTTTATTGTCACACTGTCTGTGGGAACGGGCATCCACACATAAAAAATAGCCTGTCCAGTAATATTAGCAGGATCCCCTGGAATATTTTGAACTTCTTTAGTTCCAGCCTCATCAGTTGTTATCTTACAACTTAAACATGGGAATACCTCTCGCTGGGAACCAGATCCATCTATAGTATGATACATTTGAGCAGTAATAGGACCTTCAACTCTTTGATCTGGACTTATGTTTAAAGTAACTGTTGCAGCAACCAAATTATTAGAACCTGCATAAACCTCATCAGGCTGTAAAATATCACGTGCAAAGTTAAGAATTTCTAAATTGTAATCCGGATTATTCTTTTGAGCCAATTGGTCGAGCGTTAAACTATCTATAGTCACGAGTCCGTTAAAAAATTGATTGGCTGTTCCTTGCCCAACTGAGTAAAAACTTACTGCATCTGCAAAAAGAATCCTAACAACAAAAGTGAGATCCTCGTAAGAATTTGCAATCTCAGGCTGTAGGTCCCCGGGTGGTATATAGAGTTGACCTAACCTATTAACAGAATATATTTTTTGTTCTGCAGAAACTGAATCGTTAGACCCAACAACCTGAACGGATACTTCAGAACCCACTGCGGGAAGCGAAATCCCTGGAACCAAAATTTCATTGAAATAGATACCTTTGTCATGCCCCCCTGTAGAACCTGCAGCCGATTGAGTTACCCGAATATCTAATCTTTGTGGACCATTAAAGCTATTAACTAAACCTGTACTTCGAGGTGACTCAGAAAATTCATCCCCAACTGTCGGTGTATCCAAATACACGGTTATATCATCTGAAAGTGGATCATTAGTAAATCCTCTATTATCTAACTGGAGAATATATATACTTCGAGGTGCAAAAGAAGGGTTTTCTGTTAGTAATGGTTCCTGATAATGAGAGATTGTTTGATTATTTTCTGGCGAAACAAAAATCACATCATTGGGAATCCCAGTAAATATGCCTACGTAAGGTAATCCCGTGCTACTTATTGCATTAACATTTGTACCAAAATCTGCATTAAATAGCCGACCACTCTCATCAGTTACAACCCCCCAAACTGTAATACGATTCCGATGCATAACGATTGATTCGAAAAAATTATTATTGACCCATTGCCAATCCGACGACTCAGAGAACAGGTCTGCTGGAGGTCTTACCCAATACTGAGCAATACCAGTTTCTCTTGAAAAAAGGTCCGATTCACCATCCCACGTATCATACGTTGGACTAGATAAACCTTGACGCCACGCTATAACTACGTAGTATCCTGGGGGTGCATATGCCTCAAAACCGTAATACGAGAATGGAGCTACCCCTTCTTGTATCTTTTGTGCCCTGCCTTTAACCACAGGAAATTCCGTCAATATATCATTTGGAGTTGGATTAATTCCCAACACTACATCAGTTTCATTTTCAGCTATCCGCAAGGCCCATATTTCATATGAATCATCTGCTGAAAATGCAGAAGCCAAATTTACTTTAAGAGTCGTATTCGGGATAAGTGGAAAAGTATTGATATTATTTGCAATATCAACCTCTGTCCGATTCGTTATGAACGCATGCGTAATCGCAATATTTTCGTACCCAGAACCGACATTTACCTGACTCTGGACGACAATTGGCGTTTGGTTTAAGTACTGTGCTGCATATGAAAATACATCTACTATCCTATCGTCAGACACCGGCATCCTAAAGAACGTTGAGTCTGCAATAAGATTTCTGCAAGGATCAAGGTCAGCATTGCTTGGTGTACAGTCAGTTCGAACTACTCTTCCCCCATCGAGAGCAAACGGAAAATACACACCGTAATGAGATGCGGTAGGCAGTCCTTGCACTTGAAAACTACCATCTGCACGAACTTGGGTACGCACCGCAATATCAGACACAATCCACGAATTTTCACCCGACTGATTAGCACCACTCCAAAAGTCATATGCAAAAACATATACCGGCAAACCAGCAATCTGCGAAAATGCTGGTGATGGATCATAGGCCCCCCCAACAAAAGCAGGAATGAATCGACCCGTGAAAACGTTGGTATTACTTGAACGAACAAATGCCTCAGACGTATCGGGAGACACCATGGCAACCGAAAAACCTAAACCGACAATAAGGGCAACTGTCAGAACACTCAGTACTTTACGTATCCTATTCATATATCTACCAGCATACGATAAGAAAAGTTTTAAGACAATACCTGTAAATTCCCCTACTTAATAAACTACCGCAACACACATATATAACTATTATCTATCTCTAAAACGCAGAAAACACATGGTGTGGTGTGTATACATTGTGACTACACCACAAACCATGCGTTACTGTTTGCATATGGTATTCCCATAGGCTAAAGAACTGAACCCAATAATCACTTTTAAGCAAAAATGGTGTCCAAATTCAAAATACTTACAACAAGCCTCCAAATGATAAATGCTGATGCAATAATAATAAGTCCAATTACACCGTTTGTAATTGTCTTTCGTGCGCCTTCAGCTTTGTCGGCATCATCCTGTGCAGTGAC
>PCSU01000089.1 GCA_002771355.1 candidate division WWE3 bacterium CG22_combo_CG10-13_8_21_14_all_39_12 | reverse complement strand
CTGGTTATAGTAGACTCTATTCAGTCTGTTTTTTCGACCTCTATACAATCTGTTCCGGGTAGTATTGCGCAGGTTCAATATAGTGCAATTAAACTATCTGAAGTTGCCAAAGGACGTGGTTATATAGTGGTATTTGTGGGTCAGGTAACCAAGAGTGGGTACTTTGCAGGCCCTAAACTTTTAGAACACATTGTTGATACAGTTTTGTCATTTGAAGGCGATAGAAAGCAGGATTTGCGAGTTTTAAGAGTGCTTAAGAACCGGTTTGGCCCGGCAGATAAGACAGAAGTGTATGTTATGGGTGGTGTAGGCTTGGGACTAGCTGACGACTATCTTGCCGAGTTAATAAAGTCCGATAGTGGAGACAGTGCGGGTTCGGTAAAGACGGTAATTATGGAAGGGTCGCGTCCATTGATCGTAGAGGTGCAAGCTCTTAATGCACCGGCGCAGTTTGGAAATGCAAGACGTGTAGTTACAGGTTTGAGTGCAAAACGTGTCCAGATGCTTCTTGCTGTATTACATAGACGTGCTGGAATTAAAACTGATCAATATGATATTTATATAAATATTAGTGGTGGGTTTAAGGTTGACGATCCAGCGCTTGATGTTCCAGTATGTTTAGCAGTTGCATCTGCTATTAAAGATAAACCTGTATCAAGAGAGAATGTGTACTTTGGTGAAGTCGGATTATTAGGAGAGGTAAAGCCAGTTTCCTTTGCTGATAAGCGAAAAGATGAAATCAAAAAGAGGGGATATGAATACAAAGAAGTAGGAAAAAGTATTAGTTCTATAGTTAAGGGGTTGTAAATACGTATTGACAAGTAAAAACCCCAGAGAAATCAATCCTCTGGGGCGTTCTGTTCTGCGGCTAATGCTTCAAGATCCAGTTTTGCGTTGTTGCGAGCGAACGTGAGTAGAGGCAGCAATTCTGTTCGTGGATCGACGGGTTCTTCTCGTTGAATCTTACGTACAATCTCGATAGCTTGCTTTTGCGTAAGTCGTGGGACCATTGGGGCTCTATTACTAACTAAAGTCCGATTGTCTACCATGTTATTAACTCCTTTTCTTCTAACTCATTATATATTCGATTTGCAAGCATTGTTTCCTCACCGTTACTTGTTTGTTGGACTGGTAGTCCCGTTCTGTCATTATACAGCGGTGAGTCACTTTGTGCCGATGGAACAACAAGCATGAGGGGACGAAGATTATTCTTAGAGCAATATGCTTCCATGGCTTGGGCATCAGATTGCATTTTTTCAAGAAGTGCTGTGTTGTTTATCTCTGCCCCCAGCTCTTTAAAATCTGCATCTGTTAACTCATAGATAATTTGATTCGGATCAAATTGGAGATTTAGAGATTTTATTTGTATTGCAAGTGGAGGTTCACCATCCTCAAGGTCAACTATTAAATCGATCTTTGCATGGGTGTCTTCTTCTGGTGTTGGTAAGTAGACAGGGTAGCCGATCTGTTCGGAGAATGCATACGCTACAGCAAATTCTGCCATAAAACCCTTTCTTACCGCTTCATAGTCACTTGTGTCACCGAAAAGCTCTTCATAAAATGCATGAATTTTTTCAACTTCACCCATAACCAGATTGCGTGGAAGGTCAGAAAGGATATGGAGAACGCAGAGCTCGTAAACGATGGATTTGCCTATGGTAGCACCGAGCTCTGGAATTCGAATTTGGTGTTCCTTGAAAAGATCCTTCATTCTTTTTGCTTGTGCTCGCACCATTTCGACAGGAGACTGTTCTTGTTCGGTACGGGCACTCCTGGTTGTGAGTTTTTCGCGACCTTCAACTAGGTTTGTCATTGCACATTCATTCTCTCTCATGTGAGATAAGATATCAAGTTTGCCACTTAATAAACAAGCCTATAGTTTGACTGTTTATTAACTATTTGGTATACTCCCAACCAGTACTTTTACATATCGTGTATGTATAAATAGTTATGTTGTCTTGAGTTGACAGCACATCTTTCCGAGCGATTCCTTTTTTTTCTGTTGAGTGATGTGCGTTAGTGTATTGGCGAATAATAAGAGCATAAATTAATTCTTGTGGATCGTTTGTGTTTTTGTTTTTTGCCAATGCGCTACGGCGCTCAAAAATTCTTATCTAGTTAAAAGGAGAATTGCCCTTGAATTGAACTTTTCGTTTTTCAATCGCAGTACAACCTATCGCAGTTAATTTTTTCCCACCCCCGAAAGGGGTGGGCCCGGATGGTCGTCCGGGTAAATTCCCACAGAGGAGGATTACACCATGACCAACGTTACGCAGATCATCCAGATGCTCTTGAAAGACCTTGAGATTTCCCGGGCTATCGACGCCGAACTTGACTCTCAGGTCAAGGTTGTTTTGGCCCAGAACGTTGAGTGGCAGCTTGTCGCTGCTCTGAACCCCATCGTCCTTCGGCAGCTCTACGGCCTGATTGAGTGGGCCAAGGAGTATTGGTTGGAGGATGCCAGTTTCTTCAACGCTCCCTACTGGAGCGTGAATAAGAAGCTGAAGAAGGCTCATCAGCAGCGCAATCGGGGACACGAAGTGCGGCTGGTCCGCGCCGCGTGGCGCGAGGTCATCCGGGTTATCAAGGCCCTGGACCTGCTGGAGAAGGCTGAATGGGTCGTGGGGCATGTGGATACCCATGTCCCGGCCAAGACAGCTTACAGCAACTACGCGCATCGAGGACATGACTGTCTCTTGGTGGACGGTAGCAAGGCTCTGCAGGCTGCCAAGCATGCATTGGCGATGGCCAAGGTGGCCGCTGAGCAGGCGGGCTTCGAGGTGAAGCCCGATAAGCGATGTAAGTTCGATTACAAAATGACCTTCGTCGGCAATCCCAAGCCGGCAGCGGTTGTTCTCAGTCCCGGGCAGGCGGCGAAGGCGGGTCAGGAGTATGTCCTGGCCTCCACGTTGCAGATGGCGAGCCAGCAACATCAGCTGGCCGCAGCCTAAGAAAAAGGCGCGGGGTAAGTTGATCATAACTTTCTCTGCGTAACAAGAAAGGGTGAGTGCTACTAATGCACTCACCCTTTTTTATGCAATGCGAAAATTCATACCTAAATATGATAGAATCTTCTCGAAGCCGATTGATTTTCATCTCTCGTACATTTTCAAACAAGGAGGGAACGTATGCAATGTTTATATTGCAATAGGTTGATAAACCCAAAGAATAGTACATGCTTTGGTTGTGGCGCTCAGGTCGTTGTTGTGCCAGAGGAGAGGTTGTGGGTATGCATTGCGGAGCTGTTGCAAGAGGCTGAAGGGTGGAAGTTACCACCCGTGAATGTGGTGATCTTTGTAATCACGTGGTGGTACCTCATGTGCATGCGTACGGTTGGCTCCATCACAACTCTACAAATGGCCCCGGATTCTAAAGAGATTCATTATCAGCTGACGGGGGGCTGGTATTGGTTAGGGCGCTTGGCGTTTTATCTCTTACCACTGGTGTTTGTTTTGGTATGTATCGTTTTGACAATCCAGTAAATAATCAAGAATAGAATAATTTTGGCAATTGATAAACAACCGTCTCTCATTGGGGAGGCGGTTTTTTTGTGGGTATATTTCCGGGTTTACTTTGAAATATCGTACAGTTTCTTCTGCCTGTGTGCTAAAATTGCAGCGTTAGAATCTATTCTTGCACGTTCACACATTTCTCAAAGGATAAAACTATGTCTGATAATCCAGTTTCAACCGCCAGGGATTGTATGATCTGTGGCGCACGTCTCAATGCACAGACCGATGAGTGTCTTGGCGAATGTGGGGCACAAGTGCTTGTCGGCACCAAGGAGGGCTTCATGGCAGGCTTTGTTGAGGTTATGGCCAAAGCGGAAGGATGGCGACCTGTCGACATCCCGATCTTATCTGCAGCGGTTGTAATCTGGTACCACACCTGCATGTTCTGGGGTGGGGCACTCAAGGTCAACAATGGAAATCTCGAGTTTCATGAAGTTCATTACCTGTTTGAAGGCCCGCCGTATCGAGTCGGCCAGGCCATTTTCTATCTGGGATTGATCGTCTCAGTGGTAGGCCTTGCGGCTTTCGCCATCTCACTGTCTGACCAGCGCCAAGGGGTTGTCTAATGAAAGGCGAAACTACAAATGATGGCGAGGTGAAAATATTTTCTATGGGATTCACGTTTGGTGTAATTCTAGGAAATGTAATGTTGTCTCCTTTCCAAGACTTTCCAGTTGCAATATTGATTTTCTTTTTCATTATCGGGGTTCTCCAAGCTATCGGTGGGATGAGAACCGGTTTCGGAAGTATTGGAGAGATAGTTGCCAACCTTTTTCTCGGAGTTCTATTTACCGGGTTCGCGCTTGGCTACAAGATTTCGATTTTGAAGGAACTAACCCAAACAACCTATGGTCAAAGCGTTTTAGTTGTGTTGGCAGTGTCGTGGCTGGTAGTAATAGCGTCGATTGTCTACGATCTATGTACCGTTCAAGACAATAATGTACGTGTCAGTATGATTCTGCGCGCTGCAGTTTCAATAGCTTTCCTGATCATGCTTTTCATCTAGAAGCATAGATCAGGTTTTGTGAAGTAAGGGGTGGGTGCCACGAGTGCACCTGCCCCTTTTTTGATAATGGATTTCCCACTATCGGCTTGCAATGATTGAAATGTATAGTACAATACAGACTGTATTACACATCCAGTGTGTTGTTTTGTACTTTTACAACGAGGAGGAAATATTTGAAATAACTCTAGTGTAGAAGATTTCCTTGTCATGCGAGTTTATTGTTATGGTAGGGAATAGTCGTCGAACACACATCGCAGTGCGTTCGTTCCCGTCCCGTTTTTAAGCCTATTTCATCGAAAGGAATTAGCGTCATGCCACAGACATTTGTTAATCTTGTTCGGAGCGCGTTAGGGGAAGCCCGGTTTGAGCTTTTCGAAAAGTACGGGTTGACCATCATATTCACTCCCGGAAATAATGAGCATTCAGAAGCCATGGGAGACATTATCTCCGAGATCATCCACTTACAGCTTTATGTAGTGTTGGTGGTTCTGTTCGCTGGCTCGAATGAAGATCTCCTTCAAGAAGTTCGTGATCAAGTCTTTTTGGATGAGAATCTCCAGCTTCTTTTAATTGCACGCCAAGATGAAAGTGGTGCGTTTACGCTTTCGGTTGAAGAGTTCGACGAGCCTGAGGAGATCGAGGAGCTGGTGGACCCAGAAATTACTGTGGTTACTGCGGTGAGCCCAACATGGAATCCGGCCAGAGATCTAGGAGTAGAGTACGACGAAGACGGCAATCTTGTTGGCCCATATCCGTTCCCTGCGTATTCTGATGTACTTCTGGTCGGCGGACGTCCATCAGTCGTCAGCCAAATGCATCAGCTTGCACGGGCGTCCGGACGCATGCCTATCGATCGTCAACCTCGTCGTTCCACGGTTCTACCGCACGCCTTGCTTGGTTCTCGAAGTTGGGGTGAGTATGCCGAAGTCGGTCTGCTTCGCGGTGACGACTGCTAGTTGGTTTTTAAATTTTTCTTCTCGTTAACAAAAATCGGCCGCCTGGAATTTTCAGGCGGCCTTTTTTTTGTTTTAAGCAGGAAACCCCGCACAAGATTAGCAGATGTTTTGTAACGTAAGGAGGTGAAGAGAGAGAAAATCATACACTTACGTTACAAAACCTCGCAGTGCGGGGATGAATGCGCATAGCTCAGTATTTGCAAACTGAGCTATGCTGTACACATGAGAATTCGGAGGTTGAACCATTGTGTATACCAGGTGATGTACCACATAGTATGGGGTACAAAGTATCGAAGAAAAGTACTAAAGGAATATACCCGAGTAGATTTAGTAAAGAGTGTAAAGAAAGTACAAAGGAGATATCCAACATGGTATGTACATGAGTTAAACATAGACGAAGATCATGTTCATATTGTGGTGGAAGTACCACCAAAGGTGTCAATTTCAAAGGTTGTTCAAGAGATTAAAGTACAGAGTAGCAAAGATCTTCGTCGTAGATATAAGTACATGGATCGAATATATAGAGAAGTTGGGATATGGGAAGTTGGATATTTTGTATCAACGGTGGGATTAAATGAAAAACAAATCAGACAGTATGTTCAGAAACAAGGAGAAGAGGAAAAAGGTGTGGATGTAACAACCGAATACTCATGAGTAGCGGAGCAAAAGAAGCCCCGTAGAAGTCTAGTTTGTATTCAAAC
>PCSU01000007.1 GCA_002771355.1 candidate division WWE3 bacterium CG22_combo_CG10-13_8_21_14_all_39_12 | reverse complement strand
TTTTAAATACACTGATTTTTAGTTTATGCTCCCAGCGAGAAGGAGTCAATGAAAACAGGCCAAATTGCACATTCACGCGAGCCTACTTTAGACATTGTTATTCTTTAGCTTTTGTATCATACTTATTTTCATGAGTACGCAAAAAATAACTGAAGAGTCAAATCAAAAAATACATATTTACGTAGGCAGTCCTGAGAAAATCCTTTTTGAAGGAGAGGCAATAGGCTTAACCACTTTTAACAGTAAGGGGGAGTTTAGCATTATTCCACAACATATAAATTTTAGAACATTAATTCAAGATAAAATAGCTGTACATGTATCAAACGATGATATAAAAGAATTCACAATCTCCAAAGGAGTATTATCTTTTTCAAATAATAAGCTTGAGGCTTATATTATTTAGTAATTTTCCCGATATATAAAAAGTTCTCAGGTATCTCAGTGTCATACCTACCCTCAACAATACCCATTACATCTTTAATGGTGTCCTGCATCTTTACGTAATCCCTCTCCCTCCCAGTCTGTTTTGCAGTTGCAAGAAAATTCTGAGTCATATAATTTCTTAGTAACTGAGAGCGCTTATAAACAACCTGATCTTCAAGAGATAATTCTGAGTAACCAATTAGCGAAACAATACGATCCAGGTTTTTTGCTTTTTGTAAAATATTCCGAGCCATTTCATATGCCCCATAATGTACATCTCCAACAATAGAGCGTGTTAGAGCTGTTGAAGATGATTCCAACAAATCAACTGCAGGTAACACACCTTCTTGGTAAATCGCCCGGGACAAAACAACAAAACTTGTAAGATGAGGTTGGATTGCCCGAACACCAAAATCAGTAAAATCATCTGACGGCACAAACACTGTCTCTATAGAAGTTATATACCCATCGGACGTTGACATAAGATTGCTGTGCAATTGTCCCAATTCTGACACAAGGGTAGGTTGATATCCGTCTTCTGAAGGAAGCATATTCATGAGCGTTGAGAGCTCACTTCCAGCTTGAGTAAATCTATAAATATTATCAATAAAAAATAGTACGTCTGTCTTTAGCGAATCTCTAAAATGGTTCGCCAACACAGCACCGGCAGACGCTGTGTTGTGACGAATTGCTGGATTTTCGCCCATTTGGCCTACAATTAGTGCAACAGAATCATGAGCAGCATTTTCTTTTAATCGTTCATGTAACTCTTTTGCCTCCCGGGACCGTTCACCAACCGCGCTAAATACGGAAACTATTTTCTTATTTGTTTTTGAATCAATTATTAAATTGTTGATCAACTCGTTAATTAATACCGTCTTTCCAACACCAGCCCCACCAAAAAGTCCCAGTTTCCCTCCTGTAATTAGTGGTGCAAAAAAGTCAATCGCTTTTATACCTGTCTCTAATATTTCTGTTGATAAAACGGCCTTATCTAAATCAACACCTTTAGTTTTGGCTAATGTTACATACGAATCGGACTCTATTTGTCCTAACCCATCAAACGAATTTCCAAAAATATCAAATGCCCGCCCTAAAACTGCTCGCCCTGCTGGGATCCGCAACTTTTTTTCACTATTTATCACAACCATGCCCCTACCAAGTTTGTGCAAATTATTGAGAGCCAAACAATAATACGTATTTTTGCTTACTGAACTAAAAACCTCTAACAACGTAGTAACATCCTCTTCTAAGGTTAAAATATCATGTATCTCTGGAGCGTAATGAGATGAAAATTCAACCTCAATCACTTGTCCGTTAACCCCAACAATTACTGCGTTTTTACTTTGTTTCATGTTTAATGTGACCAATAATGAACCCCTACCAATAAATCTTGTTGTTTTTTATTCCTCAATCGCTTGCTATTACGTAAAGCCATATATTTGAGCAACCGCAACCTCTTGTCAATAGCATACGTTGATTCTTCAAGTGAGGCGACCCGAGATCCTATCTGAGCTAACACTGATTCTTCTATCCCTCTGTTAAAAAGTGATGCAAATATTTGGGTTTCAAAAAAGGTTAATAACTCAACTGGACTTGGTTCAACTAAATAATACTCTCCTCCTTCTGCTATATTTACCGTCTCGTTCTTATTACGCAATACATCCATCTCACCAGTAATAGAAACACTCATCGCTTCTTGCTGAAGAATATTCTCAAACTCACCATAAAATACTCGTACATCTTGATACTCCATCAGGTGTTTCATGACCGGCTCTAGTTGTTTTGAGTTACTCATACCAAAACGTTCTTCAACATCAAAGTACGTATATTTAACTGTTCCAGCCAATTGAACCATAAGGCTTTTACCTATTTTCCCAATAACAACCAAATCCGGGTGTTGTGATTCATTGTTTTCCATAAATTTAGTAAATACTTTTTTATTAATGCCCCCTGCAAACTTATCATTCCCCGTAATAAGCACTGACACGTGTTTCTTGGTTTTATCTGAAATTAATCCCACTTGTTTCTTCGTATCTTTTTGAGTTGCCCACAACCTCTCATTCTTATATGCCTGTTTCATGCTTTCATACAGGGAAAGTAACCGCTTATAATATTCTCTCGCTTTAATAATAGATTTTCTAGTTTTGTACATCTTAAGCATATACACTTCTTCATATGTTTTTACTAATCCACCAAGGACCGTAACGTTTTCAATTTCGTCTTTTATTGTATTTTTGTTTTGCATAATTCTTGTAGGCGAGTTGCGTGCTCAGTAACCTTTCCAATCAACCCATCAAACGTATCGGCTTTAACAAGTTCATCAATTTCGGTCTTAACCTTTTGGTCATGTTCATAAATATCAACGAAATTATTTCTGTACCAAATAATCTTTTCGAGGGAATCCTTTTTAAAAATTTCAGCCCAAACCATTGCTAAAAATGCAACCATCGGCTCCAGTGAATACACAATACCGGTATCTTGATTAAAAATTTCATACATCGTGTTTCCTAACTCAAGGTCTTTTTTAAGAATATCTGAAACCTCGCTACCAAAATGAGATAACTGTAAACTTTTTTCATATTTTGTTGTCAAAAAGGATGAAATAGTACGATTAATGTCTTGCAATAAAACTGACTGTGTCTGCCTTCCTAATCTAGTCACTGAAAGTGCAATATTAATAGCAGGACGCCTTCCCTTAACAAACTCAGCCTGATCAAAATACAGATGCCCGTCAGTAATACTAATCAAATTCGAAACAATATAGTCGGTTAAATCTCCTTGAACAGTTTGGGCAACAGGAAAACAGGTTACTGAACCTTTTTCGGTAGGATCGGTGCCAATAATTCCAGCCCGTTCTAATAACCTTGCATGTAAATAAAAGATATCTCCTGGATAAGAGTCTCTACCAGGAAATTTATTCGACAAGATTGATACTTCTCGGTAATACATAGCATGCGTCGATAAATTATCAAGAATCAGCATTACATCGAATCCTTGTTTTTTAAAGTATTCTGCGAATGCCATACCTGTATATGGAGAAATAAGGATATGACCATGTGGTGAATTAGTTGAAGAAAAAACTAAAACAGCTCTTTCTGACAGAGCATTTTTCTGAAGAAAGTCTTGGATAATTTTAATCTCAGAAATATTTGCGCCAACCAATACATATACGACGATACCTCCACGATTAACATGTTGTTTTAATACTGATAATAGAAATGAGGTTTTCCCAGTCTTTTTATCACCCACAACCAACTCAGTTTGACCACTCCCAATTGGAATCAAAACATCTGCCAAACTAACTCCCGTTACAAACTGATTACGAACTGTAAGTCTACGATCCATAGATGGAGGCTGTGTGTCCACAACCAACTCATCTACATATTCACCCTTGGAGGCATTCGTGTTAGTACTATCAATGACCCCAATCACAGTTCCCATTGCATCCACAACATTACCAAGTAAATTTTGACGTACTTTAACCTGTAATACCTCGTCTAGCCGCGTAACCTTTTGTCCTACTTTAGCAGGATCTATTGAGAAAAGAAGTATGGTTGTAACATCTTCACGTATTGACTGAACTTGACCTAATTCATTATTATCAAAAACAACCATCTCATCCGCCTTAACGTGAGGCAACCCAACAACGGTAACAATAGGGTGAGAAATCCCAATAACCTCCCCATACTCATTAGTTTTGGTATATGTTTTATCGAATAAATCCATGTGCTATATTTCTAACCTACTTTCAACTTCTTGACGTATTGAATAATCATAAACATGACCATCTTTTAAAATGACAACCCCACCGTAAATGTCTGGATTCACTGAATAATCAACCAAAGTCTTCTGAGGTCCTTCAATCTGATTGACCACTTGATTAATCGTATCTAGGGTTGGGATGGTAGCAAATACAAATGACAACGTGGGCAAATCTTCAATTGTTTTAATAATCTGTGTAATAAAATCTACGAATGACGCCTTATCATCAGTCTCAATATTATTCGTTTTCAAATCGGACAACACACACATTACGGCATCTTCATCTAAAAACTGACCCAAAACTTCTACATAATTTTCTGATGTCTCATATACACCACGGATTAATGCATGAAGTTCTTTGCGTAACCGATCTGCTTCCGAAGTGGTTTGTATGACATTCAAGATTTGTAGGGTTCCCATTTTTAGTTAAAAACATTGTCTTTCTTTGCCTTTTGAATATTATTACGTATGAGGGTTTCTCTCTCTGTCTCAGACAATGAAGGGGTAACAATCTTTTTTACTAATAGTTGAACTTTTTCAACGACCTTGGCCTCAACATGGTCATCTACCTTTTTCAACTGATCCAAACGATACTCTTCGACTTGTTTTTCAACCCCAACCATACTTTCTTCAAATTTTTCATGTATCTTTGCATACACCTCCTGAATTTCAGAACTAAATAGTTTATTAAATTCTCCTAATGAACCCTTAGCCTCTTCCTTCATAACACTGGTAGCCTCATGCATCTTTTCTCTAAATTCAAGCGATACTGCTTTTAAGGATTCCATATTTTGAGAATGCATCTTTACCATAAAATCCTCAAATGCAGCTTCTTGGTCTATTCCTATTTGTTCAATGTGTCTGTTAAACGTTGAGTCTATTTTTTGGGCAGACTCTTTTGATTCCACTAACATCTGTGTCGATTGCTCAACTGCATGTTGAATAATCTTGGTAGCTTCATTTTGTGCATCTTCCAAAACTGTCTGTGCATTATTTTCCAACGAATCGTTATATTTTTTCTGTTCAAAACTATGATTGAGATAGCGCAAGACATAGATTAAACCAACTATAAAAATAATGACATTAAAAATAACTATTTCTAATAGAATTCCAGAAAACATCGTTGATAGAGTAAACATACTTTATATCGTTATAATTCCGTACGCCAATAACACTCCCCCCAAAACAACAACTATTGTTAAACTCAAATTAACCAATAAACCTGAAAGAATTGATTTTTTTGCTAAAGGATTTCTTCCTAACGCCTCTATTCCTCGCAATGAAATCCTGCCTAAAACAAAAAATCCAAATCCAAGAGATAGTACTGCCACCAAAATAGCTAACAGATACCTTATTGCAAGTGACGGTTCTGCTGAAACACTCTGATTCCCACTGTTGAGAAACCCAAGAAGAGAAGCTTGTAATCCTCCTAAAAATCCATTGGCGTTTCCGCCCTCATTTCCTAAATCACTAAGCAATACTGTAACATTAATTAATGTAGGAGCATTCTCATCTTGACTTAAAGACTCCTGTGCAACACCAAGTGTTTGGGCTCTCCTTCCATCCCACTTAACTCCAACTCCAGGAATCGATGAACTCATAATATAATCTCCCTCTTCAATACTCCCCCCAGAAGAACTAACAAGCACTTGCACTTTTCCACCCCTTACTAATGGATACAAGGTACCATCTTGCTCATTCAAGAATTGCAATTCAACATCAGAATTCAAACTAATTACCCCAGCAATTTCTTCTGCTAAAGAGTTTTCCGCTAATCGATATGTCCCATCTACAAAAGAAATAATACTTCCCTCTACCACCTCTTGACCTTGTTCAACGGTAACAGGAATACTGTCGGAATATTGGATAGATTGAGCTGAAACCTTGTCATCAAATGCCACAAACATTAACAGAAAAATTATAAAAAGATATTCCTTTTTCAACATACCTTTTTATAGTACACCTCAAAACTAAAATATCCTACTATCAAAAAATATTTGTAGCGACGAAGTGATAATGTCCTGTTTGGGCGAAGTAGAAATGTCCTCAATTAGAATAAGGTAGTACACGAAAAGAAAGGAGGTGACTA
>PCSU01000059.1:2902-9116 GCA_002771355.1 candidate division WWE3 bacterium CG22_combo_CG10-13_8_21_14_all_39_12 | reverse complement strand
AGACGGTAACATCCCATACAATGGGGGTATTTACATCAATGCGTTCTATAATTATTGAATTTGTTGTATTTACTGGAATGACAGATAATTCAGGTGCAATAAGAAGTACTTCTGCAAAACTTCCTTGATATGGGGTTGGTGTTGGACCATTTCGTGCGTTTAGTTCATACGATAATTCTGAAGTTATAATTGGATACGAAGCGACAAGAAGTCCAGTTAGTCCAATTACAATTGCACCAATGCCGATTCCGCGTAAAATATATGTTAGCCGTTCCAGAGTAAATAGTGGTTTTATGTGGAGCCGGTGATAATGCTCAAAGGTCATGTTGAGTTTAATTGTAACCTATGGTGGTTTAAAAACTAATCTTTAAACACAATAAATTTGCTTGTTAGAAAATTCCAGCTTAAGGTTGCTACCGTAGCTATACCAAGTGAAAGAAATTCGTTAACCTTTAAGGATTCATAAAAAACGTACATAACACCAGTGTTAATGGCTAAGGATGCTACTCCAACAATAATGAATGGAAGAAAAGATGTCGTTACAAATTCAGATTTAAAACTCAATGCTCGGTTAAAGATAAAACTATTAAAAAGTCCAAATATATATGAAACACCCTTTGCCCACATTTTGTGACTAGCGAAAGCCGGAATGAAGTGTGTAATTAATAGATAGATACAGATATCCAATACGGTGTTAAATGTTCCAACGATGAAAAACTTGATGACCTGTTTTACCCACTGGATTCCAAGATCCCCGCGATAAACTTGTGCAAGTTCTCGAAATGCACGGTAGATTACAGATGCTTTTGCACCTGTTGGTGAGCCTGAAGTACGCGGATAGTGATTAACACCAACTTCAACAAAATCATATCCTACAAGTTTTAATCGTATAAGTAGTTCAGCTGAAATCATGGCTCCTCGAGAGTGCATCTCAGGCAATACTTCTTGTAACGATTCACGTTTAAATAATTTGAATGCACAGTCAATATCTTTCACAATTAAACCAAACGCAAATCTATTGAGAAAATTCCAAGCCCTTGCATTAAGGATTCGCATAGGGGGGTCATTGCGTTTTATTCTATACCCAATGATGACAGATTTAGTGTCAGTATATGGTAGAAATGTTTCTAGTTCTGAAAGGTCAAATTGACCATCGCTGTCACTAAAAAACACCCAGTCTTTTGTTGCGTTGGTAAATCCGGTCATGAGTGCACCGCCATAACCCTGGTTTACACCGTGCGTGATTAATTTTACTTTGGGGTTATGAGCTGAAAGTGTATTGACAATAGCAGCAGTAGAATCCGTACTGCCATCATTTATAACAATAACTTCATAGTTTTCATTTTGGCTAATCTTTTTACCAATTTCAATGGCCTGTATAACTGCATTCTTAATGTTTTTTTCTTCGTTATATGCAGGAAAAAATATTGTTAGTGACGTAAGCTTTGTCATGGTGTCCCCATAATATCGTTAAGAACTTGAAAAATTCTATTACTAATGACGGTCCAATCAAAAGTATCTTGTACATATTTTTTATGTTCCTTCGCACGGTTTAATTCACGAGTTGGATTGTTAATGATTGCAAGTATTGCGTTTGATATTTGCTCAACATTGTGTGGTTCAATAAGGTAACCATACGTAGAGAGTATTTCATAGGTACTTCCTACATCGGTTGCTATAACACTAATTCCTGATGCACCTGCTTCCATTACAGATCGAGGTAACCCTTCGTTGTAGGAAGGGTTTACAAAGATTGTAGAGTTTGATAATAGTTGCGGGATTTCACTATACGGAATTGCACCAAGTAATGTTATATATTCAGACGAAGACTGCTCCCTAATATATGTTTGTAATTTATCTTCCTCGGGTCCAGTTCCTGCAATTACAAGATGTATTGGTTTTGTTGGATCTGTAGTTTTAACTTTAATTATGGCCTGGACAAGTTCGTAAATACCCTTAGCTTCGATGAGTCGACCAGTATAGGTGATTACGGTGGTATGGGGTTCAAGGTTAAGTTTAGAAAGATATGGTGAAGCTGTTACAGCGTTTCCAAATTGATAGGTATTAATTCCACCAAAGATAACTTGTGTATCTGTAACGTTCAATGACTTTACAAAAAAGTCTTGTGTAGCTTTACTTATTACAATCCTTTTTGTATATCTTTTTACTGAAAATGCAGCAATTGTTTTGTCAACAAACCAACTGAGACCTCGAATAAGTGGGTTTTTGTGCGACACAAAACCGGTACCGTGACCAATAAACAACGACTTTGCTCCAATGAGCTGTGCGTACAGCCATACCCACAATGTTGGTTCAAAAAACCGTGTTTGCGTAACAACAATATCGTAGTTATTTTTACGTAGGGATAATAGCTTTCGAATGAGTGAAAAAGGGTTCGCAATATAATATTGATCTTTTACGATTGAAAAACATGAGACCCTATGTATATGAAGGGCGTTGTGGGATTCTTCTGAAATGGCGTGGTTTGTATTGTAAGCAAGTACATCCACAGAAACCTTTTTATGATCGGTTGCCATTCGTGAGAAAAGTTCCTCTGCGTACATTTCAGAACCACCTGTATGAGGATAAAAAAATGCTGAAACAAGAAGAATCTTCATGCATTTACTTTATATAGTATGTGAAGCTTTTCGTAAAGTTTTGTACAAAGTATCTAATCTCATACTCAACAGTTGCGATTCGATACCATAATATAAAAGTTGCATGTTCAAGTGCGGTTTTCCAAAGGATTTGTTGACTTTTACCCTCTTTTCTAACAGTTCCATGTATAGGAAACTCAAAATATGTTACGTTTTTGTTTACATAGGCAGATAGCTTTATTTCAGGTGAAAGGTTCCAACCACCCTCATTAATAGAAAGTTTAGAAAGTATGTTGCGATTAATGCACCACATACCACTCAAAATATCTTTTGTAGGTAAACCAAATAGAATACGAGCTTCAATATTTAGTATATTCACTCCAAATTTTCTTATAAGGCTGTTAATCTTTGAGGTTTCTCGAGTTGTTCTACTACAATTAATAAAATCGATAGAATTGCTTTGGGCATAGGCAACAATTTGTGGAATTTTTTCTATCTCATGCTCACCATCAGCATCAACGGTTACAACGTATCGCCCAGAACTATTGAGTAACCCAGTAATAAGTGCATACCCATAGCCAATGCCGTTTTGTTTACGTGGTTCCAAAATAACAATCGCACCATAGCTTTTGGCGATTTCCATACTTGAATCAGTTGAACCATTGTCAACATAAATAACTTCATCAACAACCTTGTTCAGGCGTGTTAAGGTCTCAGGTAAGCTTTTTTCTTCATTGTAGCCAGGAATAACTGCTGATATTTTTATTGCCATAGTATAAGGAGTATACAGTAGCCCATAGTAATTGTCAATCGGTGGTTTGTAATTAGCAGCTTGGCTCGATACAATAACAATTAATGCTAAGAAAACTATTGTTCTGGGGATTGATTGTAGTTTCATATATAAGTGTCATTTTTCTGTATGATCCATTATCTATTTTTGTTGGACCTTTTCGGGTATCAAGCTCGGTAACGAACGTGGCAATGGAAAATACGTACCAACCTGGCCAGTATATTACGGCAAGTATGTATGATGATGCTGTTGTTTTTGCTGATGGGACAGAGCAAAAAATCATTTCAGGTGATAGTTTTTCAAATGGTTCATCTTGGATTGACGCAGCAATTAGTGACATGTGGTATTTTTTATTCAGGTCAGTACGAACGCCTGAGATTTCTTACAATAATGTTTCCTCATACTATGTAGCTCACGTTGAAAACGATTCTTTGAATATTACTCGATCTGTTTCGCATATGAGTCGAGATATCGTTGGAATTCGTAGGACACTTGTTGTACCAAATAGTAGTAGAATCCTTATTAACAATACAAAAGAGATTCGTGATTTTCCTGTTGCAGAAAATAAAAGGTATATTACAGATGGGATTGAGCAGATTGTAATTTTTGTTCCTGAGTCCCCTCTTGCATTGCAGCTTCCACTTGATACAGATGTGCCGGTTGCATTTTTTTCAAGCGATGCTGGTATTGTAATTGCGTCTACTATATATTTTGATAATACAAAGATTTTGCCGTCGCAGTGGCACACAGATACCCAACAGATTAAACTTGTACATTATGAATTTTAAGATTGAAAAAAAATACCAACTTATTATTATTTTGTCTTTAACAGCGATGGTAGTTCTTTTTGTGTGGCGGTCTGATAGTCCATACCCTTTATCGCTAGATTGGGATTTATACGCTCATTGGCATGTGTTTAATGCAATGAGACATGGCTATATAAGTATATTCCCTTCACACATTTCTGATACGTTTTTACTAAACACGTATTTACCAGTATTTGCTGTAATTACGGGTGTTTTTCGTTACGTCTTTGGTTTTTTATCGCAAACAGGATTTTATTTTGTTGCAGACAGCATACATTTCACATTAAATGTTATGGTCGGCGCATTTTTGGGATATGCAACAACGAAACGCTATTCTGTTGCCCTTGTAAGTGGATTATTGGCAGCATTTATATATGAGTCGGTTGTTGCACAAACCTCTATGTTTTTTATTCCTCAAAACCTTGCAGCATTGCTTATTGTTTCAGGAGTAGCGTTTTGGTTGATTGAACATAAAAAAGTTGCAAGTACCTTACTGTTATCGAGTTTTTTAATTCATTATGTAATCGGAGTTCTTGGTGTTTTGATTTTACTTTTACTGTTAGCAAGTGATTATATTAAACATAAGATTAAGTTTAGTATTCCCCGTGTTCTTCCACTGGTAGGGATAGTAACGGTTATAGGTGCAATTATTTTTGCATACTTTGGGGAATTTAACCCATTTTCATCTACCGAAAGCGCACAGTTAACGTTTGGATTGTTAGTCAAAATGGATTACCTTGTAACCTGGTATTCTTTTTTGATTGTAGGGTATGTCGTTGGTATCTGGTATGTACTAAAATCCCAAAGTACCAACAAAAATCTTATTCTGGGATTGTCGCTCGGGTTACTAGCAGCTGTCATTTTACCTATTCCTTACAGTTTAAAGCTTTTTACAGTTGGGAGATATTTTATAAACGTTATTTTAGGAATCGGAATTGTGAGTTTGGTAGATTCTTTCACCCATAGAGTTGTGCGCATTTTAGGATTCAGTATATTGTGGCTCATTTTACTTAATCTATTTATTCACAATGCGGCAACGTTTAAATCGGCATTTCCGTACCATGGAGTAGTTAGCACGGTCTCAACATATGAGCTTAAGGCGATTGATTATATTAAAGAGGCATACTCCAAAAGAGATTATGGTTCAGTGTTATTAGTAAGTGATCCAGCAACACAACACGTGTTTGAGGCGCTAACAGGTATTAATTCGCAAGGTGGAGCTTTTTCAACGAATGAAACACGTAACCTCATATCACAAACCTATCGTGCGCCAGAAGTAGACTCACTATTACAATTATTCACAATCAAAGATGGCATTATTATAAAAGATGTGGATACCATTCTCCTCATTGTTTCGGGTAGGTATATCCAATGGCAAAGTCTTCCTGATGAAAAAATTACCGATCAAACGTTTAATGTGTGGGCTCCACGGGACTTAACTGCACGTGCATTTGAATATATTGATAAGCTAGAAAAAACAGGGGTTGCAACCAAAGTATTTTCAAACCATGGGGTTGCAGTTTTTGAAATTAACAAACCATGAGTAAATACCTAGATTACGCTAAACAAAAACTGCCCGTGAGGCAAATACTGGTATACCCGTTTGTGGGTGGATTTACAACGGGACTTGATTTGTTTTTATACTGGCTTCTTGTTGATAATTTTGGGGTATGGTATTTACATGCAGCAGCTGTAATAAGTCCTGTAACCCTCACTCTAAATTACACGTTGCACCGTGCTTTTACATTTCAAAGTACGGGCAAAAAAAGAACGCAGCTTACAAAATACGTAGGTTTAGTTATTACTAATTATTTAATTGGTCTTGGATTACTCTACGTAGTTGTTGATGTTGCTGGGGTTCATTACTTTATAGGTAGACTCATTGTGTTTGGGGTAATAATGATCTGGAATTTTTTGGCCCTTAAACTTGTTGTTTTTGCTGATTCAAAAGGATAAACTACTTGTCAATTAGTGCCCCATAGTGTTGACTTTTAACTCTACCCCTGTTATAGTTTGAGCGT
>PCSU01000059.1:1407-2882 GCA_002771355.1 candidate division WWE3 bacterium CG22_combo_CG10-13_8_21_14_all_39_12 | reverse complement strand
AAAACTTCATTCGATGACTAACGAGATGTAATCATTTTTTAAGATACAAGTTGTCGTTAGACATACTTGAAGAGATGTAATCATCTCAGGTGGGTTCACATAATGGCAAGGAATTTTCTAACTAAAGTTATTTTTCCAAATTACTAGTTACGAATTACTAATCCCTTCCCGTTGAGTGGACTCACCGGTGACCTATCCCACTTCGTTTGATCCAGAACGTTATCTGGAAACTCGAGTTGTATTTCTATCCTACCTAGAGGAGGACATTGCAATGTTCAACAAAAAGAATCGTGTTTGGCAGATCGCCCTTGGGGTGATCGTATTGCTGGCCGTGATGGCTGGCACCGCTCTGGCCGCAAGCCAGACATTCTACGCCCCCCAGCGGGGTGTGAACGTCCGGACTGGCCCAGTCGTTAGTTCCACGACCTATGTTGAGACGCTTTCCTGCGGAACCGAGGTCGCTGTCGATGACAGCACTCTGATTGAAGCCGGTGGCCATGATTGGATGCAGATGACTGACGGCTCTGGCCGTTGGGTTGCCGTTGACGTTATGGCTAAGGAAATGCCCGCCTGCCTGAACACGGCTGCTGCTTCTACCCCGCAGAAATTTGCGGCTGTTGGTACTGCGACCGATACTACCACCCTGAGTCGGACCTGGTCCGACTGGGGCGTGGAGGTTGAAGGTCTCAATCCCGCTACCATGGCCAAGCTTGGTGTTGTGACAGTGTCTAGCACTGTTACATTCACCGTCAAGGTCAATGAGGCGGTGTGGTTCCAGGCGGCAACGCCTGCCGGCGGAGAGACGCCCTTGCGGGTTTCCCTGAAGGCTGGTGAGCGGTACACCCTAGTTGCCTACGCGGGCAACAACGTTTTTTGGAAGAGTGCCATCAGTGAGGCCAATACGCCCACCACTACCTACTGCAACGGCGGACTTGCTACCCCGAACGGATGGGGAAACGGTCATTGCTACAGCAGCAAGGTCAGTCTCTGGGCCGTTGGCAACGAAATCGGCGAGTTTGACGTACCCTTCGGTACAACTGGAGCCGACCTGGTTATTCAGGTTCAGCTTGAGTCCGCCAATTGCTCCGGCAATGGTATGGATGCCGATGGTGGTGTGCTCTATGGGGTAAATGCCGCCGGGAAAGAAGTATCGGCCAATGTGGTGCTCCCTGACGCTGTTCAGGAATTCACCCTTGTGGCGGGCATCCACTATTCCATTGGTATGTTGGGTGGCTGTTCCGCACCCTAAAAGGTCATCGGAAGAAGTAAAGTAGGAAAAAGAGGGGGTGAGCCATTCGTGGCTTGCCCCTTTCTTCGTTTATGGGGTATAAACAAAAAGGCTCAACTCCTGTTATGGGAACTGAGCCTATATTTTTATCTTGCCACACCTGTCATTCTGAACTTGTTTCAGAATCTATAAATGTCTTTGGCCTGATTGGTCTACGCAGTAGTTCTATCTGGTCTAGATATCGACT
>PCSU01000059.1:0-1392 GCA_002771355.1 candidate division WWE3 bacterium CG22_combo_CG10-13_8_21_14_all_39_12 | reverse complement strand
CAATCGTCATTCCCACGAAAGTGGGAATCCAGTATATGTTTTTCTTATTTCTAGAAGTGATATCGTTTCTACATTGCATGAAAAAGGCCCGATAGTTGTACTAACTGTCGGGCCTTCGTTTGTATCAACACCCCATCTTCAGGGTGCTGAGTTGTTTTTACTTATCTGGTGGGGCGATCGACCAGATGTACGCTGTTTCCCTTTTGGACGGTGATCTCATACACTGTTAGCGGAAGGATTTCTTGAGTTACGTCCCAATTGTCCTGCCCATTCGACCGCAGGACTGCATCCGCCCCATTGGCCACGAGGCCGTTGATGGGATGTATACAGATCTGGAACGTAAACTCACTTTGACCAGCAGTTGGAGTAAGAACTCCGCGGGGTTGACCGCTCGCTGCGGTCATGGCTGTCTCGTTGCCCCAGTATGCCCCGGTCCAGTTGGGGATCTGGGCGAAGCCCTGTGCTGTCCCGGGACAAGAATCTACCGTTAAGATAACGCGAGCCGAGATCATCGGTGGCGTCATGACCATTGGCAGGTAGATTTTGCCGATGACAGTGAATTCAGTGCAGTTCGGCCCGTAGATCAGGCCCAAAAACCCGACTTCCACACACACAGTGTGTGTGCCCGCAACTTGCGGGACAATCACTGTTCCAGAAACTTCCATACTTCCCCGATTGGGAATCACTGGGGAGAAAGTCCCGGTTTCTACGACTGTCCCATCCAGAGTGAATGTGATTGAGGCGCGCCCTTCAACAATCGGGTCTTTCCCGATATTGTTAATGGTCGCTGTGATAAGCATTGCGCCATCTTCGATTTCACCGTGGGTGAGGTTGCTGATTTCCATCACAGCTTCCTGCACAGGGGTGCTGGTCGCTGTGGGAGTTGCAGTTGGCTCAGGAGTATTCGTAGGCGTACTTGTGGCCGTAGGAGTTGCTGTTGCCGGCTCTACAACCGTGATGTCCATTGAAGCGGTGAAGACACCACTTGTATGGGTCACAGTTACAGCGACGTTATACGTACCCGGGTCAAACCAGTAGACCTCGGTTACACCGGGGTCATACACGCAGGTTGTGCTTCGGCACCCGAATGCAGCGCCAGGATCGCCGCTGATATTCCAGTCGACCATGTCGTCTGTCAAGACGATTGTCTCGGGAATGCCTGTGACAGTCAACCGAACGGACTCTTGGATTTGGACTGTCGTTGCCGATGCTTCCAAATTGATCCCCGTCATAATGATTGGGGTATTCGTTGCCGTCGGCGTCACAGTGGGGGGCTCAGTTGCGGTGACTGTCGGGCTGTTGGTCGGCGTAGGCGAATTCGTGGGTGTAGCTGTTGAGGCCACAGTTGGCGTAATCGTCGCAGTACTCGTAGCCGTAGGGCTATTCGTCGGC
>PCSU01000016.1:521-6491 GCA_002771355.1 candidate division WWE3 bacterium CG22_combo_CG10-13_8_21_14_all_39_12 | reverse complement strand
CATTATTATGGCAGCCTCTTCGGCTAACTATACCACCCTAATGTTTCCTAGACCCATATTAGGTGCTGGATAATTATGTATACAAATACAATACAGTATGGCGGTAATTTTCTTGACATTGTTGATGCAGAATTTGAAAGTGCAACCTCTGTCGCTATTGCAAGTGGTTATACCTCCTTCGATATACTACATCGATACAAAGACAAACTTATAAACATAAGCAGAAATGGTGGCAGCAGTAAGTTATTACTTGGGATGGCTTTCTACGAAGGCTTATCGCATAGCAAGCTTGATCTACTTACCGACCTATCTCAACAACTTGAATCGATTAACAATTCTAGTGGCGTATTCGTCACCTACAGCGGAAAATTTCATGGCAAAGTATACCAATTTTGCAATAATACTACTTCAAAAACCTTTATCGGTTCCTCTAATTTTTCACGAAGTGGCTTAAAAACCAACATGGAATGTACAACATTACTCACTGATCCAATAACTATAGCATCTGCAAATTCATTCCTTGACTTCATTTTTTCCCAAGAGGATGCTGTTTCAATTATTAATGCAGAAATTACAGTACCAGGAACACGAATGTATCAAGAAAAGATACGCCTTGATACCCTTGATGATCTTCAGAGATATATTCCCCAAACAATTAACACAACACTCCTAGAATCTTTCGAATACTCCTTACAAAGGATAGCTACTAAAGAAAAGTCTAATCTTAACGTCTACTTTGGTAAGGGTCGATTAAACAGGAATAGTGGTGTAGTATCTCCAAGAGCATGGTATGAAGTCGAACTCATCGCACCCCGAGAATTGAGTTCGCTCGACCTCTATCCTAAAGGGGACTTTCTTGCGTACACTGACGATGGGTATATCCTCCCAATGAAAACTAGTGGCGACTATTATAAAAACATTAGGTCAAAAGATAACTTACGGATACTTGGACAATGGATTAAAGGCAAATTGCAAAAATCAGGTGCTCTGATACCACTAACACCTGTCACTGAAGATACTCTCGAAACATATGGCACAGAAAGTATAAAGTTCTACCATATCGATACCAATCGATACTACCTTAAGTTTTAATATATATACGAAATAAGAGAACCGTGTAATGAAAAAAGCAATAATACTCGCTCGAGTCTCAACTAAACGCCAAGAAGACGAAGGCCTATCCCTCAAAGACATCCAATTACCTAGATTACGCTCATATGCTGAAGAACAGGGTTTTACAGTAGTAAAAGAGTTTGTCTTTAGTGAAAGCGCAGATCGAAAAATGCGTAAGCAGTTCAATGAGGTTATTGAGTTTGTTACTTCAACAAAAGACATTAATGCGATAGTAAGCTACCGAGTAGATCGTGCCACGAGAAATTTCCGGGATGCAGTATTATTTGATGACCTGCGAATTGAACACGACAAAGAATTACACTTTGTAGATGATCGGCTTGTACTTACAAAAAACACTGTAGGACGTGATATTCAAGATTGGGACCTTAAGGTTTTTCTTGCAAAACAGCAGATAAACAGACTCAAGGAAGATGCTCGCTCATCTCTCATCTATAAACTTAGTAATGGCGAATTACAGAGGATGACTATACTAAAAAGCATAATGAATATCGGCGACAGCAAGGTACATTACAAGAAAAGATAAATCAGCTCCAAAAAACTGGCGATGAGTACTATCTTGCTTCAGCATACATAATAGGCATTGCTTCACACGCTAAAGAGATCTTTTTAGGTTCTGAACAAGACGAAAAACGCCAGTTTATAACAATGGCACTTCAGAACTTACAGATGGATGGTAAAAAACTGCGCTATGACCTTAAAAAACCGTTTGATACGATCTTCTATTTTGCCGATCGATCAGAGTGGCTCCGCGGGTAGGACTCGAACCTACAACCTAGTGATTAACAGTCACTCGCTCTACCATTGAGCTACCGCGGATCGATAGATACCACGTGATTATAACAAATAGAAATATTTTGATCGAGAGTTAATACTCCAAGTCAGGACCGACTTCGTTTCCTATACGCACCTTCAAGTCTTCAACAAAATCTAACGGCATCGTAACATCGTATGCTTGTAAATATTCAGGAGGTATTTGCGATACCGTAGTATCTGATTTCATATGTAAAAACTGTAACACCGCAATGGTAACCAGAAATATAACCGTTATTATTATTGTTACTTTTATATTACGACTCATATTATTGGCCTGCCTCTCCGCTTGAAACTATCCCACTATCTCCTGCTGGATTATAGTAAAAAGAACCAAGGATCGACGCTGAAAGTTTTCCTACTGGAACTCCGTTATCTGAACTTGACGATGACCCTGAGCTCCTACTATTAAGACTACTTAAACCAATATCTATAGACGTTAACTTTATTAACCGAGGAAGGCTCTCAAATTCTTTGATTAAATCTCGAATCCCCTCATAAGAACCATTTACCCCAAGAGTAAATCCAATAGCAACCAATCCATCAACCGAATCTGTTTTTGATTGGGTTTCATTTTTTGAAGATGAACTTCCGGCATCAACAATAGCCAAATTATCAATTGCCAACCCATGTTTTGCTGTCATCAAATCAATTTCATTAACGGCTGTTATAGATTTTTTAGTAAATGGAACTGCAGATGTGACAAGAGCCTCACTTTCTTTAGCTTGCAGAATTAATTGTTGTGCTTGTTTTATTTTTGCTACATTAGAAACCAAAGCTGACTCAGTTGCTTTCTCAGAAACAATAAGTGACTGTGCACTCAAGGCACTCTGGATAGCTGGAATCAAACCAATAATAATCAAAAGAACAAGCCACAATACTGTAGCCCCAACACCAACATACTGGCGCGTTCTGGTATCTTCCAAATTAACTTTTCCTATACGTAGTGAATATCCGTTCATTTTAGTTTTACATCAAAAGAGAAATCTACTCCCGAAGCATCATCTGTTTCAATGCGCTCTACTGAGGTTAAGGTAACAGATAAAACTTCCTCTCGCTTCTTTAAATCTGCTTCCCATTGATTAATTGCAACATAATTATTACTAATTCCATCAATTTTCATTTCTGTAGAATTTACACTTAACTTATCTATTGTAATTGGTAATGGAATCGTTTCCTGCACAACCACAAGCTGTGGATACATCTGTTTATACTCTGAAAAAGAATCCCCCACCGAACGATACCTAGATTGTAGTTTTGTAAACTCAGCCATATCTGACTGACTAGACTCAATAAATGTTGCGCTTTCCTGTATGCTTGCCTTTACTTTAGTTAATTGATCTTCCTGATACCACCTATAACCAAAAGCTATGAGGACAACAGTATAGGCTGATAAAAGTAAATACACGCCACTACGAAAAAACCATGCGACATACGGGTTAATTTTATGTTTTTCTGCTTCAGCTGTGGGCAGCAAATTAATCGACTGATTTGCCATACTGCTACTAGCTTAACGTAGGTTTGACTGCGCGTCAATCTCTTTGCCAATCATACAACTTCTCATACTAAAATAGCGTTGGCTGAACCTTATCTTGCGGAGTAAGTAACTTCGAACGTTCATGTATATCAGTAAATAATTCCTCTGCACGCTGAATAACATCCGACGGAATTCCTGCATGTCTGGCAACTTGAACACCATAACTACGTGTTGCTTCGCCCTCTTTTACTCGATATAAAAACACAACATCATCACCTTTTTCACGGGGCGTGACCCCAACAGCCATATGGTAACAACCAATCCTATCAAATGTGCGTGCAAGGGCCGAAAGCTCAAGATAGTGCGTTGCAAATAATACTTTAGCCTTCGATTGTTTTTCTAAAAATTCCGTAATTGCCCACGCAATAGCCAACCCATCTTGGGTACTTGTTCCTCTTCCAACTTCATCTAAAATAACTAATGATCTATCAGTCAGATTATGCAAAATATATGCAGTCTCAACCATTTCAACCATAAAAGTAGATAACCCTTCTGCTACATTATCCATCGCACCAATACGTGTATGAATTTGATCAACTATTCCCATAACTGCCTTTTCGGCAGGCACAAAAGACCCAACCTGCGCCATAATTACAATTAATGCAACTTGACGAATATATGTGCTTTTCCCTGCCATATTTGCACCAGTTAAAATCATCATTCGTTCATGCTCAGATGATAACGAAATATCATTTGGAACAAACCCAGAGGAAACTATTCGTTCGACAACTGGATGTCGCCCACCAATAATGGTAAGTTCATCGGAATCTACAAAGTCTGGTCTACCATAAGAAAACTGGCAAGCTGTATCGCCAAACCCAGATAAAACATCAAGAACCGAAAGGTCACGAGATAATTCTTGAAGAACACCTATGTTATCTAAAAGCATTTCAACAACACGAGTAAACAACTCTAATTCAAGAGTTATAATTTGAGCATCAGCATTTAAAACTGTATCTTCATACTCTTTAAGTTCTGGAATAATATACCGTTCTGCATTGGTTAACGTTTGTCTGCGAATAAAATCTTCGGGAACCTTATCAATATTTGCTTTTGAAACTTCAATATAATACCCAAACACTTTGTTGAATTTTACTTTGAGCGTTGATATACCTGTACGCTCACGCTCACGATTCTCAATCTTTTTAAGTGTATCTGTCCCCCCTCGCCGAATTGCACGCAGTTCATCTAATCTTTGGTTATACCCATCTCGAATCATTCCCCCATCAGAGATTATTGCAGGAGGTTCATCAGCAAGTGAATGAGACAATAATTCGTAAAGATCAGTTACTGTTGACCAATAGCCACGTTTAACGAAGGATTCCACAAGGTGAGGAAGTTTAGACATATTACGTAGCTTATCTTTCATTTCTGTAGCTTCACATAAAGATGTGCGTATAGAAACTCCGTCCCGAGCACTTCCAACCCCAACAGATAAACGAGAAACACTCCGCTCTATATCATGGACACGTGAAAGGTGCTCTCGTACAACCTCAACTGAATCATTATTCTGAGAAAAATACGAAACAGTATCATGACGTTTTTTTAATACATCTACCGATAATAATGGACGAGTAATCCACGTTGAAAGTAAGCGTTTTCCCATAACAGTATGTGTATTATCAAGTGCAGCAAAAAGTGAAGTTGACGGGTCACTTGACCTGGCACTTGAGAATAATTCTAGGTTTCTTATTGTTTGACCTGAAAGTTGCATATAATCTTTTGATGTCGCATGCATGGGAGAACGTAAAAACGCTGACTTTTGTTTCTGGGTCTGGGTAACATATGAAAGTGCAACAGATAAGGCAATTATCGCTGCTGGCTGGTCTTTAAGTCCAAATGATTCAAGAGTCATAACTTTGTAATACTGCTTAACTACCTGCGCGGCGGCTGTAATTTTTGTATGTGGAGCATCATATACGAATGGACTGGTACCTAACCTGCGAATACGTGAAATTATTTCTGGATCCTCATACCACGATCGAGGCAACAAAACTTCAGCTGGTCTATAGCGTGAAACATATTCTTCGATGATTGAAATTGGATCACGCTTTTTAGAAAGTGGCTCTGAGGATACATACACATCACCCGATTGTATTGATACAAGGCTTATACCTAAAACATTTCTTAACACGTGGGTTGTTAGAAGTAAATCCTGTGTAGAAGCTTCAGCTGTCTCATTGAGTAACATACTTGGGGTTACCACTCTAACCACTTCACGCTCAACAATTGATTTTCCTTTAGTCGGAACGGTAGTTTGTTCACAAATTGCCACTTTATAACCAGCTTTAACAAGTTTTGTTATGTATCCTTCGGCTGCATGATATGGAACTCCGCACATGGGGATTTTTCCATCTTTTCCCTTATCTCGACCCGTTAAAGTAATCCCAAGAACTCGAGACCCAATCTTTGCATCTTCTAAAAACATCTCATAAAAATCACCTAATCTAAATAATAAGATTGCGTCAGGATAATCTGACTTAATATCA
>PCSU01000016.1:0-411 GCA_002771355.1 candidate division WWE3 bacterium CG22_combo_CG10-13_8_21_14_all_39_12 | reverse complement strand
CAAACGATTCTTGGAGGTTGCCTATAATAAGATCAAGTGCACTCTCACTTACTTTACCGGTAATAACGGCTTGATCATTTGAAAATGTTGTATTTCGTGCTCCATCTCGAGAGACTGCACGTAAGTGATATGGCCGGGATGATTCTATATCTGAAATAATCACTACGTGTGAATTGGTGAGGGTTGCATCCTCAACTGTCTTTTTGCTGTACGTTTCTCCTCCTACACCTGGCTCGAATTCAACTTGCGATGTTGCATTTTCATCAGTCCTCCATGACACAATGATCTGTGCTTTTGCATCAGCACCTACTCCATTGATAGATGTTTCAATCGTTATATTTGATATCTTTGGTGGACGAGTATCAAATGGCGTGTCGTATGAAATCGTTTCTGAGGTTGCTACGTTTCCAA
>PCSU01000063.1 GCA_002771355.1 candidate division WWE3 bacterium CG22_combo_CG10-13_8_21_14_all_39_12 | reverse complement strand
GTACTTGTTTTTCATTATTATGGCAGCCTCTTCGGCTAACTATACCACCCTAATGTTTCCTAGACCCATACATGTTAGATTTTGTTGAGCGCATGACTGGTAATCGTGCAATAGCAAACTATGTTCTTATTGTTATTTTAATAGTGGGAATAGTATTTATTGCCCTCATGTATAAGCAGTCAGGTTCATCTATTACCCAACCGAGTACTGACCTTATTAATGCCGAGCAACCATATAATTAACTAATATGACAAACAAAAACGGATTTACTCTCATTGAACTTTTAGTTGTAATCGTTATCATTGGTGTTCTAGCAAGCCTGGGAATTTCTTCGTATGACAGCGCAATTTCAAAAACGCGGGATACAAAACGTCGGTCTGATTTAGCTGAAATATCAAAAGCTCTAGACCGGTATTACCTTAAATATGGCACATATCGGCTTGATCAATTTGGAGCAGGCTGGAGTGCAACTAAGTGTGGGTGTGGGTGGATGGGGTATGAATCAGGGCCAACGACCTATTATGAGCGTGCAGTAACCCGTGGGTTGTTTGAAGAGGGCTTTTTAGAACGACCACTTATTGATGATCCCCAGCAAAATCCAGGTTATATGATTTATATTTGCGAAGGTGGAACAGTGTATTCAATTTCTGCAACACTAGAAAATCCTACAGCCGAAGATACTGCAGATGCACAAAAAGTATGTAATGGTACCGGAAGTAATGGTGTTGTTTCGCGATATGGCAAAAATTACGCAGTCACCAATGCGGCGTGTGATGTGGATGCAACAAGTTCGTGCGCAGATGCGGATGGAAAATTTAGTCATTAAGTTCCCTATTCAACTGAGTTTCATTGTGCTAAATTTATAGATATGAAAAATCCGTCCCCAACATCATTTTCTGCGTTTACGTTAATTGAGCTTATGGTTGTTATAGCGATTATTGGGATTTTGTCGGGAATCGGGATTGTCAATTTTTCGGGCTCAATTACTCGTGCTCAGGAGGCTGAGGTAACGTCATATCTTAAGGAACTTAAAGACACTATTCGCATAGCTCAAATTGATACTGGTCTGTATCTTGGTGAAATTACGGGAGATTATTGTACTGTCTGTGGCGTGTGTACCGGTGGGATTGACCTGAGAAATATTGACACCACTCACGCGTGTTATGTTGATGCCCAGGATTCTATTACAAAAATTGAAGAAGCAACAAGAGGTGTTGTCACTAACCTTGCCGACAATATTCGTGATCCGTGGGGTAGTCCGTATTTAATGGACGAAAATGAGTATGAGCCAGGGTTTCCTCCTTGTCGGCAAGACTACATTGTTTCAGTTGGTCCTGATGGGATTTTTGGAAATGGGGATGATATTAGAGAAACGCTTGCATTTAGTCGAGTGTGTCCGTAATAATGGCAACTAATTTGGAAAAAAATAACCCAGCTTTTACTCTCATAGAGCTTCTTGTAGTAATTGTAATCATTGGGTTATTGGCTGGGATTGGGATTGCGTCATTTCAAGGTTCACTTCAACGAGGTAGAGATTCTGTACGTATGTCTACCATAAAAGAAGTAAAGGATGCTGTGGAAAGATATTGGGTAGATAACGGAAATTACCCTGGGACTACTACGTCATATGGTGAAGACAATTCTGGGGCAGGAATGTGTGGGGGGTGGGATTCATCATGGCAAGATAAAGATGGCGACGGTATTGCGTGGGTAGATCCTTTAGTTGAAGATGGTTATTTAGAATCCATTCCACAGGATGTAAGTTTTGATTCTGGCAAAACAGCAGGGTGCGGAAATTATGATTATTTTCGTTATACGGCCGGTTCTTATGGGTGTGATGCAACACGTGGTGATTATTTTGTCGTTGGAATTCGTGACCTCGAGGCAAGTTCGCGTCCAGCAAATGGAAGTCCTGGATGGACTTGCCCTGGAAATGGTCCTACCCCTGCTAGGGATTGGCAAACAGAATTTGATTGGGTAACAGGGAAATTTCAACGGTAATTTCATGTATCCTTGTTTCTTTGATTGCGCATTTTGTGGTATCATTGCCACTATTGGGTAGGGGCGATTAGCTCAGTTGGCTAGAGCATCACGTTTACACCGTGAGGGTCCAAGGTTCGAGTCCTTGATCGCCCACCATTGAAACGAGTACGTTTCTTGGAGTTGACTTCGTAAACTCCACAGGGTTTCCCAAGGTTTTCTGTTCCTTGAGATTCCGAACTAAATTCCTCATAACGAATCATGACTCTTCATAACTCCGCAAATTTTGAATGACATTTTCGTTTCTTTCCATCCCATTGTCATCCTGAATTTATTTCAGGATCAATGTTTGAAAATATTCCTACTCTCCCTTCTAAAAAATTTTCCCCTCTACAAACACAACCTTAAATTTATAGTACAATAATTGTGTATGAAAACACCGGCCCCGTTGAAGGTAAATAAGCTTGATTTAAACCAGCGAACACAACTTTTAGAACGATTAAAAGAAGAAAGTAAAGCTAGTCATGGATACTATTTATTTCTTGTTTTGTCGGTATTAATTACAACTTTTGGGTTATTACTCGACTCCCCTGCTGTGATAATTGGAGGTATGATTATTGCTCCGCTTTTGTATCCGTTGATCGGTACCGGAATGGCAATCGTTACCAATAATGAGCGACTACTTAAATCAACTATTTGGCTATTAGTTAAAAGCTCAGGTATTGTAATTGCAATTTCAGCTTTGGTAACTTTTATTACACCTCTCAATGAAATTACTAAAGAAATTTATATTCGGACTACCCCTACGCTTATTGATTTACTCGTTGCTCTTGCTTCAGGTGCTGCAGGTGCGTATGCCGTTTCTGAAAAAGAACGGTTCGCTTCTCTTACCGGTGTTGCTGTAGCAGCAGCGCTCATGCCTCCCCTTGCAATCACAGGTTTTGCAATTGCATCGGGTAAGCCCGCTTTGTTATGGGGCTCACTATTGTTATATGCAGCCAACTTAATTGCAGTTATTATTTCATCGAGTTTAGTATTCTCATTGCTTGGGTTTACTCCGGGAAGGACAGAAGAAAAGAAAGAAGCGGTCCGTAGAAATGTAACGATAAGTCTTGTGTTTTTTATTTTGATGTTAGGCATCCTGTCAGTATTTTTTGTTAATGCAATAGGACAAACTCAGCGCAGGCGTGTGATTGAACAAACAGTCAGCGTTTTTCTGGCTAATTATAAAGATGCCCAGTTGATATCGCTTACTGAAAAGCAAAATGCCGGTCGAGATATTGTAACGGTATTGGTTCAGGCACCATCTGATTTTTATGATACTGCAACTTCATTGTTAGAAGCTGACATTGAAGAGCAGCTTGGTTCCCCAATAGATCTTCAGTTTTATGCTATTCCCGTAAATAAAATACAATGATAGCTCAGTTTTTATATACTATGCCACGATTACGAAGATCTACTCTTTTATTTATTCTTCCAGTTTGGGGTGCAATGGGAAGTATTTTAGTTGTAACGTTGGGAGTGTTATTAATACAAAGTGGTGCACCAGATTTTATTGCACAAATAGTTGATCCATCACACGAATCATATAATCTATTTACCTCTATTCCGCAACAAGGAAGTGTATTAGGACAACATATTGAATCAAATGATTTGCGCGTTGTTAAGGTTCAGGCGTTCCTTGATTCCTATAGATCACCAATGCCGGCTCAGGCCTTTATTGATGCGGCTGATCAATATAACTTACCATGGACTCTGCTTCCTGCTATTGCCTGTAAAGAAAGTGGATGTGGCCGTGCAATTCCACGCGATAGTTTTAATGCATTTGGGTGGGCTGTGTATACTGGGCAAAATTCAGGAGCTAATTTTGATTCGTGGGAACATGCTATCTCTACAGTTGCCAGAGGTCTTCGCAAAAATTATTTTGATAAAGGGTTAGATACGGTGATTAAAATTGAGTCACGTTACACTCCACCAAGTGCCAGATCAGATCATAGCTGGCAGAAAGATATAGATTTTTTTATGGATAAGATTGAGAACTGGCAGTTGTAAAAAACGATAGTAATCTAGAAAACGCTAGTAATCTATCGTTAGAGGTCCAGAGATTTAAGATACTCTTTAAATTCTCCGTTAAAATCCTTGTCTTGAAGTGCATATTCAATTACAGTTCGTAGGTAATTATTGGGATCGCCTGTTGTTTTCCATTGTCCCGAGATTGGTTTTACGAGTACTTTGTGTTCTTTTGCCATGCGCCAAATCGCATCCACCATCCACAACTCGTTATCTTTTCCAAGGTTTTTTTCATCTGAGGAAAGATATTTTTTAATTAGTGGTGTGTAAAGATACCGACCAAAACTAACCAGTGTTGAAGGTGCATCTTCAATTGTTGGTTTTTCGATGATTGAGTCAAGCTCATTTTCTGTTCCTTCTTTTAATTTTACAATTCCATATCGTGTTACATCTACATCTGGAATGTCTTGTGCTGCTATAACAGCCATAGTGTTATCGTCAGATTGCAGGTACGCATCAACCAGTTCTTTACAGGTGGACTTTCCCAAAATTACATCATCAGCTTGTACGTGTAGAAATGGTTCATCTCCAATATAGGGAAGAGCAGAGATTATTGGTGAAGCTGTCCCATATGGAAGATTTTTGTTTTGTGCAATAACAATGATATTTGGCAGGCTGTATATATTTCGAATTTTGTCAAAACGTTCAGGTTTATTTTGTTTTACTAATTGTTCATGAATATGCTGTGAATTGTTGTGGAAATAATCGTCGTAAATTTCTCGTCCCTCTTCTGTTGCTACCAAAATAATTTCTGTGATTCCAGCTTCCATACATTCCTCTATGACGATTTGTGTAATGGGCTTATCGATTATGGGGAGCATGCACTTGGGGACGGTTTTAGTAACCGGAAAAAACCGTGTGGCGTATCCCCCATCGGTAACAACTGCTTTTCGAACCGTCTGTTTCATATGTAACCAATTGTATCTCTTACGTATGTGGTGTGCAAATGGCGTGATCAGTATTGCAATTTTGAAATCTCGTTTTTTATAAACGCGAGAAGATCGTTTCGTAAATCATCACGTTCAAGCGCAAACTTAAACGTTGTCTGAAGATACCGCAGTGGGTCTCCAGTTGTATGCCACTCGCCTTCAATTGGTTGTGCAATAATTGACTTTCCTTGTTGGGCAAGGGCATTGAGAACATCAATCATCCAAAACTCACCGTCTTTTCCGGTTTGCATTTTTTGTGCTTCTGTGATGACGTCGTTGGTGAGTATAAGCCTACCAAATTGTGCCATGTTTGATGGTGCTTGGCCAAAGGGAAGTTTTTCGAAGCCACTTTCAATCTCAAAAGGTATATTAGGATTTTCTTTGTATTTTACGGTACAGTACCGTTTAACATCTTCATTTGCAACTTCTTGAACTGCAAGTATTGCTGACGGATGATATTTTTCATATACATCAATGAGTTGTTTTGTTACCGGAGTTTTAGCGAGTGTTACGTCATCACCCGACATATATACAAAGGCATCGTCGTCATCAATGAGATTTTGTGCCACAAGAATCGGAGTTGCGGTTCCATATGGCAAATGGCTGTGTTGTCGAACATATATGAAATTCGCCATCTTGGGAATATCACGTACAATTTTAAGTCGATCAACTTTTCCGTTTTCTTCGAGAGAGTGTTCAAGCTCAAGGTTGTTGTCAAAGTAATCTTCCATAATGTGTTGGCCATAACGTGTAACCAGAATGATGTCGGTAATTCCTGAAGCTACCGCTTCTTCTACCAGATATTGGATAATTGGCTTATCGATGATGGGGAGCATTTCCTTTGGCTGGTTTTTGGTGGCCGGCAAAAACCGTGTACCGTAGCCTGCAACTGCGATAACTGCTTTGGTAATTGGGCGATTTGGAATTTGAGTCATCTACAAACAATTGTATCTTTTAACCATGGGGGGTGCAAAAGAGATTTGAATTATTCCACAATAATTGTTCCAGTTTGCAAAAGATTCCCTTCGTTGTGGTAAGTGTACGTGCCGGCTCTAGTGATGGTTATTGCTTTTGACTGGCCTGGCTCAAGAATTAGTGAAAAGTCACCGTCAGTTATTGCTCGATTGCTATTATGGTGAGGATGAGGATCTACTGCAATTTCAACTAATTCACTTGAGTTATTTTCCCACACAAGTATTCCACTATTAACAGTACCTAGGCCCGGTTGTGCTAAATTGAAGGCTGCAACTTGTGGTTCAAAACCACTTGAAGTGATTACAACATAATTATTATGAGGCGACATACCTATTCCAAATTCCTGGATGACTTCTTCCCTATGACAGGTACCCATTAAACTAGACAGTGAGTCTCTCTGAAAGGAGGTGAACCACCATGTCGACAAATTACATAGCAAAAAACGTAAAAGAGGAGATCATCCGAACGATAAAGACTGAAGGTATAACAGCGGCAGAAGCGGGTAGAAGGTATGGAATT
>PCSU01000053.1:1926-30899 GCA_002771355.1 candidate division WWE3 bacterium CG22_combo_CG10-13_8_21_14_all_39_12 | reverse complement strand
CTTCGTCTCCTTACGTTACAAAACATCTGCTAATCTTGTGCGGGGTTTCCTGCTTAATACAAAAAGGGGGAACGGTGAGCATACAGCTCTCCGTTCCCCCTGTTGATTCTTACGCAAATACTCCTGCAAATGAGCTCTCTTCAACTCGTTGTCGGATAGCATTCCCAAACAAACACTGGGCAATTCGTCCAACAGGAACACGAGTGGGAATAAGCTCTATCCACCAGCATTTTCCTTTGCAGCCGACTTCGTAGGTATACCAATCTTCACCGCATGACTGTACTACTTGTTCAGCGACCTCAAAGGCTACTGCTTTCTGGGACCCGTCCTCCTCATCGTCATACACAATTCCCTCTGGCAAAGGGGGAATTTCAAACACAACCGGACAAAGAGGGTTTTCGTCGTGAAGATCCAAGAGTTCATCAACAAGATCCATAACAAGATCATTCTCGTTGACAACTACCACATATGGGTAACGTCTTTTCTTAGCCACGACGGCCTCCTTTCATGTATTGAGAGAATAGTATTACAGCTATGACGGGAGAGGACTAGCAGCACCAATGGAAACAGTACCGTGAAATGGATCCCAACTTAAATCTACCCCACTCCATTTCCCACCACAGGAACATTCACGGGCCACTCCACTGAGCATACCCAGAACATCTGCAATCCTATCTTCATCGGTACCTGTCTGACGGCGTTCACCAACAACCGGCACATTAACAACAACAGTCCCACGATCAGGCCGCGTAGCCCCTTCTACCTGAATGGTGAGAGAACTCCCCTTAGAGGCTGCGGCGATAAGCATTTCTTTGGCTTTCTTCGCTGATACAACACCGTTGGTAGACATAAACCCCTCCCTTATCGTTTACCACGTGGATTACAGTGTTTTTTTTGATTACTAGAAACCCCTGCGCGAAGCATAAACCGGCGCATACGCCACGAAACAACCTTGCTTGTTCGGAAAGTTGTGCAATCACCCTTGAACGATCGTACATCTGTCTGTCGCATACGAACCCCTTTCACATCAGTGAATTGATTAATTAAACCTTAATTGTTAAGGTTCACGAACAATTAAAAAATAAATCACACGGAAAAATGGAAGGTTTGGGAGGCAGTAATTACGGTAAGTTAGGCGTTTTGTTTCACCAGTCACAATTGCGAACTCAGACATTCTGGATCCGGGACCGTAACTTGTAACTTGTAACTTGTAACTTGTAACTTGTAACTTGTAACTTGTAACTTGTAACTTGTAACTTGTAACTTGTAACTTGTAACTTGTAAAGATTGTATCGTATTGTTTCATTTCTGGCCAGACATACGTATAATGGGCCTATGTTACGACAAATAATTGTTCATCCCAACGAAACACTTCGCAAAACTGCTAGTGAAGTACCTTTAGAAAATGGACTTTCAGATGAACATTCTATCCTCGCTCTTGATCTTATGGAAACACTTGAAAGCACATATCCGCTTGGCGCTGGGCTTTCTGCCAACCAGGTCAACCAAACTTCCCGTATATTTGTCATTAATCTTGAAGTTGGAGAGGGTCACTTTATGAGACAGTACTTTATTAATCCTGAAATAGTTAAAACCTCAACGCAAACAATTACTGACTGGGAAGGGTGCTTGAGTATTCCTGATCAGTGGGGGCATGTTGAACGGTTTAAATCCGTAACGGTCAGTGCATACAATCTCAAAGGTGAAGAATTCACTGTAACAGCAGCAGATTTTTATGCTCGTCTCGTTCAGCATGAATTAGATCATCTCAATGGAATCTTGTTTATTGATAAACTCAAATCACGAATATATTCAACGCAAGAGTTGCAAAAACTTGAAGAAAAAAAATCGGCATCAAATCAAACAGATAACGTGCAGGGTTAGAAAACTCTAACCCCACACGCTTTTATCCTCACTCAAGACTTCCTACCACCCGTCAGGCCTAAACAACACCTTTCTGGGCCCAAGCAGGAATTTTATATGTTCCTGTTCACTTTCAAACTCTTCGGAATCTGACTGGGGAGCATGTGTCGTTCGCCGGCATACATGAACCGCAACCTCCTCGAAAATCGCTCCTTGAAGATCTTCCAATGCCGTAACCTGCATCGGATCATCATATATTGATTGATAGAAGTAAGTTTCTTCCTTTGTCTGAGCTTTTAGATCAGCAAAAGCCCCTCCATGAACCTCAACACGAATCTCATAAATTTGAGATGTTTGCTTGTTACGATAGTTTGTTGTGTTAGCAGATCCCCCTTTGGGATCAATAATCCCAGGAATAACAATGCCATCCTTCCCATCGTTAATTACAACATTAACTTCATTGACAACCAACTTCTTTGAGCAATATGGACCAAACACTTCCTCAATATTCCTGGTATTAAATCGCCCGGGGAAATTCTCGGTCTTAAAGTGAATGACCGTTCCTCCCGGACTTTCCCAGTCATAGTAATTAGAAGTAAAACCCGTAACAAGACGGTATGCCCACCACCCAATTACAAAGACTATTGCTACAAGGAAAAGAACTCCTAGTCTTTTCCAACTCTGATTTCTCTTTTTGATGTACACCCGCTGTTGCCTATGTGATCTTGGACTCAATCTTCACCTCCTCAATACATACTCCTTGTGAATAGATTCAAACAGAACCATATGATACCCCACTTAATCCACTCTCAACCAAACCAACATCTTGGTATAATGCCTCTATGACACATGAAATTCGAGCACAATTTCCCTTTCTCGAAGGTAAATCACCCCTGATTTACCTAGATAACGCCGCTACGACTCAAAAACCACGTGTTGTGATTGATGAAATTTCATCTTTTTATAGCCAAGGTTACGGCAATATTTCTCGTGGAAGTCACCAATTCACGCGAAAGACAACAACACAATTTGAAGAAGCCAGAAAAACTGTTGGCGAATTTGTTCATGCAATTTCTCCTCACGAAATTGTGTTCACGTCAGGCAGCACTGAAGGAATTAATTTAGTCGCGGATGCCATATCATCTCAATCCGCCTCTTCGGCGGACTCGGTAATCCTCGCCACAAAACTTGAACATCATAGCAATTTACTACCATGGATGAGACTCGCGAAAGAAAAAAATATGGAGCTTATATACCTTCCCCTCAAGGATAATTTGACGATAGACTTAGAAGGGCTACAAAAAATCGTGAATGAACATGAAATTGCCGTTGTTACCATCTCTCATGTAAGTAACGTAACGGGAACCATTCAACCTATTCGAAAAATATCGGAAATGGTTAAACAAAAACACCCTGAAGCCATTGTCGTAACTGACGCTTCTCAATCCATTGGGCATATGCCAGTGAATGTACAACAACTTAAAACAGATTTTTTAGTTTTTTCTGCTCACAAAGTATATGGTCCAACCGGAACTGGCGTTTTATATGGGCGTGAAGAATTATTACAATCCCTTGATCCGTACCGTGTTGGTGGTGGAATGGTTAAAGAGGTAACTTCAACATCGTACGATCCTCGCCGTTCTCCCATGCGATTTGAAGCGGGAACGCCAAACATAGAAGGGGCTATTGGCTTAGCAACAGCCTGCACATGGTTAGATAACATCGGTCGTGAAGAAGTCGCTGAATTTGAAACAAGACTCGCTGATATCTTGCGTCACCAGCTGATATCGCTAGACCTTGAAGGTCTAGTTGTGCTCGGTGACCGAGAAGCTGAGCACGCAGGGATTGTAAGTTTTTACGTTGATGGGTTAGCCTCGGAAGATATTGCAAATTATTTAGATGATGATGGAATATTGGTCCGTTCTGGCCACCATTGTGCAAAACCCGCACACAAAGAGCTTTTTGGGAAAGACTCGTCGGTACGGGTTAGTTTTGGCATTTACAATACCGAAAAAGATATTGAAAAACTAATTACCTCACTTTCGGCTGCCACCCAAATGCTTCGCTAGCTTTAACGAGCAATTTATCACGCTTGTCTTCGTTTATTAGCTTATATGCCATTAACAGTTGATCTGCAATATAAAACGGCATAAGATGCGCTTCCAATTCCACATCAAACGGTACCATGTATTCGGTCCGCAAAATCCTTATAATCGCATCCACATCAAGCGATTTATTATCATTCCAAAATCTGGAGTTTAAAAACTCAAGCTCAATGGGACCAATTAATGCATGCTCACAATCAATTACCGTTAGATCCAAATATCCTCTGGTATCAGTCAATAATAGATTACTCATATGTAAATCACGGTGAACGAGTGCAGTAGACTCCAACCGTGGAAGTAATCCCACAATTACATCCAATCCTTGAGACAACACATCCAGCTGGTTGGGAAAATGTGCACACCATGTTTTTCCCACGATGTTCCACCACAAAACTATTTCCCGCAACCTAGTTTTCCAGGATAAAGCAGAAGCTTCGGTAATTGAACCCTTTAGCAGTAATTGATACTGTTCCAACATAAACCGAGAGACGAGTGCATTTACCTGCTGTGATGAGATGTCACCTCGCAATAGCATCTCATAAGCCTCTTTTGCCCCATCAACATAATTAGTCGTTAAGGTTTGATTCCCATTTCCAATAACCGTAGGCGTAGAAGTTGCAGTAGGTCCCATTAGTCTTAAGGCAGTTGCCTCGGTAAGACACAGCTCAGGCAGTGCGAACTCTTTGTACACAAATCGATTATTGACCGTGTACACGTTGTTCGCACCGCTACTAAGCTTTCTAACCGATGTGACCGGCTCACCCATAAAACACGGTTCGTCGTTTCTAAAAATCACACTCTACCTCCTTTTGGTTTGTACCGTCATCAAAAAGTAGCATTGGTGACGTTGGGTCAGTGGTAAACGCTTCAGCCATAAATGAACCTGGGCGCCTTACATGGTATCCACGAACCTGCATTAAACTCTCCTCAAAATTTATAGCTTTAGGCTTTGCCTGTGACTCGTAGATTTTCCACAACGTAAGCTTCTTTTGAGCATAGGCCGTTACATCAACCAATATGTTAGGTTGAACAGGTAACATACCTTCAGCTGCAATCACAACTGGTGTTCTCCACTGGTCGCCCTTTTCAGGCTGAATTCCGGTGGCTGCCATCTTAAAAGCTTCGGAGCTGATAGCAAACGCCGCCCGGTGATCCGGGTGCCAGTCAAAACTACTGTGCATAATACCCACCCGCGGCCTTAGTGTTCTAATAATTTGAACAACTCTAAATACAAGTTCTTTCGAGTATTGTAGGTTAAGATCTTCCTCTCCAAACATGAAGGTATTACTCACGCCCAAAAACTCAGAGGCTTTAGATAACTCTTGTGATCTCAATTCGGCAACATTGTAATCACCTTCAGGATGACGAAAATCCCTTCCCTCCTCGGATGTGGTTAACACGATCTCATTGATCGCATAGCCCATATCCTTAAGTTTTAAAAGCGTACCAGCACACGCAATGTGATCATCGGCGTGAGCACTGATTACTAACACCGATGGTGTACTAACTACTTGCACGTTTTTATTTAATTGTTTTGTATTTTTAGTCTTTTTCATTAATCTCACCTCATTTTTAAATCTCACATTTTTGTTATTTATTAAAATCCGTGTTGGAGGGCCCTTGAAAAAAGGCCCTCCAACACAGTGCTAACCCCTCCTGTGTCATCCTTGCGAATGCAGGAATCCAAATCCGTATATCCTGAATTCCCTTTTTCAAGGGAATGACACCTCAATGCGAACACCTACACTCCTACTTAGTTGCAATATAGATCCCGTTTTCTGTTACCATAGCAACAGTTTTAGTTCCAATATTTGTTACTGCCAAAGGAACCTCAATCGCATCCCATATCTTTTGAATCTCGAACCCAGACTTCTCTTTTCCCCACCGTTCAAGGAATTCCAGGAACACCCACGGATCAATCGTCCAATCTTCGTTTTGTCCCGGAACTGTTAATCGAAACAAACCCACCGGCGTAAGATGAAGACCAGATCTAGGATCTTCAAGATATGGCCGTGCAAAAAGATGAACGTCACCTGCACTAGAATCCTTGACTGGTAATACCACACCGCCAAGGTTACCCAGCATGTACATACTCTGATACATTGCTGCACCGCCAAGCCAACCACCAATCTGGTGAAACTCGGCAATCGTCATCTGCGCATACGAATGAACCGCATTAGTGAGCAAAGCCTGGCCATCAGGTGTATGCAGCATCATAACGGGCCGTTTTGCTAATCGTTCCAACTGACTTGCAAAATAGCCAATCGTCCAGTGCCACATGCTCGTGCGCGATAGAATCGATTCAGTGCTTACCACTACAGCACGTGTTCGGGCAGAGTTACCCGTTACCGCAAGTACCCTTCGTGCAATTTCCTCATGCGCGGAACGATACCAACTCGCAAACGTACAACTGTTAAGAGTTGATAAAAATGCAGCTCTGTCAGCAATCGCAGTCAAACCTGCCGATCTGAAGGTTTCTTTTACTCGAGTAGAAGATGACGACGGTACTCCAAATTTATCTTCTGAATTGAACCCTAAATCCTCAAGACTCATCTGAGTACCAATGGAAACAAGACTTGGCTGCATAATGCGCATCCAGTAATCACCAATGGTGTGGGCTGAATTGTACGTATCAAACACCACAGGCAATCTTAACTGAACACCCACTTTAAGAGCCTCAAGAAGCTCAAAAACGTTTGCCACATCGGTAGTCCCGTACAGCACTGATGGGCTAAGATCATCGTGAGCTTTCGGTTCATCTAATACGGCGGAGTTTCCACGTCCAATTCGTGCAGCTTGCTCTCGTGTTGTAACCACCCGACCAAAGCCAGACAAGTGCCTCACTAACACTCCGCCACCTCTATGGTGATGTTCTTTGGGGATATCAACAGTGCTTTCCTGGCGCAATTGCCCCAGAAGAGAAGATTCTTCCTCACCCTGAAGACCCTGTGTACATTGTGTTTCTGAAACAACCAACCCAACGGGTAGACTACGAGGAAATTCACTTCCGATTCCTTCTATTGCAAGCTTCGTGCGATCATTTAGCACCCACAACTTGGGAACGTACTCTCCACGTACCTTCTTTTTGCCAAGCGGCATCTGCACGTCAGGAATAACCTGAAGCCCAATAGGAATAGTACCTCCTCCTGGTAGATACCACCGATTAACCGTTTGTTGCCTTGCCCCTAGTGAAAACTGAGCAAATCGTACCGCCCTACCATCATCTGGATCTACATAAAGATACATATGACATCTCCTTTTTCTATTGTTAAATGTGCCAGTTTCTGTGGGTCAAATCCCGCAGAAAAGGCCTTCAAATCTACTGTTAAAACCCTTTTCTACCCGATTTTTCCCATAAAAAAACCCGCCGAGTTGGCGGGTAATAAATGTTGCAAAAGCAATGTTATCTTATTTGTTTTTTACTGTTGTCCCAATAAAAAACACACCCGCCCTTTCGGGGGTACGAGGATGCTTCCACATATACATTGTTTGCAACGAAATTATCATAACTTCCAGACAGAATACACTAAGTCTCATAGCATGTCAACTCGAATAAAAAAGTAGGCAATGGGAGGACTTCACCCCATTGCCTACATATCTGCCTACAGGTAAATTATTCGCTTTCGTCGTCGAGCCCGCTTCCTTTTGCTTGGCCCTAACATTTGCCTAATCTTTGCAAATGTACTCCGCACAAATGACATATCATTCCTCTCTTTTCAAGCGGGTTGGTTAGATTGATTAAAAAAGCCCACCAGTCGGACATCAACATAACCCTGAATCGCACTGATGACTACGAGGAAAACCAAAACCATCATCTTACTCACGTATACAGTAATCTCCTTGTTGATTGAAGAATATTACAATTGGTGCGAAAACGCATTGTACTCTTGGAAAATATAGATTGCAAAATTACCCAGCGTTGTGGAAAAACACATGGTGACGCTTGCCCAAATTAATCAATCCGATTAAACTGGCATAAGTGTCAACATTCTTAGATACATTTTCTGACCTCGAAACAAAAAACTTTGTCGTATTTTATCTGGCCTGTAAGTATCGATTCACATTCTTTTCTCCTCAACAGATTAATAAATACCAACAACAAAAAGCGCGAAGCATAATCGCGTATGCCACCAACCACTCTCAGTTTTTCAAAACCCATTATAAAGATGTTGATATAACGGACATTTATTCACTTCCAACAACCAATAAAAAGTTGATGATGGATAACCTTGGCGACTACAACACCGTCGGATTATCAAAAGATGAGATTCTTGACTTTTGCCTTGAGGTTGAAAAAACACGAGACTTTACGCGGCGATTGCACGGAATGAATATTGGAATGTCTTCAGGAACCAGCGGTAACAAGGGAGTAGAAATTGTAACCCGTACCGAGGAATCATATTTAAAAGCCGCACTTTTTGCACGATTCAATTTCCCAAAACACGAAAGAATTAACTTAGCGTTTATTTTGCGCGTAAGCACCCCTGCTTTTAACTTTAATTTTCTAGGCAATAAACTAACCTACGTTAGTCAACTTCAGTCGATTGGGGAAATTACTAGGCAATTAACAGCGATTAACCCAAATGTTATCTCTGCCCCTGCATCTATGCTTAAAATCATAGCCAGAGAAATTGAAGCCGGGCGACTTTTTATTAAACCTAAAAAGGTAGTTTCGTACGCAGAAGTTCTTCACCCCGATGTAGAAAAATATCTGATAAAAGTCTTTGGAACTTCTATTGACCAAATTTATAAATGTACCGAAGGACCAATTGCAATTTCTTGTAGCCATGGAAGCCTTCACATTAACGAAGATTTAGTGTTAGTTGAGACGTTACAAAGCGATGGAACCCAAACTCCTGTCGGCACGCCGTGCGAAAAACTTCTGGTTACCGATCTTCACAAAAAATCGCAGCCAATTATTCGATATGAATTAAATGACATCATTACCATTAGTCCCCACAAGTGTTCGTGCGGTTCAGCTTTTAGAGTTATTGAACGAATTCAAGGAAGAGCTGATGATGTATTTTGGGCAAAACGGATAGATAGTGGCGAGTGGCAATATATTTTTCCAGACTACATTAGCCGAGCAGTTATAACCGCTTCAGATGATATTGATGAATTTCAGGTTGTTCAAAATTCGCCAGACAATGTGTTACTACGAGTTCAATTAAAACCAAAAGTACCATCCGATACCTTTGACACAACCACAATAATTGACAACCTTTCCACCGTATTCTCCAGTTACGGTTGCAAAGCGCCAGAAATATCGATAGTATTTGAGAAACCAAGGTTCAACGAAAACTCGAATAAACTTATTCGAATTCAACGTAACTTTGATATTGAATAAGTCTTATGAAACCAACCACAATGCGCTTTGAATCACTCGATATGTTACGTGGAGTTGCGTTGATGTTTATCATTTTATTTCATTCTTCAATCTACAACTACGCCAATATTGATAAAATCGATTTTGATAATCCACCCATCGTTGTGGTGCTTATGAGTTTCATGGCTCTATGGGGAGGAATTTTTATTATCTATTCAACCGTTGTGATGACCCACATGTTTCTTAAAAGAATGCCTACATTTTCACAAAAAATGCTAATCAAATACTCTCTCATCGCCGGAGCAATATATCTATTTTTCCACTATATTCTAAATATTCTGCTCGGCAGATGGAACACCGATTTTGTCAATAATCAACCCGACATGACGGCAATTGCAAGTACGCTCAGAAACATGCACCTCACATTCCCCCATATCACAAAGTATTTTGAAGGTTCTTCCTTATCAACCATCGCGTTAAACCTTATTCTCTTATCCTTTGTCCTTTATTTCCTACTCAAAAACAATGGTATTCAAAAAACAAAACGCAACTACACCATACTTACATTATCGGGAATAATAATAATGCTACTTTCGTTTGTACGAGTTTTGCTCTATCCATTCTTTACACAAGCAATGGAAACCAATAATTATGTGTTGGCAACGTTTTACAGCTTTACTATAGCAAACCCCTACCCGTTACTTCCATATTTTGCGTATGGAATCTTTGGTGTTCTCATTGGCATGATGCTTGTTAATAACCACACAAACCTACTGAAGAAGTTTATCCTTCCTTTGGGAATCCTCTTTATTGCTTATGGAATCGGCGGAATGATGCAGTTTGATAAAACAATTTCAACACCTGACTATTTTTGGTATTTTAAAACGAATTTCGAACTTGGAGTGTTCATACTTCTTCTCATTTCATCAGTACTTATCCTTGAACCTAGAAAAAAGTTTATGAAAAGTATGAGCGTTATCACTTGGTTCAGCCGAATAAGTTTAACGATCTATATGTTAGAAACTGCCACCTCTGAGTTAATGAGAATTGCGCTTTTGGGGATTTATCCAAACTGGAATCAAACAATTAACGGATGTCTATTGTTTGGCGCCCTCAATATAATTCTGTGGATAGTAATTTTATCGGTTTGGAAAAGAAACAGTTTTAAATATAGTTTGGAATACTTCTGGGTTAAATTCTTTAATCGAGTTGGAAAACAGTCAACGAAAATGGACTTGATTTTGTAGCCCTTGCATTAAGACGACTGGAATATCTTGCCACGCAAACGTTTGTCTCACAATTACCCTGCGTTATGGAAGACTCGAACAACATCATCATGAGACTCAAGTTCATCGATCATAGTTTCAAACACAGATGTATCTGCCCCCCGTATTGGTGAGGTAAAGGTAGGATTATGGGGATCATCACCAAAAACAAATGCTGCAGAGCCAGGTTCCCCCAAACTACCACCCGCATCTTTAAAAATTTTTCTTATTTCACTAACAGTACGATTAATATTATCAGTTGATGCCTGAATTAAAACCGCAACACCACTTGGACCGTACCCTTCGTATTGAACATCTTTTAATGCACCCTCATCACCAATACCAGCACCTTTGTTAATAGCTCGTTCAATTTTATCTTTGGGTAAGTTTGCTGCACGAGCTTCTTCTATTGCCGATCGTAGAGAGGGATTTACGTCAGGATCAGGACCACTTTCTTTTGATGCAATTTGGATTTTTTTAGTAAGCTGAGTAAACAATCTAGAGCGTTTAGGATCGTTTGCTGCTTTTTGATTTTTAACTTTGTGCCACTTTGAATGTCCGGACATCTACTCATTATACTTGAAAAGTATAATGACTCAAAAAAAACCGCCCCATCCCTACTGGGATGAAGCGGCCTTGGTACAAAACGTGAGTAACGCTAGCGAAACATCGCTGGCATCCATACACGCTTCTTCAAAAAGATAAGCTTGAAGTCTACAACAAGTCCAGGAGACACTTCCCCCCCAAGATTGACCTCAACCGAACAAGGAGTGTCACAGATGAACCCCTCCCACCGCTCAACAGTGAGCGTATAAGTTCCCACTGCAAACCCATCTGTGTTGAATACATAGTAACCCTCAAGATCAGTGTAAACGGTTACCGTACCGTTCACCTCAGACGTGAGGGTCAAATTCATGCCAACGATACCAACCTCTTTTCCGTTTTCCAGCATAAAAACTCTGCCGGAAACGGAGGATACTGCGCTTTGGTCAACTGGTTCTGCAGCTGCCTCAGCAAACTTGACACCAGCCCACAAAACAACAAATAGAGCTATCAAGGTAAGGACAACCCGAACTACCAAACTTTTCGATCGAAGTACCTGATCTTGCATAAAACCCCACCTTTCATTGTTAATCTACATTGATACTTCAAAAAACAACACACTGGATATGTAACAAACTATATTATAACCTATCATACAGGGTTTTGCAACATTCTACACACCGTTTCTAGCAAATGTCATCATTACCAAAACACCGACCCATAGTTTATGTTTTTGTGATACAATATCGACACACTCAATGTGTTGTTTGCCCCTTTACAACTGATTGTTCCACAAAAAAGAAAGGTACGCCAATGTATCAGAAAATAAAGATTCTTCTCCTCGTAATCCGGGTTGTTTTGTTACTCATTTTGACTCTAATTCCCGCAGTGAGGGTATTTGCCCAAGAGGAAATTTCGTCATTGACTGCAGTTACCTTTGTTGATACACCGCAAAGCATTTGTGCAGCGGGAGAAACCGAAACGCAACTGTTTTGGCTTGATGCAGATAGCAACAACCGACCTACTCCAAATTACGCGGATTGGTCGAAACAACCAGGAGGGCACGATTCCCGTGGATGGCAAAATACTCGAAGCTACTTCGAGAGTTCTGCGATCAACATCAATGAAACGCTTGCACAAGATTCATATGCAAGTGCAAACGTCACGAAACTGTACCTCCGTGGGCAGAAAAAATACACTCAGGTTGCCCAAGGAATGCGACTCCACGTAATTGTAGGTGTCAAAACGTCAGTATCCAGTCCATATGCTATCTCATCGGCAAAACTGCCCTTAACAGGGCAATGGGAGAACTACGCATTTGACATTACCCAGATTGCGGGCAAGTACTTTAGAGTTGGCTACCGGGTGATTATCAATGACGGTGCCCCAGGCACAGGATTGATGATGCTAGACAATATGTTTTTGTGGGCATGTTCAAATGGCCCGCTACAACAACCATCAACACCAACAGCGACACCAGTGAATACGGCAACACATACGCCTATTCCAACCGTAACGCCAACACCAACAAAGACTCCCGCTCCGAGTCCAACGGTACCTCCAACACCAACGCCGACATTTACCCCGACGTGGACACCGACGTGGACACCGACGACAAAGCCGGTTGATCCAGCAACCAGCACACCAATCCCAGTAGCGAGTCAAACACCAGTACCGACGACTCCAACATTTCCACCAACGTTGACACCACAACCAACCGGCAATCCCACGGCCGTCCCGACTGTTGGTACAACTCCTGGGTCAAGAATATACACGGTACATCTTGCAATGATATCTGCTGCGGTGGGGAATGCAAACCCTATCTCAACAAATACGCCGGTCGCTGAAAGCTCTCCTACACCCATACCAACGGCAATACCCACGGATGAACCTCAAATTCCAGTTCAAATTCTCAAGGACGTAAGCTTTGAAGTGGATCCTTCCATTGCAAACGATGCCTTTTCTGGATTCTCGTACTCAAATGGTATATACGGTTATCCCTGGTGTAATCGCAGTATTGATTCCTGCCTGCCACAAATTTTAACGGGAAATGGAGCGATTTCGTTTATTCAAATCCCTGGGGAGGTTGCTGAGGAACAAAGGGTTATGCAATACATAAACCCTTTGTCTGGGAATTGCACAATTAGCTTTTTCGCCAAAGCTGAGGAGGGATATACTGACTGGAGAATATATTTTGAGATATTATATTTCCTCGGAGATGTCCCTTACGGAAGTACGATAGTTGAAATCCTTCCAGGAGACCTCACTTATGACTGGCTCCTGTATGACACTGCAGCATTTTTTGGGGAAGGACAAGTGCTGTTTTCAATCATCGCAAATGGGTCAGACATGTTTGTAAATATCGACGACATACAACTCGTCTGCAACCCCTAGCAGTTATCGCAACACAATAAACAAAAGGCCGCCCGGATTAAACCCCGGACGGCCTTTTTTATTGGAACAACCCTCCCACCTCAAATCTACCTAATTCAGTCCCCACGGCATTGACGTATTATTAAACGAAATCAACACCCACTCGTTAGTAGCGAACTGTACGTACGTGTTGGCAAAGAAACTCAGGTATCGTTCCTCTCCTTCAAAACAACGTATATACACGTATGCCCGTTTCCCATCAAACTCAATGGATCGAATCATATTTCGCGCCAAACTATAACGAAGGTCCTTTACCAACGGTATTCCGTTATGTGCGATATGCTCACTAACAACACGGGTGATGAGAATTTTTCTAAGATTATCGTCAATCCACTCTGTTACTTTTTGCCACACGATCGTTCGCTGAAACTCGTAGTCTAAGTTAATATTGCTCGTTACAACTAGTTGTTGGGGTAGTGTGTGATTACGTTTGTAAAAATACACACTCTCCTTAACAGGTTTAACACCTAATCGCATATTTTCGGTCATATCCCCTCCTCTTAACAAGTGAAACACAAAATAAAAGTGCGGTTTGAGCTATTGTAGCATGGTTGCTAACTTTTAAAGGTCATATAACGTATAATGCGAATGTAATTTTAGCTCATTAATTCTCAACAATAGATAAAGGAGTTTGTCCATGAAAGGCCCAACAGTACCGCTTAATCTTGTGCTTGTTCGTCACGGTGAGTCAGAAGGAAATGCTGCCTCCACCAAAGACAAAGAAGGTGACGACGGTGCATATACCCAAGAATTCATGGGTCAACACAATTCTTGGTGGAGACTTACTGCCAAAGGTGAGACGCAAGCTCGTGAAGCTGGAAAATGGTTATCTGAAAACTTTGAACCAGGATTTTTTGACCGTCTTGAATCTTCACAGTACGCCAGGGCAATGCAAACTGCAGCCCTTCTTGGCATTCAAGATGTTGAATGGAGGCTTAACGATTATTTACGCGAACGAGACCGTGGCATCATGGATGTTATTACTACCTCGATTCGAGATACAGTATTTGGACTCTGGACGGATGCTCGCAAGAAAAGCAGATTCTATGCACCTTTCCCTGGTGGAGAATCCATGTCACAACTGTGCGAAAGATTCGACCGAGTAATGGATACGCTCGTAAGATCAGGATCACAAAATGTACTATTGGTCTGCCATGGAGAACTCATGTGGGCAGCCCGTGTTCGAATTGAACGCCTTCGTAGCGACCAATTCGACACCTTTAATGGATCTAAAGATCCTCTCGATAAGATCCATAACTGTCAGATCATCCATTACACCCGGCAAAACCCCGAAACAGGTGCAGTCCTTTCTCATTTTGGATGGGTGAGATCAATTTGTCCGTGGGATACAAGCCTTTCTACAAACGAGTGGTGTCCTATTGTGCGTAAAACGTACACTAGTGAAAGCCTGTTAACGCTTGTAGATGAAATGTATCCGCAAGCGTAACCGTTTTTTGTGACAGGAACATAACAAACCCCGATGCCAACTCTGATGAGTCGGTACCGGGGTTTTCGTTTCTTAATAGACCAAAACGAACATTAACTTGTCTCAATCTATCACGATTTTCTGGATATACCCCACCCATCGTTCGCAGGTGCAACCTTCAGGATCTCGTTTGCAGTTATTTGGGCCGTGTTCACACATCACAAAGACAAACCCAACCCCATCGATAACATCGTCAGCTTTAGTATCACCAGCTAAAGCTGAGGACTCAACAATCTCCATAATGCGGATCGTACACAAAAAACCCGACTCAAAGATCTCATCAACAACATCTGCTAAATCAAGGTCTCCAAGACCATCACCTTCTTCATCTTCAAACCCTAAGTCTCGAACGAAATCATCCCCGTTTCCATCTGAAGGTGTTACTGCGCCTTGATGTTTGTCAGCCATGTAATTTCTCCTTACGGGTGATTGAAATTAGAATTGTGAAAATGCAAAAGCTGTCTCTTTCCACGCCTGGGAGAGTCTACCTGCTGCGTCTAACCCTTCAGCCAATTTTGACGCCCAATGAGATTCGCTTTCCAGCATTGAAAGAAGCACCTTGGCCTCTCGCGTTTGATGAAACACCCAATAAACATCAACTTCAGGCTCTTGACCTTCCGGAACCCTCTGAAAGGCTGAATCTTCTGGTGGTGTCGCAACAGCCCTGACCGAAATGGAGGAACTGAGGTTAACCGTTGAAGGAAAAACCTCTTCTATCCGTCCAGGCGCACGTACGTAAATAAATGCGCCTTTTACCTCAACTTTAAAAAGCATCAGACAGGAATCTCCCACTTTGAAGTCTTGTACTGCAATTCCGTTGTTCATTTAAAACCTCCTCTTTGAAATGATTGAACTTTCACGATATATCAACGTGCAATGCCACCGATTATAGCACTAAACCAGCACAATATCGCTCTTTCTCGAATACCTATACACATCAACTCAAAACACTTCTTGTTCAAACTGACAACAATGTGTATAACCAAGTCACGCTCATGAGTAAGAAGACAGTGTAATTCTGTCACTGACGCGCAACGGTACAGTCCGATCTACTCAGGAGCATTGTTGAATGCACTATGTATTCACATCTCGGTTCGCGCAACACCATTATTTTAATGTTGTGAACGAACAGTATGAACAAACTAAAGACAGGAGGTGATTATTATGGATAAACAAACTGATACATATAAAAAGTCAACTACGGCAACCTACGTTGTTATTACTGCATTGGTTCTTATAATTGGTTGGTTTTTTGTCTCTCGTCCCAACGATACAGAACCTATAAGCGAGCCTACCTCTCCTTCTGTAGCTGATATTAATACAATAGAAAAAACTGGTATTGAAAATACAGACCAATCTATGGACACCATTACCTATAGTGGTGAAGAAGGTAAGACTGCGTTAGAGCTACTAAAACTTAAAGATGATGTTGTTACTAAAGATTCTTCTTTTGGTGAATACGTTGATTCAATCAACGGCATTGCAGGTGGAACTGATAACAAATACTGGCTGTTTTATGTAAATGATAAACCGGCAACAATGGGAGCCGCTGATTACATAACAAGCAGTTCTGACATTATTGAATGGCGATTTGAATAAGGAAACAGTGGATAGGGAGTGGGTTATTTCACCTCATGGAATAACCCCATCTATCTTATTTACATAATTGATTCTAACGTACCTATTGTGTACAATCCTGTTATACAAAATGGCAAACCAACATATTATTGACTACATTAATGAGGAAAAGACAAAGGGAGTGTCTGATGACGTCATTATCCAATCACTTATTTCTGCTGGATGGCAAACTACTGACATATCTGAAGCTTTTTTGGCAGTACCAAACCCCGCACAAGAACTCGTAGCAAGCGATGTCCCAACTCCGGCAATAACAGCTGAAACAGCCGCGACAATGCCCGGCGCAATGGACCTTATTCGAGAAGCTATAGAGATATTTAAAGCGCATTGGCTACAATACGTGGGATTTGCACTCCTCCCAACGATATTTTCATTTATTATGGGTATCATCACAGTAGCTACTCCTGGTTTCGCAACCCTAGCAAATAACCAAGGAAGTGCATCTATCCTTGACCTGTTTGGACCCTTCACACTCATCATGCTCGGAATTTCACTCGTTGGAGGTTTTCTGAGCCTGTGGGCATCTGCTGCAACGATGGTTCGTATTCGTGACCGAGAGGAAACAATAAGTTTCCTAGATATCATGTCTCGCTCATTAAAATATGTAATCCCCATGTTTATTGTTTCCCTACTCATGGGACTTATAACCACAGGTGGATTTCTTCTCCTCATAATCCCAGGAATAATCTTTAGCTTGTGGTTTGTGTTCGGGATACAAGTCGTTATTTTCGATGACGAGCGCGGTATTAATGCCCTTCTTAAAAGTAAAGGCTATATTTCTGGAAATGTTGGTGTTGTTTTTGGCCGATGGTTTGTAATTGTGCTTATCTATTTTAGTGTATTAATAGGATACGTTTTTGTATCAGGTATTATCCTTAATAGCATCCCTGATTCAGATCTCTCTAAAACTGTAAGGGCCATAATCCAAACACCACTTAACGCAATAATTACAATTTTGACAACTATCATTGGTGTTGTCATCTTTAACCATATTAAAAAAACGAAGCCCAATCTTACCGTAGAGTCAAAAGGTTCTACAAATGCTGGGCTCATTGCAGTTAGTATAGTAGGACTAATCGCAACCGTTGGAGCCTTTGGAATCATGGTTTGGGCAGCAACACAGGCTCCTATTTTTATGGAAAATGCTCTTGATTCTGTCGATTCATCATCTGTAACATACTCTGATGTAAATGACGCGACAGACGAATCCATGGATACGATCTTCACACCTTTAGAAGATGCACAGTTTGATATTGAGTTTTACAAAATTTTTGAAGGTTCCTACCCAACAACATTGGAACAAATGATTCCTGACTACTCAACCGCTGAAAATATTAAAGGTATGACTTACACCCTTTCAAGCGACGGATCAGACTACGAACTATGCAACTCGGACGGCGATTGCCTCACTTCATCAGATTTCTAAAATAGATTTTCAGACCTACTTGAATACATTTTTTGTTAGAGATATACTTTACATATGCAAAAACTAATTGCCTGGATAAAAACAAATAAAGCGCTCTCCCTAGCAGCTCTTGTTATTGTGTGGCTTGCCTGGCCACGGGTCGAAACTATTTTTTATACCAATACTGGTTTTGATCTTGGGTTTTCAAACCAAAAGACAGGTATGTACGACAGTGGCTACGAATCTGTAGGACTTGCAGCCTCATCATCATATTACCCATACGAAGACCCTTATGCGCCAACAGATAGTTCTGATCGTATGGTTGTAAAAAATGCATCCATCGCAATGCTCGTTAACGATGTGGTAGATACAGAAACAAAAATCACAAGTCACGTAGAAAGTGTTGGTGGATATGTGGTAACCAGTAACATTTCCAGGCCCACAGAATCTCCTTACTCAACAATGAGCCTGAGGATTCCAAGTGATAGTCTAGACAGTGCACTAGACTTTTTTAACAGTCTTTCGGTCAAGGTAACATCACAATCTATATCAGGGAGAGACGTAACAGACCAATACACTGATATTCAAGCACACATAGATTCCCTCACCAAAACAAAAACCAGGTACGAGTCTATTCGGGATAATGCGACTGAAGTAAGCGATTTAATAACCGTAACACGCGAAATCACCACCATTCAAAATCAAATAGATAGTTACGTTGGACAACAACAATACCTGGAACAAACAGCTAAATTCTCATTAGTATCAGTCGATATGTCTACGGATGAGCTTGCGCTTCCCTATGCACCAGAAAATCCCTTTAGACCCGCAGTAGTCTTTAAAACTGCAGTCCGATCAGTCTTAACACTATTCCAAAACACAGCAGAAAGTCTTATTTGGTTTGGAGTCTATGGCATAATCTGGATTCCTCTCTTACTTTTAGGACTATGGTGGTATAGACGATCACGTTAAAACCGTGATACAAATAAAGATATAGAAAATCATGTCTCGGACTTTTCATGAATCGCGCGCATTTACCCTTATTGAACTTCTTGTTGTTATGGCTGTTCTTGGAATTTTGGCAACCGTTGTGCTTGTTGCAATTGACCCACAACAAAGAATAGCAGAGGCACGTGATGTTGGACGAAAATCAGATATTAATGAAATTGCGCATGCCCTTGAATCATTCTATACAAAAAACCAAAGATACCCTGGTGCAACCTGTACCAGATATGCAGCTTCAAACTGCAATAGTGTTACCGGAGGAGATGATTGGATTCCAGAACTAGTGGCACAAGGATACTTAAAAAGTCTCCCTAAAGATCCCGTAAATAGCACCTTTTCAACTGTATGGGCTGACGGAAGATCATATTTTTATTTTAGTGAAAATGCTGCAGGTGGGGTTCCTGGTGACTATTTTGTCGTTGGAACATTCCTAGAGAATCAAACAGACCCTGTTACCCTTGGGAATCTCCCAACTCGGCCCCATTGGCCAAATTGCACATCCGACCTAGGCTTTGCAAGTAACGTATACGTAATTCGAAGCTATTGGTGTGAGGGTGCCGACCCGGAAGGAGCTCGGTAATGAGATTCCTTTTAGCACTACAACTTATTTTCGTTATGTATATGCTAACCTTCCCCTATACTGTCTTAGCTCAAACTCCAAAATTTGAGAATCTTGACCCATCAGCTCAAGCAGAAATTCGTGACGAAGCAGCCAGACTTGGAATGTCTGTTGACGCTTTCCTAGAAAAATACGTCTCTACAGAGGTCCCAACAGACACAACTAACATTATTATTGTATCTTCCCTTATTGGAACAACTCTCCTTATTGGTGGAGGTGCCTATCTATTTCCTAAATTTTTTGGAAAAAACAAATTAAGTAAAAAACAATTATCACAAAACGATGAATTGCGGAAAGCATCACTTGATCAAATTAAATCTGTTCTTACCAGGTTTTATGCAAAGTTTAAGAGATTTCCAACAGAAGATGAGTTTGCAGCAATACTTAATAAATCACAAACAATAAAACCAGATCCTCGAAAAGGAGAGCCTGTTAAAGGGGTCCAAAATGCATACCATGACTACTATTATGATCAAAGAAACCCTATTTCCCTTAAAATTAACCCTTCAACCTATCGATTATGGACATTTTTTGAGGATGGTGAACAATATACCTTAAAGCCCGAATAAATAAAAATCCTTGATTATCCCTTTAAAACTTCTTTCGGTAAATCTATAAATGTTACAGCCTTTTGTGTACCCGTTACCATGTTTTTCAGCATAACAACCTGCTTTGTCATCTCATCAGGACCAGCAATAATAACAAATGGAATTGCTTTCTTACTTGCGTAAGTTATCTGATCACCCACATTTTCACCATCAAATAAATACATTTCTGTTCTTATTTCATGGCCTCTTAACGTATCCACTGCTTTTTGAGCATACTGAATTGTTCGCTCATTAAAAACTGTAACGAGCGCCTGTGGCCCCACTGACAAATTGGGAATAAGGTTCCAAGAGTCAAGAAATAGTCCCATCGGAACGTCTCCTGGAGCAAACCCAACTGCAGGTACATCAACTCCGGCATATAGACCGACCAACTTATCATATCGGCCACCACCAAACATACTCCTAGAATTCTCACCACTTAAATCATATTGTTCAAATACATTACCCGTATAGTAGTCAAAACCCCTAACCAGAGAGAAATCAACTTTTACATATTCCCCTAAACCCTTGTCGACAATCTTGTCATAAAGAGCCTTCAGATCAGACAATCCTTTCGATTTTGACATATAGTCTTCAAAATCAGACAAAACCTTTCCATTTAACCCCATTATTTTTTCTATTTGGTCTTTTAATAAACCCACTTCATGTAATTTTTCCTCATTCTCTCGGTCTGAACTTTTCTTAATGTTGTCAATAATTCGAGTAATAGCCTGAATATTCTCAGACACCCCCACAATTGTGGTCAACCACCACAAGAACCATTCCCTATTGTTAATATATATCTTAAACATTGAATGATCTGCGCCAAACTCCCTCATTATTTCAATTGAAAGCTCTACAATCTCGGCATCCGCCTCAACAGACGAGACACCAAATGTATCAGCATTTAATTGCCAAAATTCTCGAATTCGACCCTTTTGTGGACGTTCATAACGCATGAAGTTTGCAATTGAAAACCACCGTTGTGGCTTAGGTAACGACTGTATACGAGCCCCAATCATGCGAGATACACTTGGGGTCATCTCAGGACGAATAGCTATTTCACGGTCCCCCTGATCAGTAAACCAGTATAATTCCTTTTGAGAAACTTCTTCTCCACTTGCCTGTTTAGCTGTATATAACGCTCTTTTTTCAACCAATGGAGCTAAATACTCTTCAAATCCAAACCGTAAACATACCTTTCGCCACACATCAAACATATACTGTTGTTTGGCATAATCTTTGGGGTATAAATCCCGAGTTCCTCTATATGGTTGATACAGTTCGTTTTTCATGATTACATCCTATCAAGTGGCTCAATCCCAAGTACATACATACCGTTTGACAATACCTTTTTAACTGTCAAGACAAGCGATAGGCGACGCCCATCAACTTCATTATCTTCAATAACCCGTTTGGCATGATAAAAGCTATTAAACGTTTGTGCAAGGGTCGTAAGGTACTGTGTAACACCATGCAAACTGATACTCTCCTGAGCATCACGTATTACATCTGGAAATTGCACTAATGTTTTAATAAGATCATCTTCTTCACCTGACCATGCCTCAAAAGAATCTTTAACCGTTATTCCTTTTGCATTTTCAATGATATGTACCGCCCTAGCATAGGTATATAAAAGATATGGGCCTGAATCCCCGTCAAATGAAAATGAGGTGTCAAAATCGAATACTATATTTTTTCCAATACTCAAACGCAAAAACGTGTAACGAATCGCGGCAAGTGCTACAAGCTCAATCTCTCTATCAGATAAGGGTTCATTCGATGTTTTCTCTGACTGATCGATAACCTTAACAACAGCTTCTTTTGCCGCATCAATAATATCGGTAGCTCGTAAAATATTTCCTGTTCGAGAACTCATTTTGGCCCCTTTAAGAGTTAACATCCCATGGCCAACATGGGTGGTTTTTGTTGCTAGATCGGGGAAAACCCGTGACATAGCATCAATAAGAACTTTAAAATACTCACTCACTTCATTTCCAGTCACAATAAAAGAACGATCATACCGCCATCGTTCGTATTTTGTTTGTGCCAATCCTAACTCTTTAGCCTCATACGTTGGTACACCTAAGCTGTTAATAAAAACTCTATTATGGAGTCCTCTATTCTCACCTCGATAAATTACAGCTCCCTCACTTTTTTCAAAAATACCATCGTTAATGTGTGCTGTTACAACCTCAAGTCCCTTTTTACCAGACTCACTCTCAAAATAATAATCGTCAAATGTTGTGCCTAAACGCTTATATATAGTCTCAAAATACTCTAAACTCCATGAGCGTCCCTCCTTGTAAAGCGCCATAAGGTTTTTATCGTTGCCCTCGTAAATAGCAATATTTATCGCATCAATCTCATTTTTTGCTTCTGGGTCATCATAGGCTTTAGACCCGTTAACATAAGCTTCTCCCATAATCTTGACTCGCTCAAGAAGTGAAAGCTTTGATAACTCTTCCATTGTTTGACTATCCCCTTCAAGCTTTTTTATAAGCCCCCACACTGACTTTGCTACATGTAGACCTACATCTCCTTGATAATTTACACGCTCAACCGTTGCCCCACCATATTCGTGAAGTCTGGCGATCGCCTCACCAATAATATTGGGCATAAAGTGGCCTATATGAAACTCTTTATAAGGGTTTGGGTCTGTATATTCGACCATAATCCGTTGCCCGCCATACAAGTCGTTAGTGCCAAACATATCATCGATATCTTTCGTTAATTTAAATAACTGAACGCTATCAAGAAAAAAATTCACAAAACCAGGTGCGGCAACTTTAACCTGACCAATTATTGGATCTTTATAACCTTCAACAATTTCTGCAATTTTGGTTGCACGTTCCATTGATGTTGTGTTAGATTCATCAATAGAAAGAGCCAGTCCCGAGCTATAATCGCCGAAACCTACCTTTGAGTTCAAACGAATAGATATCGGCGTCGTTAAGGTGTACCCTGCATCTCCCCGAGCACGCTCAAGAACTTCTCTCAAATGTTGCTGTAATAACATTACTCAATTGTAACATTGAAACCGACACAACGGGATTGACAAGCACTTGTTAATGTTCCATACTATTTTTATATGGACGAACAGGAAAATAATCTGCCCCAAGCCGAAGATACTTCAACAAACACAATAAGTAGTGATCTAACTCCCAAGCCAGATAAAACGATTTCTGACCAGGAGGTTGACGACTTATTGGCTGAATTAGACGACGAGGCAACCGAAACTACCACTGAGGTACCCACTGACTCTTCTTTTGATACTGAAATGCCTTTGGATACTGATTCAGAGATAGGCCTTAAAGATCCTGATCTTTCTAGTTTTGATCCAGATGAGGACCTAACAAACACTGAACTGCCAGATGAAGATACTCCTGTTGATACACCTGTACCAGAAGACATCCCTGCCCCACCACAACCTGATTCTAGTGGAACTGGAACAAGTAATAAAAAAAATATAATCATCCTCACTGCAATTACCGCTATTCTTTTACTGATTCTTGGTGGTGCCATATGGTGGTTTTTCCTTAGAGATAGTAGCCAAACAACACCTACCCCAACACCTACCCCAAGTATTGCCGTAAACCCGACTGATGAACCAACAGCGCAAACACATCTTGAGTGTAGATTTGGACTTTGTGTTGAAGTTCCTGGTGCTGGAAATAACTTCTGTTCATCATCCTTTGATTGCGAACAAGGTGGCGCTCAATTAACGGCAACTCCAACTAGTGGGGCACCTACACCTGGCCCAACAGGAGCATCTACCCCAACAGCTGCTCCCACCACTGAGCCAACTAGTGCTCCAACAGCAACAGGAACACTGGCTCCGACAAAAGTTCCAACAGCAACAAGTACCCCTACCCCAACTTCAGCTGAAAGTTCAACCGTAACACCAACACCATTAGCAGCATCGCTCCCAGAAAGTGGTACCGTTGAAACAACATTATTTGTAACCTTTCTCTCTATCTTGTTTATGGCAACAGGTATTGTTGCCTATCGAAAGCGGTAATTTTGCCCACTAAAAGATATCCACATAGCGCTGAGTAATTTTACCCCACCTCATTATTTTCCATTCTCAAAAGGACAAACCCCTCGTTGACGTTATCCACATCGGGTCGTATCTTAAGTGCACACATGTCTACCACGCCAATTTGGAACCAAGTCCTTGCTGCCCTTGAAATTGAACTTGACCCTGTTGCAGTATCAACATGGTTCAGAAATACTTCACTATACGAAACGTCTGAAGACAAAGTGATAATTGCCTGTACCGATGCGTACAGTAAAAATATTATTCAAAAACGCTATTCTGAACCAACAGAACGAATTCTAAGAGAAGTTATAGGAACTGCTGTTACCGTCGAATATATTTTGCGTCCACCAAGACTCCCCACCAAAACACTCTCAGGCCCACTATTTGACGAACCTCCCACATTCTCAGAAAATCTCACTGAAGCAACCCCAGAAACAGCTGAAACTGGGCAAAATTCCAATACTTATACCAGCTCATTCCACACAGCACCACAATTAAACAGCACCTACACCCTTGATAACTATATTGTTGGAGTTAACAACCGTGTTGTTCATGCAGCAGCAACCTCAATTGTAGAAAATCCAGGAAAAATCTATAACCCTCTGCTTATCTATGGTAATACCGGCGTTGGTAAAACTCACCTTTTACACGCTATTGGTAACGAGCTTTTGACCAAACACCCAAATTTTACTATTACGTATGCCCCCTCCGAAACATTTGTAAATGATCTCATTGGTCACATTACACGAAAAAAACCAATGCAAGATTTTAGAAACCGGTACCGCAAATCAAATGTCCTACTTATTGATGATATCCAATTTTTATCAGGCAAAGAAGCAAGCCTCGAAGAATTTTACCACACATTTAACGAGCTACAACAGGCAAATAGTCAAATAGTTCTTGTATCAGACAGAGACCCAACACAAATACAAGATATCCCAGATCGATTAATTTCACGATTTCAAGGCGGTCTAATGGTAATGATAAGTCCACCGGACTTTGAAACACGCGTAGCCATCGTCCAGCAAAAATCTTTAGAACTAAATCTTAATTTATCAGACCCTGTCATGCAATTTATTGCGGATAATTGCACTTCAAATATTCGAGAAATCCACGGGATATTATTACAACTCCAGTCATACGCATCCTCACAACCCGGCCCTCTAAATGTTGCACTTGTCAGATCAATTCTTGGTGATCCTGAAGAGCAAAAAGGCCCCAAACGCAAAATAACCCCTGACCTTATTCTCGAACTTGTAACAAGACAATTTGATACCAGTATTAAAGATCTCTGCGGTAAACGCCGAAAACGCGAAGTAGTAATCCCCCGCCAAGTTACTATGTTTCTTTTGAGGAATGAACTTGGATTAAATCTCGAAGAAATTGGGGACATTTTAGGTGGACGTGACCATACAACAGTCATGCATGGCTGTGACCGCATAAAAACAACTCTTGAAGAAGGCCTTAAGCCAGTTGTCAGCTCTCATATATCAATGATTCGAAACGAACTCTACGGTTAAAAGGCTTTTCACACGTTAAGGACCTACATTTTATCCTCACAAATATATAGTCACACTTTCCCCAAACGATACCTTGCACTCTGTGCTGAAGATTCCAGATTCATATTCTAGCCAATTAACCCACTCGCATTTTGTGGATAAGTTTATGTATTTTGTGGATAGTTTGTATAAACCAGTGGGTGTTTGTGGATAAGTTTAACTCCCTTGTGGAAAACATCCACATTCTATTCGCATATTATCCAAGCAGTATCAACACTAAATCCACTGTCATAGCAGTAAAAACAAGACTTTTCCGGATATACACAACGCCTATTATTGCTACTATAAAGGGATTATGTTAAAGTTTGACTATGAGATTAAGCTTAGTTACCCAAAGAATACAAACTACAGCTCAACTTGCTTCAAAAGCAGTCAGTACAAAAACAAATGTTCCAGTTCTTTCTAATCTTTTACTGACAGCAACTAAAGATAATCAATTAAAGATAGAGTCTTCTGATCTTGAAATCTCAATTAAAGTCGCAATCCAAGCAAAGGTTGATGAACCAGGCCAAATAACGGTTCCTGCTAAAACATTTACGGAATACATTAGTACTATAAAAAATGATACGGTGACGTTATCTTCCGATGGTAATCAACTCATGGTGTCAGATGGGACTAATGACGCATCCTTTGTAACCATGCCTGCCCAGGATTTTCCTGAGCTCCCAACATATGAAACACAGTCAGATCAAGCATTTTTAGACCCGTCGCTATTTAGGTCTCTGGTTAAACAGACAGTTTTTGCATCAGCATCTGGAGATATTCACCCAGTTCTTACAGGGGTTCTTTTTGTATTTAAACATGATCATATGGTTGATGTTGTTGCTACTGATAGTTTTAGGTTGTCAATTGTAACCGTACCATTTGAAGGTAATTTAGAAGGTTCTTTTATTGTTCCGGCTTCTGCACTTCGAGATGTTGATGGTTTATTGGCAGACGCATCTGCAATTGATGCATCTGATGCGCCGCTGACGTTTATGGCAAGTAGTGAGCAAAACCAGGTTTTTATAAAGGTCGGAATTGTTGAAGTCATTTCTCGATTACTTGATGCTCAGTATCCTGATTATCAACGGATTATACCGACTGAGTTTGTTTCAAAGATTGAACTTTCAGCTGCAACTTTTTTGGATGCCGTAAAAACTACAGCGATTTTTGCAGAGAGAGAAGGTCAGTCGATAAAGATTATGAGTAATCCTTTAGAAGGAACCCTTTCCCTTTCTGCCCAGAGTTCTGCGGTTGGGACATATAAAGGAAGTTCGGCTGCAACAATTACAGGAGATGCTCACACGCTTGGATTTAATGCCAGGTATTTAGTAGATGCAATCCAATCTATTGCATCAGACACTTTAGTTATGAATATATCTGGGCCAACGCAGCCAACAGTTTTTACCGGTAAAGACGATGCTGCATATAGGCATATTGTCATGCCAATGACACTGACTGACTAAGCATTATGCGTACTGCGACAGTTGTAATCTCATTTATTGTAATTGTTATCGTAACCTTTGTATTTGTAAGGGAAGGCGCATCTATGGTTTTATCCTCACGATCTGAAATAGGAACGCTTGTTGTAACAACAGCAAATGGTTCACAGTCTGTCACTATTAACGATAAGCAAAGTGGAACTACGCCGGTTTCGTATACTTCAGATAAACCTCAGGAACTTGTTGTTTCAATTGGAAACTCATGGAATGGAAAAGTTAATGTGAGTGGTGGAGGGGAAAGTCGCATTTCTCGAGAAATATACAACAATAGTTCAGTAAGCTATGGATATGACTTAGGATTTGAATCGGTAAATGCGTTGTTTGCTGAGAGTTCCATTAATGTTTCAGTAACCCCACAGGATGCTACCGTAACAATTGATGATACTGCTTCAGATGTATCTCCCTATGTCAGTAATGTAAAACCTGGGGTTTCACATTCAATAAAGATTGTTCGTGATGGGTTTGAAGAGATGCATATTAATGTAACCGTTCCCGATAGAACGCGCGCCCAAATAGTAGTGGATTTGGTTCCGCTACTATTTGAATCCTTAGAGCAAGTACCAGTTACAGGAGGACCGAGTGTTGATGTCTTACCAACAACACGAACACAGTGGGGCGGATCTTTGATCTCTTTGGCATCTGTTCCATCTTCACCATGGCAAAGCGTTGTTGCATATCAGCTTAAGAGCCAATTACCACTTACAGGTGATTCCGCAATTTTATTATTAGAGGAGGTCTCACGAACCAGATATAACTATAAAGGAATTCCGTTTGCGTATATTATTGCCCAAGACGGAACAGTGTATGAGGGTATGGGATTGTATAATCTTGACTACAGTATGTTTCAGGGACGTGGATTTGCGAAAGGTGATGTTCCTGTCCTTATTTTATCTTCAGAGATTTCAGAGTCTACACAAGAGATATTATCAGGGATTGTTTCACTCGTTGAGTCACCGCCACAACCTCGAGTGAGGAACATATCTGAGGTAGGTGATCTTACCCTTACATTAGGAGAAAGACGAGAGATTCCCATACAATTTCAAAATGTTGGGAGTGTTACCTGGGAAGATCCCTCACAGTTTGTTATTGCCGTAGCTGATACCAATGGAATTTCAGAGGCATATGATCCTGTTAAATGGAACTCTACATCACAGGTTAGAAGAGTTACTAAGGTTCCTGTATTTCCAGGGAATGATGTTTCAGTTCTTCTACCCATACAGGCCCCGTACTATCCGGTTACGTTTAATCAGGCGTTCATGCTTATTGATACCTACACTGGTCAAGAAGTTAAGGGAAGTCGGTTCGGACTTCATCTTACCGTTGAGGGTGACAATGTAGGGACGTTACGAATTCTTGATACTCCAACCGGATACCTTAATGTACGTGAAGGCCCAAGTATTGGGTCAAAGCTAATAACAACTGTTTTTCCAGGTGAAAAATTTGCATATAGACAAGAAGATGGAGAGTGGATTCAACTTATTATGCGTGGTGGAGATAATGGATGGGTAACAAAAAAATACGTTGAGAAGCTGTGATCCGTGAATAGTAATTGGTAACTGGTAACTCGTAATTATGTAGTTGGTGGGGAATGATAAAGAGGTTGTTGACAACTG
>PCSU01000053.1:0-1875 GCA_002771355.1 candidate division WWE3 bacterium CG22_combo_CG10-13_8_21_14_all_39_12 | reverse complement strand
CTGATTACTGATTACTGATTACTGATTACTGATTACTGATTACTATGATCATAGATTCACTTACTATAAAAAATTTCCGATCTTTTGATTCATATTCAACTAAGTTTAATCCTCAGTTAAATATTATTGTTGCGCCAAATGGGGCCGGTAAAAGTAATCTACTCGAAGCGATTGGGCTTATTGGAACCGGTTCGTCAGTACGAACGTCTAAATCAAGAGAAGCCATTTTGTGGGGAGAACACGTTGCTCGGGTAGAGGTTTTACTTGAGACAGCTACAAAACTTGCGGTAAGTATTACTGCATCTAAGAAACATTTTTTTGTTGGTGGATCAGAAACAAATTTTAGAGATTTTATGCCACATGTTTCGGTTGTGTATTTTCAACCGCACGATCTTCGTCTAGTTTCAGGAGGACCACATAATCGAAGGTTATTTCTTGATAGGACATTATCTACTATTAACTCGACCTATTTATTGGTTAGAGGAGAGTATTTAAAATTATTGACACAAAGAAACGCTCTCCTTAAAAGTGGTCGGTATGATGAGATGTTATTTACCGTAATAGAAGATCCTTTAGTTGAGAGAGCTATTGACATGATAATTGCAAGAAATAATCTTGTTTCCCGCATGAATACCGCACTTTTACCGCAAGAGATAGTATTGGAGTATTTGCCTAGTCCACAGGCAATGCGGGAATTATTGCAGGAATCTGCGGGAAAAGGAGAAGAGAATCTCCGCACGACTTTGCGGGAATATCTACGGGAAAAGTTCCGGGAATTGCGGGAAAAAGAAGCGACCCTTGGATTTTCCCTCATTGGGCCTCAACGTGATGATGTAAAGGTCTTAATTATTGATCCATTGGCACCAGATGGCCTTAAAGATATTTTAACCTTTGGTTCCAGGGGACAACAGCGGGTTGCGGTTATTCGGCTACTATTTACTACAGCCGATATCATCGAGCAGAGCAGGGGAGAACGCCCAATTTTATTGTTGGATGACGTTTTTTCAGAACTTGATGCTAGAAATCGTGAACTCATCTTACATACTATTACTAAGCAACAAACGTTTATTACTGCGCCCGATGAATCAGAGATATCCATGCTTGATTTTTCAGATGCGTCACGAATTAGTATAGGGTAATTTCCACATGAATTACCTCATAAATACTGATAATATTCGGGAAATATTGCAGTAATTACTTGAGATTGTCGAGATAGTGCTTTTATAGAGGCATTTTGCAGTGCGGTAATAACACTGGAAATGTGCGGGAAATGTGCGATTATTATACGGGTATAAATGCGGGAATTATGCAAGAAAATATGCGGGTATTAATAAGGTAATTTTGCGGTTAATAACCTTCGGCGTCTCCACATGCTTCTACCAACTTAAAGTCTTGTGGTGTATCACGTTCATCAAGATCTAGGTCATCGTAGGGGTCAAATTCATTTTTACTAAAAACATCGTGTTTTGTTGCCCAGAAGTTTTCTTGGTAGGGGGTTGTATCAATCATTGTTCCACTAAAGTCAGTTACAAAGAATTTGTAAAAGAAAACGTCTTGTACTGGTGTACCATCTTCACGGAACCTTGTTTTCCTATACATTTCTTCAAGGTTCCAAGTCTGAGCAGTTAGTCCAGTTTCTTCAAACAGTTCACGTTTAGCAGCATCAACAAGTGCTTCACCAAACTGTACTTTGCCAGAAAGCCTACCAACCTTTCCAAAATAAGGATGACGCAGACGTCTATTTAATAAATATTCAATTGATCCTGTCAAACCGATGTAGAAATGTCCTCTTCTTAACGATGTAGAAATGTCCTCTTCTTAACGATGTAGAAATGTCCTCTTTTGCGCGTCTGATAATACATACCTTTGTAAAAG
>PCSU01000001.1 GCA_002771355.1 candidate division WWE3 bacterium CG22_combo_CG10-13_8_21_14_all_39_12 | reverse complement strand
GATATCATTACCACAGACCTCATATAAGTCTTGGGATGAGACCACCTCTCGAAAGATAGTGCCGGATATTTACGGAAACATACCGTAGGTGTGTTCCAGATGTGCTACGGGTGTGTTATTTCCTAAGCATAAGGGAGTAGTCAAACTCTTTTGCCCAATAGCGACATTCGTTAAGAATGCCTCCTCTTGGACACGTGTCAAATGAGGGAGTTGTTCTATTATCACAAAAAGCTTGAGGCAAAGAGGAGGGATTGCCATTTTCTAAAGCTCGAAGGCCAATGATTGAGAACGGACCATCAAAATCGCAACCGTATCGTAAGGATGTGGGATAGTTATAATACATATAAAAAAATGACCCATCGTCGGGACGTGGCGTAAAGAACATGTCAATAGGATTTGCAACCGTGTTGAGTGGGTCGACAGGTGTTCCATTTTCAAAATAGGGGTCAAGACTTTCTATGAATGGGCCAAGAAAACTAACTTCCCACCCACCGGGACTTCCAGCGTTTGCAGTTACGGGAGGGAATTTACCGTTGTCAAGGAAGTATCGTTTTAGTGCTGTCTCAATTTCTTTTAGGTTGGAAATTCGTTGTGTGTCACGTGTTCTTTGTATAGAACTTGCAAAACTAGAGATACCTATTCCACTTAATAGTCCAATTATTGTAACGACGACGAGCAGTTCGATTAAAGTAAATCCCAGTGAGGATGTTTTTGTCATTGGTACTGTTTATATTCCTGTTCTTGGTTAGGTATTAATTCTACAGATGTATTTTTATGAGGGGAAATTCGTGAAAAGCTTGATGAGAAAGTGTAGATGGTATAAGCACCTATACAAAGAAGTGCAACAATAAGAATGTATGTAAGTGTTTTTGTTGAGAGAGTATTACCGGTAATCTTGGATAAAAATGTAATAACTGAAGATTCTTCCATATGAATAAAATATACCAGATATTTCATGGTATCGCATTAAAAAAGTTGTAAAGACACTTACGATCTTAGGTATATCATCGTGGTTACACTGTGGGGATATTACAACTTCTAACAGTTGAATTGCTGTGCAATTGAGGGTTTCGCAAAGAAAAACCGCTATGCAGTTTTATGGTGCACCATCTGGGGCGATGTTCGAACCTATTTATCTTTCAACAACTTCTGATTTACGGGACTCAATAGAGTTAATGCAGATTTATTAAACAAGCTTCAGGAATTTTAAAATAAACAATTCTGGTTGTAAAATTCTTCTGAATAAGATTTGACTCCTATTGCATTAGAGATACGGAGACTACACTCGCTGGAAATTAAGAAAATGCTTCCATTATTTACTAACTTTGTGATGTGTCACCTACATTTTTAGAGTATAATCAGATCAATTTATGTCACGAAAAACCTACATTAATTTATCAGGAAAAGCATATCCCGTTGAGCTGGACAATGACTTAGTATATGCCAGAAACGGATTCGATAAAGGCTTCTTATTTGTTATCAAGAATGATAAAGGTCAGCATATAGGCTGTCTTTCGACTTTTATTTCAATGACAACAAGCGCTGTTTGGGGAAGTCAAAATGCGTTGTCTGTTGAAGGAAAAAGTAGTTTATTTCAGAGAATTCTTCCACATGTACCCTTTCCTTTAACCATTAGCGACTTCGCCTCTTGTTACCCCAATTGTATCCAATTGATTGTAGGTACATCTGATACTGGTTATCTGGAGCAACAGAAGACACAAATAGTTCGCGGCTATGGAAATCCTCAAGAATTAGTTGATAATCTTATCTTTAACGGAGTTGTTGATGAAGATGAAGTGCAAAAAGATATTTTGACTTATCTCTACGATGAGCATCTGGAGAATCTTTCTTCATATACCAACACAGGAAAGCTAGCTAAAGAACTTTTTATTAGTGAGCAAATGGCCTTTAGGTGCCTACAATACCTGTCTGATGAAGGATATATTGAGGGGAAATCAACACTTGATAGCGGGGGCTTTGCCTTTTCGAAGATAACTACACCTGGTGTAAGGTACGTAAAAAGTAGCTTCCAGCAAATTAAAGCTGGAGGGGGAGTAATCATTATGGGCGATTTCATCGGCAATGACAAAATTTCTACTAATGTTCAAGGTAATGGCAACAATACTACGGTGAAAAGCACTGTTGTTAACTCATTTAACTTAAGTCTTGTACAACAGAAGGTCGATGAACTTAAGACTATGATCGAGGAAGAATACTCGGGTGCAGATAAGGCTGAACTAATAGAGCAAGTTGAACAAATAAATGAACTTGCTAGTGATGAGAAAAATTTCCCTAAAATCCGTGGAATCCTTGGTGGGATTTTAACCAGAACTAGTGAAGTTGCACAAATTGCCGCGCTCGGAATTGAATTATTTAAATTATTTACTGGACAACCATAAAATGACTCAAAATGAACACACATTATTTGTTGGAGAGGAGGAATACAATGTTAAGCTCGTGTTATCTGATTATGAAGGCGCGCTAAACCGACGATATGTGATGACATTTCATTGCACCCCCAAAGGGGAAGATAAGTTAAAAGCGATTTGCATTGCAATCACCGATAGAACCATTCATATGTGGAATGATGTCGGCGGTAACAGTGAAATTAAAGAAGATAAAGAATTTTTTGCTTGGCAGATAATGCAAAGCTACTTGCCCCAACTTTCAGAGAATGAAGCTGTTAAATTATTTATTCACTGCGATGATAACCCATCAGTGCTTGAGGGTTTCATTCCTATAAAGGCCTCGTCAACTATCAGTGAAACTGCAAGAATGCTTATTTTTTCTGGCAATAAGCCTAGCAATAATTTAATTCGAAGAGAGATCTTGAAGGTATGTTACAACCAGTGGCAGACTGATCCTCATGGTTTTGTTAGTCGCCCACAACTATTGAAATTCATTCCAGTAAGTGAGGTAGAACTAGAAAGAAATCTAGACTATCTGAATAAAACTTATTTTGTTAGTGGAAATTTAACTAATATGGAATATTTTATGGTAAAAATTACACCTCAGGGGATTGATGTATTTGAAGATCCTATTGAATTTAACAGGCGCTTTTCACTAAGAATTGAGCAGCAAACATACAATGTTGGTGGAGATATGATTGTTACCCAGCTCACTGGCGATAGTAATAATACTAATATAAAAAGTGAAATTGAATAATATGGAGGAACAGACTTGGTTTGAAATGCAGGACGTACGAAGAAGGTTTTATTCTCGCGCCGTATGGATCCCATTGAGAGCAGCAAAACAGAATAAAAATGCAGTTAAGTATGGGTTTTTAGGTTACAAAGAGGGGTTTTTTGGTGTTGGTACTGTTGCAATTCCACTTGATAACAAAGTTGAATCAGAGTTTATTGATTGGCAAGAGTTAGGAATTAACCATAACCACTGTGGAGTTTGGCAAGATGACAGGTATCAGCCAGCTGCAATGTACAAACCATGGAGGCATGATTTTACTGGTGAGCACTTAGTTCTAGATCAGATGGGTGGTGGCGCGGAAAGTCATGAGTGGCATCTTAATCAAGATTTAGCTATTACACTTGGCCTGAAAAGAGAAGGTGACAATTGGTTGCGTCCTGAAGATGGTTATCCGATTGTTGTTAGACTTGCTCGTGATGAGGATGGCGACCCCACTCTTCTTGAGATTCGTGCCTCATATCTACGAGATTACTTATGCGCACGAAAGATGGTACTACGGATTACTTCCTATCGACAAAGAGATGAAGTCACCGAGACGAGCAGTCATATAGATTGGGAAAATGGCGAAAAGAAAGATGAAAATGGAACTGATCGCTGGGAAGGAAGAGTTCAAGAGATACATGAAGGTGGCATGCCATATGGAGAAGAAATTGCTGTTTTTGATGCAGGGCGAACAGATGTAGATCCAGAGGAAGATGTTCCCGAATTTGATTTTCCAACAGATGAGAATATCAAAACAGACAGATGGACTAAGAAACATTCAGGTCGCAAGCTTTTTAGAGTAAGTGGCGAGTTATGGTGAAATGAGTGGATAGACCCAGCTGGTTCAAGCACTATCGTACTTGGCGATAATGAAGCACCAACTGCTTCATTTATCACAGATGCCAATGGTACCCGAGAAAATAAAACTACACTTGAGCATGGTATTAAGTGGCTTTGGTTTAGTCCTGGTGTTGTAAATGCGATATTGAGTGGAAGAGGTAGCTTTTTAGGCTGGTACACTAAGGAAACAGGGCAAATTGGCTGTTTAGAAGGTCATGGTGTTCATTTTGGTATGAATAGCTTGGGGCTAATAAACGTCCTTGCGAAAGATATTGCCCTCTTACCGAATTGGCACCAAAACATTTGGGCGGGTTATAACACCGCACCTGATGGCAAAGTCTCGAAAGAGCTTCTCGCTTCTCAAATGGAGGCTGTTCCAGCTGACACCCAAGCTCCAGAAGACTTTTTTGGTCGTGGGATAGAAGCAATAAACTACTTTTCAGAAAAAAAATTGGGTTTCCCCATATTTAATGATCATCAAAGTGCAGCTGATATTTTAAAAAAATCCACCGCTTTAGATCTACAGACAAGCCTGGTTTGTACGCGTTAGCAAAAGATATTGCTAGGTTAACAGCTGATCAAATAAACGTGGCTGAGTTACAGAGACTGGTGCCCCCACCCCAAGGTCAAAAATGGGGGTCGTTGAAATCATTGGAAAATCTGCTTGCACAGTATGTGCAACCTGCACTAGCTAGAAGAATCATGGGATCACTGGCAGCTGCGTACGAACTCAGACTTGGAGATGCACATTTGCCGAGTAGTGAAATTGATAAAGCACTTGCTCTGGTTAACATTGATAGCTCCAAACCGAATGTAATCCAAGGTTATCAACTATTGCACAGCTGTGTCAGCAGTTTGTATGGAATCCTAGAGGTTATCAAAAACATACCTGAGGATGTCTAATTTGCTTACACCCTATAAGCCATACTGCAACTACTGAGAAAATATTTAAAATAGTAAACTAGGTGATAAGAAAATCATCTTTAGAACAATCGGCTCGAACCTAATGCTAAAAGACTAAATACCTCACTACAAAGTCAAATGTTTGTTTTTTAAGTATAAAGAATGGATAAAAACGACTAATGACGAATTTGACCGGTTCGAACCCGCAAAGGAAGCGTCAGATCAGTATTTTTTCGAAGATTATATAAAAAATCCTCTATGGTGCCCTTGAGAGGACTCGAACCTCTAACCTACTCCTTAGGACGGAGTTGCTCTATCCATTTGAGCTACAAGGGCATAGGTAATATTGTACCAGCACCCTAACTGAGATATCCATAAGTTCCTTAAATTTTCGGTTGGAGTTGCCTCGCAGCTTCTAAACATGTACTCATGTTAATGGTCGGGGTGGCCGGATTTGAACCGGCGACCTCTACGTCCCGAACGTAGCGCGCTACCATCTGCGCCACACCCCGAAAAATGCAATGTCTTGCATTTTGAGCTTGCCATTTATGGCAAGGCGCATACGGTTACGCGTTGTATGCCTTTGGTCTTGCATTTTGAGCTTGCCATTTATGGCAAGGCGACTGCCAGTAGGTTATTGTACATCGTTTTGTATGCAAAATATTGCATCTTGAGTTAGCTCAAGATGCATACGATTATTTCATAGAAACACCCATAAGTAAGGTGCTACAATTATCTTATGGACATTAAGAATGCTGATCATGAACATGGCGAAATTTATCATGGGGTTGAACTCGAACCTAGTGAAGAGGTTGTTATGCTTGTCAGGCAGCATTGGGTTGTATTTAGAGACTCTCTACTACTAATGCTATTCGTACCTTTTGTTCTTTTTTCTGCGATTTTCTTTTTAGACTATACCCCTCTTCCAGTTTTTTTAGAAACACTGGCTATTAGAAATATGTTGGGTCAACTTTTTTTATGGGGAGGAGTTGCCTCGTTTGTGTTAGGAATTCTTATGTTTATCTGGAAATTTAATTTGTGGTTAGGGACTTTTTACATGCTTACGGATAAAAGATTAATTCTGGTGACTCAAGCAGGATTATTCTCTCATGATGATAGGGAGACAAGCTTAACAATGATTCAAGATGTTCGGGCAACGACTGATGGGCTACAGGCTACTCTTTATGGGTATGGAGATGTGATTGTTCAGGTCTCAAGCCAGGACTCACAACTTGTTCTAATACGGATTGGGCACCCAAGGGATGTTCAGCGTATGATTATTCGAGAAGCCCACCTAAAGGCAAAGGTTTTATCGTAAGTTTATTCCGTAGAGGTTATACGCATCACTTTCTTGATTGAATCGTGCAAGAATAATTATTCGTGAGCCATTTGGGTTTGGGTAGGCAATTGATTGAGAAAGAGATCCACTATAAACCTGTACTCGGTTGGTTCCCATAATCTCAACAATCTCAATAGCCCCGTTGGTTTCATCTGTTTGATGGGTTATTAGAAGGTGCGAGCTATCGGGAAACCAGCGTACCACATAGTCTCTGGGGAGCGTAAGAATAGGGTTATGAATAGTCTTATGTGATTGTGGGGTAGGAGTTGGTTCATTATTTGTGTTTGAATCTGGTACGTTGTATACGTGATACTCGATTTGATCATCCTTTTCAATTGTATGTAATATTTGGGAGTTGTCCGGTGACCATGAGTGAATGTTAAGTGCTAAAATTTCAGCTACGTGAGTATCTGAAAGATTGTTTAGTAAAGCTTCTCGTTCAGTACTCGCAAGAATTTTCCACTCATCATCAATTTCTTGAATACTAGAAGTTAAAAGTTCATTAGATTGGATTGAAAAGTATTCAATGATTGTTGTCGAATTATCAAGCTCACTTAATTTTGTACTTGGAATTAACATGGTAATTTTGATTTCGTTACTTGACGGAGACCAGTCAACACTTCCTGTGCTATAAGGTCTATTTTCTGTATCTGCGAGAAGCTGGCGTGGTTTTGTTGAAAGGTTAAAAGGACGATCTTCAAGTTCGAGTAGCCATATGCCTGCGGTTTCTGGGTTTGTTGACTTATATACAATCCTTTGACCATCTGGTGCAATTGATGGGTTGGCAACACCGGTATAGGTTAGGGGATTGAATGATGGATATAAGGGAACTAACAGAGAGTCCACCCGTGTAACGGTCTGGCTTACAACGTCAACATCCTGTTTCCATGGGACAAAGCCTTCTTTTTCGAGACGAACGGAGTACGTACCTGGTTTTAGTTGAGTTATATTTGTATTAGTAGCATCTTGAGGTACATCATTGATATATACCAAGGCTCCTTCTGGTGCAGAATTAATAGAGATAATTCCAGTTTGAGAAATTGTCCCATCAGAACCAAGTCTAAAGCCACTCGCCAATAACGTTATTATAAGGCTCGTGACAGCAATAAAAATGAATGTTCCAACCAAATAGTAGTATCTGCGATGCTCCATATGCTTCATTGTATCAAATCTATGGACTCATAGTTGGGGTTTTTGTATCAAATAAGGGTATATCCTGTGCTAGAATAAGAATACTTATGTTAATGCCTCGAGTCGGAATTGATCTTGGAACTGCAAACACCTTAGTCTATCTTAAAGGAAAAGGTGTAGTGTTAAACGAACCAACAGTAGTTGCTGTCTCTGAGGATGACGATCGGGTCATTGCTGTGGGAAATGAGGCAAGAGCAATGCTTGGTCGTACGCCACTTAATATCCTTGCTCGTCGTCCAATGAAAGATGGTGTTGTTGCAGATTATTTTGTAACTGAAGCCATGATTCGGTACTTTCTTGATCGTACAGCAGGAAAAATTCGGTTTTTTAAACCAGAAGTAATGGTGTGTGCTCCGGCAGGTGTTACAAGTGTTGAACGCAGGGCAGTTTTAGATGCCACACTTTCAGCTGGGGCAAGGTCAGCGTATCTTATTGATGAAAGTTTGGCTGCAGCAATTGGGGCTGGAATTCCTATTGCAGAGCCATCTGGGCATATGATAGTTGATATCGGCGGAGGAACAACAGAGGTTGCCATAATAAGCTTAGGGGGTATTGTTGTTCATAATACTGCCCGTGTGGGAGGCAATAAGTTGGACGAGGCAATTTCAACATATATTCGAAGGAAACATGATTTGATTATTGGGGAACGTATGGCTGAAAGAATTAAAACATCAATTGGTTCTGCTTTGCCCTTGCAAGAAATTAAGACAATGGAAGTCAAGGGACGAGATGCAATAGCGGGATTACCAAAGACTATTATTGTTAGTAGCAGCGAAATAACTGAAGCTCTTCAGCCACACTTAACCACCATGCTGTCTGCAATAAAATCTGTTTTAGAGGAAACCCCGCCTGAGCTATCGAGCGATGTTGGAGATAAAGGGGTTGTTATGTCAGGCGGAACGTCGTTATTGGGCAATCTTGATCGGTATTTTACGCAAGAAATTGGAGTGCCTTTTCATCGTGCTGAAGATCCATTATATTGTGTGGTGAAGGGAACAGGGGTTGCCCTTGAACATCTGGACACGTATAAGAGGAATATTACTAAGAAATACTAGATATGGGGAATGTGAATAATAATAAAATCACCATTGGTGTTGATGCTTCACGTGCTTTTAGCGATTTTCGTACAGGAACCGAAAACTATAGTTATCAAATAATAAAGTCTTTTGCTAATAGTGAGTCGCCATATAATTTTAAACTTTACACCCGTACAGATTCCACCCAGGAATACGGAGAAATTTTTTCTAGAGAAGGGTTTTTCGGGAAAAAGATTGCGTTTCCTGTCATGTGGACTCAGGGTGGGTTAGCACTCGAGACATGGGTATCGCCACCAGACTTATTGTTTGTACCAGCCCACGTAATACCTTTTTTAAAAAACATTGCCGTTCCTACTATTGTTGTTGTCCATGATATCCGGACCGAGTTTTTACCTCATCATAATGATTGGCGGCAGAAGCTTTATTTAAATCCTCTCATCGAAAGAATCAGGGCAGGGTTAGCAACTCATATTATTGCAGTTTCTCAGTCAACAAAAAATGATATTGTAAAAGAGCTACGTGTTGATCCAGATAAAGTCTCAGTTGTGTATGAAGGGGTTGATAGGAATAGATTTTCTCCTGATTTGAGAGCAAATGTTCAATCTTCTGGTGCCATTAAAGAAAGGTATGGGTTGAAAAAGCCATACTTATTATTTGTGGGAACGGTGCAACCAAGAAAGAATCTCGAGCGGCTTATTGAAGCATGTTCTCAAGTTCCAATCATTACATCTGGACAGATAGATGTTGTTATTGTAGGGAAGAAAGGGTGGTTGGCTGAAGATATTTATACTGCACCTGCAAGGTTTGGGATTGAATCTCAGGTTAAGTTTCTAGATTACGTTAATGATGATGATTTGCCATACCTATATGCTAATGCGCAAAGTTTTGTATTTCCAAGTTTATACGAAGGGTTCGGGCTGCCAGTTCTAGAGGCCCTGTCAGTTGGGGTTCCTGTTGTAACGTCTCAGATTTCAAGTTTACCTGAGGTGGGAGGGGATTTGGCGTTGTACGTTGATCCTTTTGACACAAGTTCGATTGCACAAGGGATAATTGAATCTTTAGGATTAACGCTAGATGAAGAAAAAATTAATAGTCACTTACAAAAGTTTACTTGGAGTGAGGCTGGAAGAAAGACTCTTGAAATAATAGACAAAGTAATACAGCGATGAGAACCGATAATATTTTTGGGATTGATATTCATACTGGCTCCCATGAGGACTTTATTTCAGCGATAGGTGCATATTTAAAATCCTCTCAATTCCACTATGTTGTAACTCCCAACCCTGAGATGGTCATGGCTGCCCAAAAAGACGGTGTTTTTTTGCAAGCCCTGCAGAATGCTGATCTAAAAACTCCGGATGGAATTGGACTTATAATGGCTTCTCATGTTCTTCACACTCCATTATCTCAAAATAGGTTAGTAAGAGTTCTCCAATTATTGTTAGAGGCCATTATGTTGCCTTTTACTCAGTCTCGTTCTAAAATTTCTGAACGCATATCGGGCGTTGATATTGTTTCCCAGTTAATTGAGAAGTATCAGGATGGAAGTGCAAAGTTTTATTTCTTAGGTGGACCTGAAGGGGTGGCACATAAAGCTCAACAGATATTAGAACAAAAGTACCCAAAGATTGCAATCGTTGGGGCTGAAGATGGGGGGAGTATTTCAGTTGATGGAATTGGAGAAAATGATAATCAAGTGATTGACCGAATTAACAAATCTGGAGCACAAATACTTCTTGTTTCTTTTGGTGCACCAAAGCAAGAACTCTGGATGAGTCGCAATAAAGAGTTGTTAGCGTCGGTTAGGGTAGCACTTGGGGTGGGAGGCACACTGGATTTTATTACAGGGAAGCAAAAGAGGGCTCCTGTTTTGTTGAGAAAAATGGGGCTTGAGTGGTTATGGAGGTTGGTTCAGGACCCTAAACGAATAAGAAGGATTATTATTGCATTTCCACTTTTTCCTCTCTATGTTGCGGTGCGAAAATTTTCTATGCTACAATTAAACTAATGTCCACAAAGTCAAAAACAGGTTTAATTGATACGGTGGAAGGTCTATTGCACGGATCGAAAAAGCCTTATGGAGAGGGTCCTAAAAAAATTCTTATCGTCAGTCCTGAGGTTACGCCATATGCAAATGTTGGCGGTGTTTCACGTGTTATGGCTCATTTATCGCAGTCACTTTACAATCTTGGGTATGACGTGAGGTTGTTTATGCCAAAGTTTGGTTTTATTGATGAAAAGTCAGATTTTGAATTAAAAATGGTATATGAGGGTTTACGAGTTCCTACGGATAATCCCGAGAAACCATATATTCTCTCGAATGTAAAAATGCATCAGCAGCTAAATAGCCCCACGGTCTATTTTCTTGAGAATCGTGAGTATTACGAATTACGTGCAAATGTTTATGGGTATAAAGACGATGCAATTCGGTGGGTTCTGCTTGCCAGGGGTGCAATAGAATTTGTTCGGACCTGGGAAGAATGGGTTCCAGATATCATTCATGCAAACGATTGGCAGTTAGGAAGTTTGCCTGATTACTTGCGCCGGAGATATGTAGATGATCCTGTTGTGGGTGAAATACCGTGCGTTTTTACCATCCATAATTTGTCATATCAGGGAATGTTCAATCACCGTGATGTATCAGACTATGATTCTGACGATGGAAAAAGTTTAATGGCAAATTTTTTTGATGAGCGATTATTAAAACTCAATTTTATGAGGAGAGGAATAATGTATGCTGATGCCGTTAATACTGTTAGTCCAACCTATTCAAGAGAAATTCTAAAACCTGATCATGGGGAAGGGCTTGATCGTTTGTTAACTGAAAACAGATCTAAATTGTCTGGGATATTAAATGGAATTGATTATAAAGAGTATAACCCTGCTACTGATAGGCTAACAAAAGCAAAGTTTGACATGTATTCATTGGGTAAACGTGTTCAAAATAAGCTTGCCTTGCAACTTGAGTTTGATCTGGAGATAAATGAGGATATTCCTATTTTTGGTTTTGTGGGGCGGCTTGAAGGGTATCAGAAAGGACTCGATCTTGTTCTTGAAATCGTTCCAACTCTACTCAAAGAGTTTAACGTTCAATTTGTCTTTATTGGGGGTGGAGATATGGGAATTGCATCAAGAATTCGTGAATTAACTGACAAATTCCCTAAGAAAGTAGGAGGCCATCTTATGCTTGATTTTGATTTACCACGGTTGTTATTTGCAGGTGCAGATGTTGTTATGGTTCCAAGTCGTTTTGAGCCGTGTGGCTTGACTCAAATGGAGGGTATGCGATATGGGGCGGTTCCACTTGTTCATAAAACGGGAGGGTTAGCCGATTCTGTTCAAGCCTATGATTCTGATACAGATAAGGGGTTTGGGTTTGTTTTTGAAAACTATTCATCATGGAGTCTCTTTGCGCAAGTAGTTCGGGCTATAGAAACATTTAGGAGAAAAGATGTATGGGCAAAAATACAAAAACGAGCAATGTCTCAGGATAACAGTTGGGAAAATCGAGCCCAGTTATATGTGGATTTTTACGAAAAAGGTTCCCAGTTATATCTTCAAAATCATAACCGAAAGGCCGGTATAACTCCTGATTCGGAATTGTTTTCTTAAAACGTTTTGTTATGAAACTGGCATTATTTTTACACGCATACCAACCACCCACACAGTATTCGCAGATTACAATAGAGATTGCCAAACGCAGCTATGTGCCAATTGTTAAAGCTCTAGAATCCTCTACTAGGGGCAAAATTACGCTAAACATGAGTGGTTCTCTTATAGAGCAGTTGTTAGAAAATGGAGAGTCGCAGTTACTTGATCGTTACAAAACACAGGTCGAAAACGGTTCTATAGAATATGTGGGGACTGCAGCATACCATCCACTTTTAACGAAACTACCTAAAACAGAAATCATACGTCAAAACTCTATCAATGAATATTGGTTAAAAAAGTGGTTAGGTGATCAGTATGTGAAACCCAATGGATTTTTTATTCCAGAGATGGTTTATGATAGTGCTGTTGGTGAAATAATTTCTGATCTGGGGTATAAGTGGGTAATTCTTGACGAATCAGCATATCCGGGGATTAGAGCACATGAGTCGGGACAACATGCAAGCTATTCCATTGGATCCTTTCAATACAACATTGTAAATACAAACACACATGTGTTTTTTAGAGACCGGCCCCTTTCTTTGGCCATTGCCTTTGAAAAAGACCTTTCCATAAAGTCATTTATTGAGAGGGTTCAAGAGCATGAAGATGTTTTTGGTGAACAGTATGCGGTTGTGGCTCTTGATGCCGAAACGTTTGGATATCACCACAAGGGCAATATTAGGCTTCTTAGCGGGCTATTTAACCAAAATACCATTGAGTTGGTAACGGTGAGTGAAATTTACCATACCGATATAGAAATAAAAGAAATTGTTCCTGAATGTTCCACGTGGGGTGTGACTATTGAAGATCCAAATCAGGAGCGTACGTTCCCACGGTGGAATAATCCTGAAAATGAAATCCATAAACTTCAGTGGGAGTTGTTTAAAGAGGCTCTAGAGAAGGGAAATCATAGGTCGCAACTTCCAGATGATTTAGATAAAGCATTTCATTCAGATCAGTTTTGGTGGGCGAGTAAATCACCGTGCTGGCACAAAGGGATGGTATTTAGAGCTTTGGAATATTATTCTCAAATTGAAAATATTGATTCTGGTTTGGTAAATAAAATAACAACGTTATTAGATAATGAGGCAGAGACGGTTATTGAGTGTTAGGTAACGGAGACCAGTTATATTTTTCTTTTAGAAAATCAATGTGGTTGAGGTGTTCAGCTGTTTTGTATTCTACGGTAAGGTTTTGTAGGTGTCTTCTATAGAGGTGAGATACGAAAGGTAGATAAAGTGGGGGTTTATTTGAAATAAGGAATCTAATGAACAAATCCATATCTTCTCCAAGTCGTAATGTGGCGTCATAGCCACCAACGGAATCAAATAATTCTTTAGTGAACATAACATTGTGAGTGAAATAGTGTTCTCCATTAAAAACTGAATTTAACATGGTTTGCGCATTGGTAACGGGTGATCCAAAGTAGTCACGATTAAACTGATATGAAAGATGATCATCTACCTCAATGAAGTCAGAATATGCCCATGAAAAGGAGGAATTGTTAAGATTTTTGTAATAATTATGAAGAGATCGTTTAAGAATAATATCATCAGCATCTAGAACATAAATGTATGTACCCTTTGCACGTTGTATAGCTACGTTTCTTCCATTGCTTGGTCCAGTATTTACATCAGATCGAATATATGAAATATGTGCTTTATTACGTTCACAGATTTCTTGTGTTTTATCGGTAGACCCATCGTCAAAAACAATATGTTCAAATGTAGTATCAAATGGCCAAAGTTCTGAATAAGAAACACTATTTATGCATTCTTGTAGATGTTTTTGGGCATTGTAGGCTGTAGTTATAACTGAAATAGTGGGTTTCATATTTGAATTTTGGAGTAAAGATTTACGTAATTTTGTGCCATAGCTTTTCTGGAAAAGTTGTTTACAACATGGTCTCTGCAATTGTTTCGGTTGATTTCACTGATTCTATTTACAAAACCTGAAATTTCATCAATATTTTCTGGGTCATTGGCTATAAATCCGGTTTTACCGTGAATAACAATTTCTGAAACTGAGCCATTATTGGTACTGATTACTGGTGTTCCACTTGCCATCGCTTCAATCATAACGAGCCCAAATGGTTCTTCCCAACGAATGGGGTTAATCAAAGCAATTGCATGTTCATATAAATCAGAAAGTTCGGTGGGTGAAACACCACCAAGATATTCAATGGTGTTACCCAGAAAAGGTCTAATTTTTGTGTCAAAAAATTCTTCCATTCCATCGTAGAGTGTTCCTGCAATTTTAAGAGGTAGACCTGTTTTTAGGGCAACTTGTATAGCAGTATCGACACCTTTTTCAGGTATAATTCTTCCTACATAGAGTAAGTATTGTCCAGGATTTTTTGAAAAATTCCAAGCTGAGGTATCGATTCCATTGTATACGTTTCCTGCCCATTGTACCTTTGGTTGAGGTGTTCTTTGAGATATTGAGAGCGATACGAAATGGAGGTTTTGAAACTGGTTGTATTTATGGAGAGTATCGTAGGCTCGGGCTGTAATTGGGTCATGAATAGTAATAACAGTAGTAAGATTAGGAACTAATGGTGCAAATTCAATAATGCTGTATGGTCTTGTATGACAATGAAGAAGATCAAAACCATGTTCCACCATATAGTTCATAGTTTTTATGAGCATGAGATTTTCGTAGTGGTAGCTACCATTTTCTTGGGCAAACTCTTTTTGTACTGATTGGTCACTAAATGGTTTCATCCCAAAAGATTCTAGGTTTGCTTTTGTTTGAGTACCTTCTGGGGCAAAAAATGTAACGTCATGGCCTATTTCGGTTAATTCATCTGCCAAATTTCCAGCAACACTCATATTTGCGTAAATGGTTCCAGAAGGAACTGGGTAGATGAGGTTGTTGGTGCAATATATTCCGATTTTCATGACTAGTTAATGAGAGACCTATAAAGCTCTTCGTACTGAATTGCCATACTTCGTGCTGTAAAATTTTCTTCGTATTTGTTACGTGCATCGTGGCGTGAAAGTAGATTAACCTCGTGCATTCGTGACGTCATTTCCTCTACTGAATTAACTAAAAACCCAGACACGCCATTTTCAATAATTTCAGGTAATGCTCCACGATTAAAGGCAATTACTGGAGTCCCCATGGCTAATGACTCGATTGCAACAAGTCCAAACGGTTCGTCCCATTGAATGGGCATAAGTGTTGCTTTTGCATTCTTAAGAAACTCTTGTTTTTCTTTTAGGTTTAAGCCACCAACGTATTGAATTTGTTTTTCATCAATAAACGGCTCAACTTTTTGGGAAAAGTATTTTTTACTATTTTCATCATGGTCATCAATGGGACCTGCAATTTTCAAGATTTCTTCAGTAGATAAGGTGGCTTGTATTGCCTCGTAGACGCCCTTATTGCCCGAAATATACCCCAAGTATGCAAAATATGACCCTGTGTCAAGGTTGGGGTCTTGCCACTCAGATAGAGGGATTCCGTTGTGAATAACTACACCCTTACGGTTGAGTTGTTTTTGTAGTTCCATTCTTTGAAATTCACTCACTGTTACCGTTGTTGTTTCTTTTAGAAAGTGTTGATCTTGGCGCATTGCAAAGTCTCTATACTCAGGAGGGAATTCATTCAAAAGGTGAGTCTCAAAAGAGACAGGATGATGCATTGTCGTTAGAATAGGGGTTGAAGTAAGGTGTCCGTATCTGCTCCCGACAAAATATGTATGGTCATGAATAATATCAAAATCGTCAGCTTGCTCAAGTACGTTTGCAACAGCAAGATCAGCGTACCAACTCATTTCTCTTATTTGAGAAGGTTTATCTTGGCTTACTGCAGTGGGCCAAAGTGGTACTAAGTTTGCTGTTGTTTTTGAGTCTGCAGTTCCAAATAGGGTAACGTCATGACCCATTGAAACGAGTTCTTCGGTTAGATAGCTTACCATTTGTTCTAATCCGCCCTTGTTTTGAGGAGGGACAGATTCATAGAGGTTTGTTACCTGTGCAATTTTAAGTGGTTTATCCATAGTTATGATAAGTCAGGAAGTTTTGAGAGAAATGCATTTCGATATTCATCGTATTCTTTATATCGTGGATACTGGTTTCCATTCCAGTGGTAAACCCACAGGTCGTGAATTAAGGTAGAAAACATTCGTTCTGCTTCGGGTTTATCTTCGTCGTTTGAAGGGATTGCTCGAACAGCTGAAATTAATTTCTGCACACCTTTTTCTGCAATTTCTGGGTGCCACCATGGCCAGTTTGAGAGCCAATAAGTATGACAAGATGATATTCCTTGGTCAAACTGTTTGGCAATGTACTCATATAGTTGTGAACTCATTTCTGATAAGTTTGTTTTTTCAATAAGGGTACGTACATAATTTTCAAATTCATGGTATTGAACCTGGAGGTCATTATTAGGATTTGCCCATAATGAAAATGGTTCGCTTGTATGAGAAGATGACCAAGATGAAGGGGTTATCTTTATCTGTTCCGTTGTGCAATTTATTGTCGGGAGTGCGTCTGAGAGCTTAAGGATTGAAACACGGTTATCATTAAAAACTGTTTCCAATAGGTTAAGTCTTTCATCATAATGGTGCCCAAAAAGTTCAACATCATTGACAGAAATTATTGGTTGAGCATTTTGCGAGCTGTTTATGAGTAAAGAGATAAATTTTTCAGGATCTATTATGGTAGGGTAAGATCGAAGTATTTCTGTAATTCCTCGTGCACTAGGGAGAATCTTAGTATTTTCATTGAAGATACAAGAATGCTTAGGGGCAGTTACATAGTTCCAGTCTGTAGTTACTGATGACTCATCAATAATTATCCCTGTAAACAAACCTTTACAGTGCTCAATCATTTCTGGAGTAATTGCAAGTTCTGGTGGTAGTAGAACGGGTATTGGTTCAACATTAAAGGTATGTTGTATGAGTTGTGAACTTTTACCAATTTGTCTTCGCATGGTTTCTATCGAAACAAGAGGGAGCAAGGGGTGATACATGGGGGACGATACAAACTCAATTTGCTTACGATTAATAAGTTCTTTTAGTAGATCAATCACGATTTTGTCGCCACTTTCGATGAGTTGTTCAAGGAGCGATCCAGTAAAGTTAATTGTGATTTCAATCTGAGGATGGTTCATCAAAAATTCTAGAAATGGAACATAATTTTGTGTACTAACTTCACGCGTGATTCTTGGATCTTGCGTTGGGGGCTGGTAAAAGTGTAGAATCGGTACCCAGGTTATCATTGTAGGCATTATACCATTTTTTATTGCAATGGCGCTAAATAAAGACATAATACAAAAGCAACTATATGAAGGTTATGGCATAAAGAATGCAGTAATTGACTCTGTGGGTGCTGAAGGTTTTCAAGCGAAGGTTATATTTTTACATACAGAAGATGGGAAATATGTGTCGAAATGGTTTATACCATCAAAGCCAAACAATGAATTGTATGTGTCCTCACGGATGGATTTTGTTAGGTTTTTATCAGACAACAATATTTCTGTTCCACACGTTGTACCAACACTCAAAGGGGATTACTACTATAAACTTGATGGTTCAGACTTTTTGTACTTAACTATTTATCCTTTTTTGGAAGGAAAAGTATTATTTGATGTTGTTGAGGAAGAAGGGGTATTTAGTGATTTTGTGGAAGCGTTAGCATATCTACATAGTGTTTCACGGAAATACGCAATTTCCTCATCAGAAGTGTTTGCTCCCCCTATGGATATTTCTCAAACTATACATGACATGAATAAACTTTTTTTGAAAAGGCTTGAAGAGAACACACTGGGTCTTTCACAAGATCAAAAGGAGGCACTGTCTTTATTATGGGGGAAGTCTTTAACGAGCATGCTTGAATTGGAAAAGGATGCCACAACCTTTGAGCAAAATCTTCCAATAAATGGAGACTTGTCTTTGGCAGATGTTTTGGTAGGGGATTCTATTCGTTTTCTTGATTTTGATATGGTGAAGTTGGGTGATCCTATTGAAGATATTGCAAAACTTGTAGTGCACTGGATAGTATCAAAATCGATGAATGCCAATGATATAATTGTTCTAATTGACCGAATACTTGAAGTTTATACAACGAAACTATATCAATTAGACTCAAGTGTATCTCAATCAATAACTTCAGATTTTCTAAGAAAGATGGTTCTTTTTTTGTATTGGAGAACGTTGTATGTTTTTTTGGTAGAGCCTGATGATATGGAATTACGCAAGAAGTTTCTTAATTTATTAGTTGATTATTCTCCACATGCACCTCAACTTGTATCATCTTTGGTAAACTAACATTGTGAGATTATTTTTAATGAGACATGGAACAACTGGGATAGACGTTCGTGAACAGTTACCCTCCAGCCCACTGAGTCAGGAAGGTGAGAAAAGTGTTTTAAGATCTGTGCAAAAATTATTACCCAACCAGGATATTAAAAAAATAGTTTCAAGTCCGTTTGAACGTGCCAAACAGTCTGCTCTACTCGCATCAAGTGTATTGTCGGTGATACCTGTGTTTGAAAAAGGACTTTCTGAGATTGATCTGTGGGTTGATGATGAAAATGATAAAGATCAGGTAAATAAAGTAGCTAAAGTTATGGATAAAAAAGCCCCTATTCTCAAAGAGTTTCTAGATACATATTTGAAAGACCAGGACAATATTTTGGTCTCTGCCCATGGAAATGTCATTAGGGTATTTTTACATGTTTTATTGGGGTATTCATTAAACCAGGTAAGGGGAATCGATATTGATAACGCATCGGTAACATGTTTGTCTGTATTAAAAAAAGACGGTTTATATAGGGCAAGTCTTGAGTATCTCAACCGGGTGGGATAGACTTATTATTGGCCTAAAAGCGCAAGGATTTGTTTTTTGGTGTATCTTCTATCTCCCCGTGAATTTATTCGAATAGGCTGAATTAATCCTTTTTGTTCCCATCGTTTAAGGGTTAGGCGAGTTACCCGTAAAATTTCAGCAACTTCACCGATTGTTAGTATTTCGGGATATTCTTCAAGCATGTGTAAGTGAGATAACCATATCATACTAGTGGTAAACCGTAAATGCATGTATATAACTGTGGTTAGTCTCTAGCAAACTGACGTGTAAATATGTATACCCAAATCAAGTTGTCAAAAAGTGGACAACTTCAAAGCTATCCTTGTAACAACAAACTGACCAACTAGGCCTCATAGTGAAATTTGTTTGTTTTAGGGATAGCTATATATCTACTAAATCATCTTGTTTTGGTTGAGGCTGCCATATCACTAATGGAATGGTGGGGAAATGGGGAAGGTAAGAGAAGGGGGCGCGATCTCAAATTTCTTTGATTCCACACCCCACGTCTCTACTTTAATCAGAGAAACTACTTCAATACAATAGTAGCGCCTGCTGCTTCGAGTTTTGCTTTCATTTCGTTTGCTGCTTCAGTTGAAACGTCTTCAGCAATAGCTGCTGGAGCGCTGTCAACAAGATCTTTCGCTTCTTTGAGGCCGAGTTCACCGTTTATTTCTCGGATTGCCTTAATAACTCCGATTTTATTGTCACCGGCTGCAGTGATCTCAACAGTATACGAATCTTTCTCTTCTGCTACTTCTGCTGTAGCACCAGGTGCTGCGGCAACCGCAGCTGGAGCTGCTGCTGATACTCCAAATTTTTCTTCAAGAGCTGAAACGAGTTCTGAAACTTCAAGAACACTAAGTTCTCCAATTTGATCAACTAATTTTTCGATATCTGCCATTATGCCTCACCCCCTTGTTGTTTTTGTGAGGAAATGCCATTTAATGCGTATACAAGATATTGGACAGGAGCCTTAATTACGCGTGCGAGACTTGTTGTTGGGGCGTTAATTGTACCCATAAGCATAGAGAGTAATATTTCTTTTGAAGGGAGTTTTGCAAGCTTATTAATTTGTTCTGCCGATGTATAGTTTTGTTCAACAAAACCACTTTTAATTACAGGTAATTCATTTGTTTTTATAAATTCACTCAGGTTTTTAAGAGGGGTAATGAGGTCTTCACCCAAAAAGATTGTTGCTGTTGGGCCAGTAAGATCCTTACTAATAACCTCGTCCATGTTAGAACCATTCTTTTCTAGAGCAATTTTAAGGAGGGTGTTTTTTGTAATCTGTAACTGTCCTCCAGCTTGTTCTACCAATAGGCGTAGTTCTTCTAGTTTAGTGTGGGAGAGTCCACGATAATCAACAAAAACACTTCCGTTTGCTTTGGAAAGCGTTTGAGCTAACTTTTCTACTTGTTCAATATTTTTTATATTTGGCATGACTTTTTCCTGCGTAGGAATTATCCCGTGGATTACCTTTCGGGTTAGGACCTACGGTCTTTGGACCTAAATGTTTACCTATTGAAATAGGTAGACGTTAAGATTATATCGTAAAACCTTAAGATTACAAGACACAGTTAGTCTTTGATCTCAATCCCCATACTTTGAGCAGTACCGGCAATAATCTTCATTGCAGCATCAATGTCTTTAGCGTTAATATCTTCCATCTTTTCCTCGGCAATTTGTTTGAGTTGCTCTTTAGTAATTGACCCTGCTTTTGTATTAAGAACTGCGTCACTGCCTTTTGCTACCCCAGCAGCTTTCATAAGGAGAGAGCTTGCGGGAGGGGTTTTTGTTACGAACTCAAAACTTGTATCTTGATAAATTGTTATTTCTACCGGAATAATTTGCCCACGCTTGTCTGCTGTTTCTTTGTTGTATGCATTTACAAAATCCATCAGTGGAACACCATGAGGCCCAAGTGCGGTACCAACTGGAGGCGCAGGAGTTGCTGCACCAGCAGGTAAATTAAGTTTTAATATTATCTTTACTTTTTTAGCCATGATTATAATTTTCCAACCTGCAAGAAATCGAGTTCAACTGGTGTTTCACGACCAAATATTGATACCAAGACTTTGATTTTTCCTTTTTCTTGGTCAATCTCTTCAACAGTACCAACAAAGTCATTGAAGGGTCCGTCGATAATTTTAACACCTTCGCCAATACTAAACTGGGCTTCGTACTGAGGTGCATCTTGTTCAGTGAAGTGTTTGATTGCTTCTACTTGCTTTTCAGTAAGAGGTGTTGCTTTATTTTCAATACCAACAAAAGCTGTAACCCCAGGGGTTCCTTTTACGGCACTGAAAGTTTCGTCGTTAAGAATCATTTTAACCAAAACATAGCCTGGGAACATGCGTTCTGTTACTTCACGTCGTTTACCTTCTTTAACTTCTATTTTGTCTTGAGTAGGAATAAATATCTCTTGAACAAGATCTGTGATGCCAAAAGACTCGAGACGTTTCTTAAGGTTAATTTCCACTTTCATTTCATGGCCACTGTACGTGTGCGCAACATACCATTTAAACTCGTCTTTTGGACGATCAAAACGATTACGCTTAGGAGCGTCATCATTTGTTTCCCTGCCATCAGTAGTAGTTGCCGTAATTTCTTCGGTTACCTCAACTTGGGGAGTTGGTTTTTCTTCTTCAGTTGTTTTAACAATCTGTTCGTCCATAGTCTGTATTTTATAGTATTAGTAATTTTTCAATAATGGCGGTAAGTCCAAAATCTATAGCGCCAACGTATATTCCAATACCAACGGTTGTTATTATAACAACTAAAGTCATCTTTAGGGTATGTTCACGTGTTGGCCACTTAACTTTGTACAATTCATTGCGTACATCATACACGAATGTGGTTATAGTATTCATAGGCTTTGATTTTATCACGGAGGTCGGTATAATAGCAATTAATGCCCATAGACCAGCCAATATCTTCGCAGTTTAAGAACGCTCCCTCCGGTCCAGTTGGGTTGGAGGAGTCACGAAAACGGATTCAAGAGTTAATAAACTCAGGTGCCACGGGGACTCCAATTACTAAAAATATTGGAGGTCAAATTTCATCAAAACCTGTAAAACTTGCTCGCGGAGTTGAAGAGAGGACACCTAAAAAATATATTCCAGAAGAAGCGAAAACCGTAATAAGCTCAGATGAGTCTGTGGGTGATTCTGAAGTTGTGAATTATGCGAATGAGAAAATAGTCAAAAATAATGTTCCCGTTGCTGATATTAAAAGTAGTGTTCCCGAAATTATTTATGAACCTTCTGATGTAAAATATTGGGATCAAACATGGAAAAGTATATACCGCGAAGGGGTGTTGCATGGGGATGTTGAAAAAGTAATCTTAGAGGTTACATTGCCACAAGATAATGAGATTGAAGTGAGTGCAGCTGAACAGATGTATGCAAGTTTAGCGGGATTAACACAAAAACCGGGAAAAGTGTTTGATCTTGCGGTAGGTGTATTTCCACAAATAGAAATTTTGTTTAAAAACGATTCCCAGTCGCTATCTTTTGAAATCTTTGCGGATGAAGCCCAGATTTCGTTTAGAGTAATCATTCCTAAAGAGTGGCAAGACTATGTAGAACGACAAATTCACGGAGCTTATCCTGATGCGGAAATCTCTGAAATAGACAGCTCTACCTTTTACGATGGAGAGGGGGTCATTATGGTAAATGAGCTTGAGTTAAAGGGCAAAATTTACTATCCGATTCGCGTTGCTGAGGAGTTTGGAACGGATCCTTTGAATGCACTTACCTCAGTTGTTAGTAAGCTTTCTGTTGGTGAAAAGGCAATGGTGCAATTCCTAACCCAACCGGCCGATGATGTATGGCGTAAACGAGGACAGAGGTTTGTTCAATTAGCTCAAAGTCCTGCAAAAGATGGTGAAAAAAAGGCAAGTGTTGATCCAGCAGTTCTTGAGGCGGTTTCTCAAAAAGTAAGTCGACCTGGGTATAGGGTTGTTGTTCGAATTATGGTTCATGGACGTGATGAGATTTCTGCACAAACGACAATGAACAGTATTGTGGGATCGTTTGACCAGTATTCGTTGCCTCACCTTGCAGTTTTTTCAAACAAGAAAGTTGTATTAAAAGAAAAGACCATTAATGAAATACTTTCTCGAACGTTTCCGAAATGGGGAAACTATCCAATTTTAAATTCAGTCGAACTTGCTACAATATATCATTTTCCAAATATTGAGGTGAAAACGCCACGGATTAAATGGCTTCGAACACGTACGAGCGCTCCTCCAACAAATCTTCCAACTGAAGGTATTCACTTAGGGGATAGTATATACAGGCATGAAAAGGTTAGTGTTCGTCTTCAACGAGAGGATCGTCGTCGCCATATGTATACCATTGGGCAAACTGGTTCTGGAAAATCTGAGTTTTTAAAATATCTGGCTTATCAAGACATAATAAATGGTGAAGGACTTGCATTTATTGATCCCCACGGTGAGGCTGTTGAGGAGCTACTTACCATGATTCCTAAAGAGCGGGCAGAGGATGTTGTGTACTTTAACCCCGCAGACAGTTCACGGCCAATGGGAATTAATATACTTGAGGCGCAAACGGAGGAACAAAAGCATCAGGCTGTTAACTCATTTATTAGCCTATTGTATAAGCTATATGATCCAAATCGAACAGGGATTGTTGGTCCACAGTTAGAACGTGCTGTGCGTAACGTCATGCTAACGGCAATGTCAGAGACAGGAAATACTCTTATTGAGGTTTTAAAACTTCTTACTAACCCTGCATTTGCTGAGAAGAAAATTAAACTCATTGATGACCCCATGGTCAAAAGTTATTGGACTGAACAAATAGCTCAAACTGCAGATGCTCAAAAGTCTGAAACGCTTGGATATTTTGTAAGTAAGTTTGATCGCTTTGTTACCGAAAAACTTATGCGAAATATTATTGGACAGTCAAAATCTGCCTTCAGCTTCAGGGATATTATGGATAATAAGAAAATATTCTTGGCAAATCTTAGTAAGGGTAAAATTGGGGAAGAAAATAGTACATTCCTTGGTTTATTACTTGTCCCACGGATCTTAGTCGCTGCAATGAGTCGGGCTGATCTTCCACCAGATCAACGAAAGGATTTTTACCTGTATGTTGACGAGTTTCAAAACTTTTCAACCCCAGATTTTGCACAGATATTGGCAGAGGCTCGAAAATATAAATTAAACCTTATTGTGGCTAACCAGTATATTGCTCAAATTCAAGATGATATTCGGAATGCAGTATTTGGTAATGTTGGTACGATGTGTAGTTTTAGGATTGGGGCTGACGATGCTGAATATATGGAAAAACAGTTTGAGCCAGTTTTTACCCAGCGAGATCTTATTAATCTTGGAATTGGGGAGGTAGGTACAAGGCTATTAATAGATGGTCAACCAACACGACCGTTTTCATTTAAGACTGATTGGCCTGCAATTCAGGGTATTCCACGCAATGAAAAGATGGGTGAAATAATAAAAGAGATTAGTAGGCTCAAGTACGGAAGAGATGGCAGGGTTGTTGAAAGTGAGATTGCTGTTCGTGCTGAGTTCTAGTTGGCGTTGACAGTCTGAGTAGGATAAAATTGATATATGGGTCGAATAACAAAAAAGATTGTTCAAGCATTTTCATACCTGTATCGGAAGATGGTTGTTCAGCGAAAACAAGAGGCGAATTTCTGGATTTTGTATTCATTTCTGTTTGCATTTATTTCGTCTCGACTAGTAGTATATTTCTTACCTGGAGTTTCTCTCATAATAAATGGGGTACATGTTCATCATTTTGCTTATGGAATTGTGCTACTTGCTTTGGCGGGAATTTTGGCACTTAACGGATATCATGAAAAAAAGCTTAGGGTTACCAGTGTGGTTTATGGATTTGGTCTTGGGGTTGCAGCTGATGAATTTGGCATGTGGATTCATTTGAAGGATGATTATTGGATTAGACAATCATATGATGCGGTGGTTGTTGTTACGGGACTTTTAATTTCGATCGTATATTTCTCTGGGTTTTGGCATAGAGTTTTTGTAAAAGTTGTTGATATTTTTGTACGAGATGGTTCAGAAGAAAGTGATAGCGAGTAGATGATGTCAGAATACGATCCAAACTACAAATCAGTTCCCGTGACTGCAAAGGTTGGATTTAAAGCGGTTGTTTTTAATCCAGAAGATGAAGTGCTTTTTCTGAGAAGATCCAGTAAATGTAGTCGTGCGGGTGGTTGGGATTTTCCAGGCGGAGGAATTGAGTTTGGCGAAGATCCGTATGTGGGTATTGAGAGAGAAGTTACTGAAGAGACGCAACTTGTAGTGTCGGATGTAACAGTCGTTAATGTGGAGTCCGTTGTGGATGCGAAAGGTGAGTTCGCAATTATTATTGGATTTAAGGCTCACACGAATGGTGTTGATCCTGTTTTAAGCTGGGAGCATGATGGGTTTGGGTGGGTGAGTAGAGAGGATTCTGTCAATATGGATTTACCAGAAATGCACAAGAATATTTTATTGAAAGCATTGTCTGACATTAGGTGATTACCCCATAACAATACTCAACATGATAGAATAACTGAGACGTGGGGGGCAAAGTTTGAAAAAGGAGGTATGAAAATGATTAGTACATTACGGATAGATCATTTGCCTAGGGTTCTTGGATTTGTTGAGACGGATGATCTTATACAAATTCGTGAGGGGTGGATAGCAGTTATGCTGGGTAAAAGAGAGGGGAATATTTCCGATATTGTCACAAGGTACCAGTGTCTTGCTGAACAAGTTGTAGATGGATATAAGGAACACGAAGCCAGAAGAAAGGCTCAAGTGGGACTTTTGGTTCAGATGGCTCTGGCTCGGCGCGACGGAGGAAGGTTAGGTCACTTTCTCGACGATCTGAAGGATGCACAAATTGACGCCCAAGGAAAAGGGTTTGTTGATGTTGCAGTTTGTATTCGCGACACAATTAGAAAGTTTGAAGTAAAGGGTAAAGGGTAAAGAAAGCCTGCATAACAATGTGGGCTTTTCTTTTGGCAGGCCCTAGAGGATTCGCCCAGCTGCTCACGAGCGGCTGGGTTTAAGACCGTAGTGATAGCCTCTGACAATAAGGGCCTACGAGAGTACCTATACGATATGTAATTGTATCCTCTTTAACAAATCGCTGTAGCTTTGACCGTATGATTTTAAATCTTTCTCCCTTTCTTTTGCAATATGTTCATCGTCGTATGATTCGTAATAGTAGAGAAAAGGATTGTTCATTCTTCGAGTTGCCGCAATTTTTCCATGTAAATGCTGGTCCATTGCTAATTTAAGGTTTCTAGAATATCCAAGATATAGTTTTGAAGAGTCGTCTTTTAACAAGTACACATGGTACATAACAGAGATTATACAGAAAAGTCCGGTAATAGACTATTATACAGTTGACTAGCTTGGGCGGGGAATTCGATGCGGTTTTAACACACGGTGTGTCTGACAGTCTTTGTGACTACAGAATTTTTTCATTTCAGTTAGTTGCTGATCTTTTCGCTCCGTCATTGCACGATAATGCATAGGTTTACCGCACGTAGTGCAACGGAATTCGTAAATCCTTTTATCCTTTTTAGCCATGGACAACATTATAGCAGAGAAAGGGAAGGTTTTTACAAGTTCGAGTTATACCATGGAAAATCCTTTGGGGTTTTATGGCAATATTTTTAATCCAACAATCCAAAGATATATAAACTATCAGGGAGTAAATAACAGTGGTGAAGTTTTCGTAGAAAACTTCTAGAAACTAAATGTTTATGAATAGGGAGGTGTAGTTTACTTTGTAAACTGCCAGATAAAAATTTCAATTTTTATCGTGGAGCCAAGAAGGGGAATCGAACCCCTGACCTCATCCTTACCATGGATGCGCTCTACCAACTGAGCTATCTCGGCATACCGTATACATTCTCTGGCAGGGGTACCAGGATTCGAACCTGGGCTGACGGTTTTGGAGACCGTAGTGCTAGCCGCTGACACTATACCCCTACACACGCCTTCTTATTATACCTAAATATAAACAATGTGGGATAGTCAGAAAACCTCTATAACGAATCAAAAAAATTCTTATCGTGTTACTTCAAATGACTCAACCTCTTCCTTTAGTTTTCTAGCATCATCATTCTCCTCAAAGTATGTACGCACTGGTTCAAGATATCCGTTCAAGTATTCTATCACGGTGTTTTTAAGGTCGAGTGGGAATAATGAGCCGTTAGCATAGGTTTTTTCAAGGTCAGCGTATGATACGTATTCTACGTCACCACCAAATTTTTCAGGTCTTTCGAGCTTCATAGAATCTTCCTTTGCAAAGATTACATATTTACAGTACTCAAGAATGGGGTTTTCTGTTGTTATTTTCTCTGGTGCCCATGCTTTTTTAATCTTTCGTTCAATATCTTCCCTCGAATCGGTCATAAAGATTGCGCTATCTGGTTTTGACTTGCTCATTTTAAGGCGAATAGCACGGTCAGTAGCAGACTCCTCGTTTCCTGTTTCTGAAGGTGAGGAAAGTCCAAGTAGCATATGATGGCTTACCACAATTGGTTTTGTATATCCTAATTCTTCTGCGACCTCACGAGCAAGCATGTTAACTTTTCTTTGGTCCATTCCAAGTTGGGTAATGTTTGCACCAAGCATGAAAATATCAGCTGTTTGCATGAGGGGGTAGAGGACTTGTGAAGCGGTTAACGTGTCAGATTCTCCACGCCCCATGATTTGAGTAGTTCGTAGAACCCTGGCAAGATTTGTTTTGACTGCAATTTTCATTACCAAATCCCAGTAGCCGTCTTCTTTTACTAAATCACTCGCCCACACAAACTCAACTTTTGAGGTGTCTAGTCCGGAAGCTTTCCACACTTCGATAAAATATTCGCCTACAAGCTTAATTTTTCCCAAATCCCCACCCATTTTATGGTTTGCCCAGCCATGCCAATCTGCAACAAGCATTTTAAATTTAACTCCGGCTTCAATCATCTTATTGATATTTATTGCACGCAATAAGCCTTGGGGTAGGTGAATACGTCCACTTGGTTCAAACCCATCATAGGCAACTAATTCCTGACCGGAATCTAGAAGAACTTTCAGTTCCTCCACCGTTGTTATCTCTTCGCCAACTTCATTAATGATATCAAGTTTTTTTTGAACGTCCATGAGAAAATTATACAGGACGCGCGGTGTGGGATCTATTTCGTTTGTTAATCGTTGTAATGGGGGTTGATATCTACAATTTCAATTTCTCTGGTAAGTTGGTTCTAAATAACAATCGCACGCCACTTTTTGTCGATTCTGAAGGAGTAGATATTTAAATGTTTTGGTTCGAGTTTTTCTAAATGGAGTGATGGATGCTTATGGTTGGTTAATAAAAATGAAATTTGCTTATTGAATTTCTTATCAAGACCATGTTGTATTAGCTTTTTATTTAAATCCTTACGCAAGGGCACTATCTTCATCATAGCGACGATCATATCAAATTGCCAATATTTGTCAATAATTTGCATATGTTGGGGGATGTTGACATATGTTGATGTTGTGTGTATATATACACACATGAGAACAATAAACATATCGTTACCAAAAACGATGGCTGATAATGTAGAAGAGGCTGTAAAGTCCGGTGCGTATGCGTCAAAATCGGAGTTTTTCAGGATGCTTCTTCGCGGGTATCTTACTACTCAGGTGTCAGATGTTAATTTGGATGAGGAGATTCAGATGGATTCTTTTCAGGCTAACCCACTCTCCAAAGTTGAAGATTCTTTACGTGCTTCGGGCAAATATAACGAAAAATTTATTAAAAGTGTTGTTGGTGGGCTGAAGAAATCCTCACAATATAAATAGCTCTTATATCACTATTCACTAAACATTGAATGTTTAGTTTGCCTTTGTAGAAGGTGAAAACGTGAATTTGGTTACAGGATTTTGTAAATCAGTTTGGCAGACAAAACCAATTCTGGATATTGATTTATTGCAAATGGATTTATCTT
>PCSU01000060.1:603-7089 GCA_002771355.1 candidate division WWE3 bacterium CG22_combo_CG10-13_8_21_14_all_39_12 | reverse complement strand
AACAATAAACGTATACATTCAGCTCTTCGGGTTCCACCCGTCGTATTTAGACAGAGACAAGGTGTCTAAATTTTGGGGTACTTGACACAAGACCCTGCATTGCGTGACAGTGAAGTCATACAACACAGGGTCTTTTTTGTGGAGAGCCATTAGAAACTCTCCTCTTAGAAAAATGAGGTGCGAAACATCTCGGCGAAGAACCGTTCCGTTGGATTAACGTGCGGCGCAGCTTTCCACTCCAGGACGAGGCCCTTGACAAGGACCAACTCCCCGCTACTTTGGCCAAACCCATGTCCAGTACGGGCGTTCTCGAACGCCCAAATCAAAACGAGCGTGAGGAAGACGGCGATCGCTAGTCCAAACAGGATATGCCACAACCAGATCTTCAAAAGCTCTCGGTTGAGAGCCCCCTTCTCAAAACTGTTTTGTAACATTTCAAACCTCCCTATTGATTGAATGATGTGCGAGATACTGCTATCGGATTTACACGTGAATAATATCACAACATAGGTTTAAATGCATTACATATTAGATATGCTAGAGGGTAAAGAAAAAACAGATCCCGCATCAAGCGCGGGATGACGAATCATAGATATCTAGGCACGAACAAAGCACTACGCTTTGTCATCTTGACGCTGTTTTGCCTCATCACCCATTAAGGCTTTTCGACTTAAGTTTACACGGCCTTGATCGTCAATTTTAATTACTTTTACGTCAAACTGATCTCCAACACTTACTTCGGAGTGAATGTCAGATACAAATCCTGGTGACAACTCAGAAACGTGAACTAATCCTTCTTTGCCTGGTAATACTTCAACAAACGCTCCAAAATCAAGAATTTTTACTACAGTTCCGTGATATGTCTCCCCTACTACTAAGTCTTTTGTTATAGCTTCAATTTGCGCATATGCGTCTTTGACACCTTGGGCATTTGTTCCTGCAATATGAACTGACCCATCTTCATCAATATCGATTTCGGTACCAGTCTCTTCTTGCATTGCACGAATTATTTTTCCTCCCGGCCCAATGATTTCACCAATCTTTGAAGGATCAATCTTTATTGTTTCAATCATTGGAGCATATTTACTTTTTTGCTTACGTGGTTTGTCGATTACTGCAAGCATAGCTTCAAGGATATGTAACCTACCAGCTTTTGCTTGTTTTAAGGCTTGTTCCATAATGGCACGGTTAATTCCTGAGACCTTTACGTCCATTTGTAAAGCGGTGATACCATTTTTTGTACCAGCAACTTTAAAGTCCATATCACCAAAAAAGTCTTCAATTCCTTGAATATCGGTAAGAACCTTAATATTGTCCCCATCCTTCATAAGACCCATTGCAACACCTGAAACTGCATCAGAAATCGGAACACCAGCATCCATTAACGCTAAAGATGAACCGCACACAGAACCCATGGAAGTTGAACCGTTTGAGCTCATAACTTCACTCACTAATCGCATAGTGTATGGAAAATCATCACGACTAGGAAGTACTGGCTCTAAAGCACGTTCAGCTAGTGCACCGTGTCCAATTTCACGACGACCAGGGGAACCCATTCGCCCTGTTTCACCAACTGAGTAAGGAGGAAAGTTGTAATGATGCATATATCGTTTTGATTCCTCACCATGGATTGTTTCAAGAAGTTGTTCTAAAGAAGTTGAACCAAGCGTTGCAAGAGTTAAAACGTGTGTTTCACCGCGCATAAAAAGGCCTGAACCATGAGTACGTGCAAATAAACCAACTTGTACCGACAATGGCCTGACTTCTTCCATTCCCCTACCATCAACACGAACGCCCTCATTAAGAACCTTTTCACGAACCTTTCTCTTCATTGCTTCACTAATAAGCTCATTCATTTTGGATTTTGATGTTTTGCCTTCAAACTCTTTAAAGATGGTAGCCAAGAATGCCTCCTGTGAAGGGTTTTTTCCTTCTCCAGCATCATCAATTATTCCTTGAGGAAAGTTTTCCATAACGTATGCTCGAATTGTTTCTATTTCAAGTTCTTCTTGTTTTTGTTCTTCCGTTAATTCTGGTTTTTCATATTTGTAGGCATACCCTTTGGACTCAACAACCTTTGCACTAAATTCACTAATACCAGATGCAATTGTTCGAGCAATACTGTGAGCCTGCTCCATTGCATCAAGTACAACGTCTTCAGAAACTTCAAGTCCGCCCATTTCAACCATTAAAATACTGTCGTCCGTCGCCGAAAGAAAAAGATCCATATCTGTTTTTTCCATCTGTAAAAGTGTTGGGTTTGATACAAATTTTCCATCAATATGACCAATTCGAACGCCACCAACAGGACCATCCCATGGAATTCCAGAGATTGACAAGGCTGCAGAAACTGCAACAAGAGCTAGAGGAATAGGATCATTCTCTTCATCAAAAGATAAAAGCATCGCAATTACCTGAACCTCATCCATGTAACCTTTTGGAAAAAGAGGACGAATAGAACGATCAATAACTCGAGAAGTTAAAATTGATTCATCGGTTGGTCGACCCTCACGTTTTACCCAACGACTACCTTTGATTATCCCACCAGCATATAACTTTTCCTCATAATTTACGGTAAGTGGGAAATAGTCCATACCCTCTCGCGCATCAGAAGCTACAACAGTTGCAAGAACCGCGGTATCCCCCATACGTGCTAAAACAGCACCATGAGCCTTTTGAGCTAATAGACCAGTCTCAAGCGTAATGGTACGCCCATCAACTTCGATATTTTGTGTTATTATTTCCGACATTTTATATTGAGAAAGAGAAACGGGTAAAAAGAGGGGTTAAGTTGCAAGTGGAACAAGATACAATTTTTGCTTCCTGTTTGCTTGTGACTTAATTCTCACTCACCATCGCTTCTTCATTCGTTAGTTTTTATTGTACGATTTTAATTGTACACGTCCAAATCAAAAAGTAAAAGCTAACCTATCCTTTGATTCCAAGCTTTTTGATAAGAGTCTTATACCGAGCCTCATCTTTTTGACGAAGATAACGCAAAAGACGCCTGCGTTTTCCAACCATCTTTAAAAGTCCTACTCGGGAATGAAAGTCATGATTATGTTCACTCAAATGCTCAGAAAGACGATGAATAGACACTGTTAACAATGCAACCTGAACTTCGGGTGAACCCGTATCAGCGTCATGTGTTTTGTGTTCTGTTATTATGAGTTGTTTTTCGTCGATTGTTAGAGCCATATGTTTCCTATATATTTTACCAAATCTTTGCATGTTATACCATTATTATGCAAAGTGCGCAACCACTACACAATTATTACAGGTCTATCGGATGCGCAAGTGATTTTGATGTTACATGTGGTTGTACCTGACCCAAAGGCTTATTAGGCTCTTCAGGTTCATGCTCGTTGACCGTTTCACTTTCACTATTGGTACTTTTCGATGTGGCATCCTGAATGAAATCTGGTTGAGTAGTTGCACCATGTCGTAATAAATATGCTGCAATCTCAAACGTCTCGGGTTTAACAAACTGCTTAAACTGACGAGTTGCATTAACAATACCTCTGTACAACAATTCTGCGGATTGAGGGTCTATACTCCAATTCATATGAATAAGAAGTTGTGTTGTAAGCTCAGATAGAGAGGACCTATCAGCATCGATCGCATTAATTTGACCAAAAGCAGTGTTGTGAGAATTAATATCAATGTTAATCAATGTTTTGTTACCTCCAAACCACTGCGGCCACTCTTCGGGCCACTGCAAAATGTCCTGAGGAGCATGTATCCCAAGAGTTATAAGAACATCAGACCGAATTCCATCTTCAATTCTTTGGACATCACCCTTTTTTATATATCCCTCCTTGGGGGTGACATACACGACTAAACTACCTTCTTTTTCTTCATAATTTACTTTTTCTACATGACCCTCCCCTAGGTTAAGCTTTAACACCGTTTGTTGTACGGGAAGTTTTGCACTGACTTCTGAAATATGTTCTATATGCCCTGGAGCTTTTTGAAGATCAAGCCCAACAGCAACGAGAGAATATGGCACACCCAATTCGTTTAAAACATTGCGCCATGTCATAAGAGAAAATAATGCATCTGGATACGGAGGCATCCCCGTTAAAAGAGTAACGTGTATAGCTTTTGAAAGCACCTCTTGGATTTTATCTCCACTATTTTCTTGCATCATGCTAATCAGATTATAACCGATAGAATCAATTATAATCCGATTTCCTACCAATGACCCAAACAAAATCCATGTACATTATTTTCGTAACCAAACTAAACACAATACAACCTGCTATTGCGTGTATCTTCCATAACCCCTTATACTTAAGCAATGTTAATAGGCGGACTATATTTATTATCTTTTTTATGTGGTGTTTTTACTGTCTGGCACTTTGGTAAAAAAGCATACTATGATGAGGAACGTTTGATCGATATTGCGCTATTTTCAACTGTTATTGGGCTCTTGTTATCACGCATTTCTTTTCTTTTATCCCCTGCTGGTAGGATTGAACTTTCACTTGTAACCCACTCAAACGATATGTTACTTTCTACTCTATCCATACTTCAAGTTAACTCTGGTACCATTTGGTGGATTGGTGTTATGGCCTTTTACACAACAGCAATATTTTTACTCTACAAGTGGAAATGGCCCTTATGGCCTGTCTTGGGTTTTATTACCTGGGGCAGTGGAATAGCGATCATAACATCAGAACTTTTCACCTGGTACTGGAAAGGACTTACAATGAATGGCACGCTTTTGGCATTAGGTATTTTCATAGTCTTTACCATGAGGTATCTGCATCTGGCTGATGGGGCAGAAACATTACGAGATGTTTATAAAGGAATCAAACACGGAATAAAGGAACGTATGTCCCAAAGATTGAAACTCACTGCTCACACACCGATAGATACTAAAAAGGATATGCCTGAACACAAAGACGCTTCCACGGAATAAGAACCTCAACAGGTTGTCACAATCTTTCCTACGCCCTCGGCTTATCTCAAAAGGCCACTGAACACTCCAGGGCGTGCTTTACTTGGCACTCCCGTTCGGTTGCCGAAGAGGCAACCTCACCCAACGACCACAACTTCACTTTCAAGTTTAACACCAAATTCTTCAAACACACTACGATTTATTGTTTGCGTAAATGCTAAAAACTCTTTTCCTGTCGCCTTACCATTGTGAGTAAAGATAAGTGCGTGTTTGTCCCACACTTTACAGTTACCTATTGTTTTACCACGCCACCCCAATTCATCGATTAACCGTCCTGCAGGAAGTTTGACATACTCTTGTTGTTTTAGATCAAGACCAGCAGGTGAACTATACGACAACTGTTCCAACGGGTAAAACTGTAACTCATTCATTTTTGATTGCAACTCCTCTAGCTTGGTAATAGAAACGACAGGATTTAGAAAAAAGCTTCCACAGGTTGGAAATTTATCAGGATCAGGAAGTTTTCTCGTACGAATATTAATAACGGCTTGATACACATCGTGAATTGTATAAGGTTTTTGTGCAAAAGTCTTTAGTTCCCCTTGCAAAGAGTCATAACTTACATGCATCATAAAGTAGTCTGTATTTAACTGATGGTTTTTATGCAAACGCAACCTAACCTGAGTAATAAGATATTTACCTTTGAGCGTGGTTTTAAAGATACTTGTTCTATACTCCAGTTCACACTCTTGACGGGTAAAGGTTTTTATTAATCCCGTTGAAACCTCAATCGCATCCACAGAGTCAAATACATCTACAATATTCTGGCCATAAGCAGCAATGTTTTGTACCGCCGCAGCACCAACAGTACCTGGAATAAGTGCCATATTTTCAATCCCACCCCAATTTTTACTAACCACATACGTTACAAACGTGTGCCAATCCTCACCAGCTCCTACCTGAACAATAACATCAGAATCTGTTTCTTCTATTAGATCAATACCCTTAATCCTCATATGCGCAACGGTTCCCTCATAATCACCAGCAAATAACACATTACTTCCACCCCCCAACATAAAAAGAGTTTCTGGGTCAATAGCGTTAAGAAGTTCTAGGATATCAGATGGCTGAGAAATTGTTGCAAAACGTGATGTTACAGATGGCAATCGAAGTGTGTTTAAACCTTGCAGTTGATAATCTTTACGGATTTTCACGTCGTTATAATTTTTCTCCTTAGATTCTGAAATGAATTCAGAATGACAGTTAAACACTGAGACTAATTCACCCTTTGGAAATACCTACTTTTCATCAAGCGATTTCTCGTGTTCAAGCGTATGCGTGGCATATGGAACTGCATCAAGTCGTTCTGGACTAATCATTTCACCAGAATCAATATCTTTACCGTAATTTCCTTCTTCAATCCTTTGGAGAGCATCCATAATAAACTGACGTTTCATCATTTTATCTTCCTCAAGCTCCCCTGCTCTAAAACCTTCTTCACTTTCAGAGTAATCATCCTCAGGATTGTTGTCGATATCTCTAAATTCATTCGCACTATCCTCATTTTTACTACTACGTTCTAA
>PCSU01000060.1:0-587 GCA_002771355.1 candidate division WWE3 bacterium CG22_combo_CG10-13_8_21_14_all_39_12 | reverse complement strand
CAAGTAACAAGTAACAAGTAACAAGTAACAAGTAACAAGTAACAAGTAACAAGTAACAAGTATGATCGAGTTTCAACAACGGTTGTCAAGTGCCTCATTGTCATTCTCGACCCCTCCAGAGGCGGGCAAGCATGGGGATGACACTAAAGGACTAAAACACCAATTCGAATGTGCGATTTACAAGTTACTAATTACTAATTACTAATTACAAAATCCCCACCAAATCCTCAAATCGTTTTTTATCATCAAATGGTCCAATAATTCCAAAATGTAAGTTTTCAGGCTGAATTATTTCTTGAGCTACCGATTGAATATCAGATGCTGAAATGTTATCAATCTTTGAATTGTATTCACGAGGTGACAAAACCTCAGCCTCTAATAGTTCCTGAAACCCATACCAGTGGGCAAGATCATCACTTGTTTCAACGGACAATAATGTTTTACCCTTCAAATACTCTTTTGCTCTTGATAACTCACCATCAAGCACTGTCGTTTCAGAAATTTTCTTAAATTCGTTAACAATCGCAGTAACCGCATCATCAACTCGAGCCGTATCAACACCGGCTCTTGCAAACCACAAACCAGTT
>PCSU01000091.1:392-29594 GCA_002771355.1 candidate division WWE3 bacterium CG22_combo_CG10-13_8_21_14_all_39_12 | reverse complement strand
ATTGCCGCAAGAATCGCTTCCACTTTACCTTTTTGATTTAATTGTTGTTTATTAATTTTCATAATTTACTCTTTGGTTTTTTATTTGCGCTACGAACACAATAGTATATAATTGAATATATTGCAAGTGGTAGTTTTGACTGCCACCTCACCGTCGTTTGCAATATCAACCGCAAACTGCAACTCTTCTGTTACCTTTGGATTAGTGCGCTCCACCATAAAATCCCTCTGCACCAATCTTTTTGTCCCTGTTGGAATCGAAACTGGTACCGCAGTTGGCACTGTTGTTGGTACGGGGGTTGGTATTGTTCCGACATCACCCGAAGTCATCCCTCTCCACACAGTTGTTGTACGGTATTGGTTTGTGGAACCATCACTCGGCCATGCAAACCCTTCTAGGTTTTCAAAGGGGGCAGCCTCACGATAGGCTCCACTATCCGCAAATACACCTTTGTAGATTGATAGATGTATGTGTGGGATCGTATATTCACCACAAAGAGCATTTGATGCTTTTCCGATTAGGGTTTGGCCTGCAGTAACAGTACTTCCGTTTGCAACCACAATGCTATCAACTTTCATGTGGGCAAGTTGTACATACCAGTAAAGGGTTTGTTCTTCAGGTCCAAGGCCAGCAGTAGTTGTTCTAATCGCTACTGTACCATCACAACTTGTTGTACCGACACCACCCCAAGCAACTGTTCCATTAACTGGACTAACTACATCTCGCCCTTCTGTATCTTCATTCAGTTCAGTTAAGTCAAATGAATAAGCGTATGTACCATTGTGTGTCCCGTTGTTGTAGCCTTGGTAAACATACCATTGTTCAACATCTCTAAATGGAAATATTAGAGAAGGCTGGGTTCCTTGAGCAGAAACAACGTTTTGAGGCAGGTACAAAAGGGCAAGTACCACTACGATAAACATTAAACGTCCGACTTTGATAGTCATCTTGACTACTCCTTTGTGTATATGTGCACAATTGCACAGTGAAAAGAAAACTGAAACGCCGTGTTGGCGTATCAAACAATTAGAAGAATCGTAAGGTTTTCACTACTGAAGAGAAAACTTCGTCTAGGTCACTAGAGTCAGGGTACATTATTGAAAGAATGTAGCTTTTGCTTTGATTAGGAATGTAAAACTCAACATAGTCATTTAACTCCATATCAACAGAGTGCGCAGTAATTGCAGTAGTACCAGCGAGAGGTATATGGGTAAATACTCCCTGTTCTTGGTTTGAGCGAAAATATCCATATTGTTCAAACTCTTCGATTGCTTCAGCAACTTCTAAGCCTGTTGTGGTAGCTAATTTCCTGGCAATATGGATATAAATGTAATTTTTTGAATTTTCAGCAAAAAGTTTTATTGAATAAAATGCACTATTGTCGTCATCGCCTTTCGTTTGCCAATTGTTTGGATATTCTATACTAAACCCATACTCTTCATTGGTATATGTCTGCCAATCCGAAGTATCGATTGAATCTTCCGGCGTTGGTGTTGAAGAAACACCCACTACATCCTTAATCGTAGGAAACAAAAAGTAGCCTGCAATTACAAGAGCTACGATTCCAATAAGTATTAATTCCTTTCGCATGAAAATATCTTAGTATATGGGAGACAATCCGTCAACCTAAGAGTTTGAATTTTCAATTGTTAACGTACTACCTTTTCCAGTGAATATACATTACAATATAGAACTGCACAATGTCAAGGCAATTGAATTTATCGACATTGCTGAATGTTTGGAATGTAGAAGATTTTAGTTCGAACAACCTTCACTGTGGTGCACCAGTCGTCAGGCAAAGCCTGCTTAATACGTATTGCTTTTGGCAAATTTCTCGTTTATATTCGGTTTGTAATGGAAACAAAGCTCAAGGGTTTAAATAACTTCAATCTTTTTATGGGATCGTTGCACTTTGTGCAAGCACTTATAGTTTATCTCATTAGTGATCCCACCAGAGGTGTTGTCCCTATAACTATAAATTATCTCTCATTTGATGTTGCCACCTCAAAACTACTTCCTGCAACACAAGAATTATTTACCGTTAATTTAGCTTGGCTTGTTGTTGGATTTTTCTTGCTGAGTTCATTCGCCCACTTCTTCATCGCTACGGTGTATAGGAAATCTTATGAGGAGAACTTAAAGAAAGGTATCAACAAAGTCCGGTGGTATGAGTATTCACTTAGCGCTAGCGTCATGATGGTTGCTATTAGTCTTTTATCTGGAATCTATGATCTTTCAAGTTTGATTATGATTTTTGCGCTCGATGCAATCATGAATCTACTCGGTCTTGCAATGGAACAAGAGAATCAAGGAAAAGAAAAGGTGAATTGGTTAACGTTTGTTTTAGGTTCTATCGCAGGAATAGTTCCCTGGATTGTATATGGAATTTACGTTTATGGAGCAAGTAAATATGGCGGTGGTAATATTCCAACGTTTGTATACTGGATTTACGGTTCAATCTTTATATTCTTTAATAGTTTTGCCGTAAATATGGTCTTACAGTACAAAAAGATTGGTAAGTGGTCTGATTATCTGTACGGTGAAAAAGCATACATTGTATTAAGTTTGGTCGCCAAATCACTTTTGGCATGGCAGGTATTTGGTGGCACACTTAGGCCGTAACGAGTTCGTTCTGATTTTACATCTTCCTACTATCGTATGCCCAGTGAAGTAATGCTTGGCGTTGCTTTTTTCTGCAGTCTAAACTCCCTGGAGGACAGTTTTTCTTAATTTGTGCAATATGACGTGTCATAGCTAACCACCGTTTGATTTGTCGGTAGTCTTCTCCTGCTATGCGCCTCCCCATAAAATACCGTGCATACCATTGGAACCACCCACGCGGGTCATCTTTGTAGATCCAGCCCTTTTTTTGCCAGTGGGATAAAGGCATACTTGCACTTACGCCATAAAAGTTTAGCGAAGGGTCTTTATCGTCTTTCGAAAGCTTTGCGTTTGTGAACCAACTTTTAGGAAATTCGTTGGGTCTATCGTTAAAATATTTCCCGCCAAAAACGCCTAGTTCTAACATTTTTTGAGGTGTAAGTTCGGGTTTAAATTCTGTGTCAAAGTTTATTCCGGGTTTTTCAGTTAACGAATATACATATCCTTTCTGATACGTATCATTTACTGTAACCTTTTTCATTGTTCAATTATACGATAATGTGTTGATCCTACGATTGTTTTAAAACCGTTCGTAACTTTTCATATTGTGGATAATCTGGTATAACGTAAAGACATATGTTTTTGGATGTTGCAACAAATCTAGTTCATCTATATTTTGGAATTTCACCAAGCGCGTTAGCATATTTAGATCCTGGAACAGGAAGTATTATTTTTCAATTACTACTAGGTAGTGTTGTAGGAGGAATTTTTTTCATTACTTCAAAATATGAGTTGTTAAAGGCAAAGTTTAAACAGCTTTTAGGTAACGAAAGGAAAAAAGATCAACATTCTGATGATGAGTAATCACCCATCATCTTTTCGAGACCCAAGTGGCTTTATGTTTTCAGTGGAGGGTACTTTCTATCGCTGTGTGAATAAGCGTTATGCCGTTGAGTACGACAAACTTATGAGTTCTGGACTGTATAAGGAACTTGTTAATCGAAACCTTATTATTTCCCATGTTGAGGTGAGTATGGAGGATGTGTATTCTGAACAATACAAAATTCTAAAGCCCGAACAACTCGAATTTATTACGTATCCATATGAGTGGTCATTTAGTCAGCTTAAAGATGCTGCGCTTACTACCCTAACTATTCAAAAGATTGCAATGGGATATGGGATGTCACTTAAAGACGCCAGCGCGTTTAATATTCAATTTCACAAAGGCAAACCTGTATTTATTGATACGTTATCGTTTGAGGTGTTAAAACAAGAGCCATGGGTAGCATATAAACAGTTTTGTCAGCATTTTTTTGGTCCTCTTCTATTGATGAGACACATTGATCCGACTATTAATAAAATTACTTCAAACTATATTGACGGAGTGCCTTTATCAATAATTTCAAAAATGCTTCCACCCTCAACAAAATTTTCAATGGGCATACTTATGCATATACATTTGCATGCAAAAAGTCAGACAAAATATGCTTCGGCACAAGGTGATGATATTCAGGGTATTAAAGAAAAAACATCAAAAAAGATGGACACAAATCAACTACGGGGTCTCATTGAAAGTCTTATTTCGGCAATATCTGAGGTTACCCTTAATAAAGTAACAACAGAGTGGGGTGATTACTACAGTTTTCATAACTATTCCAAAGATGGATTTGAGCATAAAAAACAAATTATTTCGGAATACATGATACAGCTTCAACCTCAAAAGGTTTTAGATATTGGTGGAAATATTGGTGAATTTTCTAAGGCAGTCGTTGATATTGCTTCTCTTGTTATAAATACTGATATTGATCCTTTAGCGGTTGAAAAAAATTATCAGTACATAAAAAAATCTAAATTAGAAAAGATGATAACGCTTGTTAATGATATTACCAATCCCCCACCCGGCATTGGTGTTATGAACCGTGAGCGAGATTCATTTATTGACCGTGTTAAAGGTGTTGATGTTGTAATGGCACTTGCAATAATTCATCATCTTTCAATTTCAAATAATATTCCGCTTGAAGATACGGCTAAAATGTTTAGTGCTTTAAGTGGGACTCTTGTTATAGAGTTTGTGCCAAAGACAGACGGTAAGGTCATGCATCTACTTGAGACACGTGAAGATATTTTCCCGTTATATACTGTTCAGGGATTTGAAAAGGCTTACACAAAGTATTTTACGATTGAGCAAAAAACACCAGTTTTTGAATCAGAGAGAATTATGTACTTAATGAAACGATTATGATTACAAAATATTTAAACTCAACAGTATATCCATTTTTATTGGCATGTGTTTTTGTTTTCGCCTACTATATTCAGAATGCGCAGGAAGCCTATCTATCGCACATCTTTTTACCGTTGCTTATTGCACTTGTCGTAACTTTAGGTTTTTATGTTGTGTGGATGATTTTCTTTCGACGAGAATCAAAAGCTGCTATTTTAACTGCGTACTCTCTCATTGTATTTTTTCTTCACGGCCATATCAAAAATTTGCTTGATGAACCTTCGGTTACCATTTTAGGGAAAACATTGGGAGAAGATAGTCTAGTAATTCTATTTTGGGGAGTTACGGGCCTAATTCTTTTATGGTTTGTATTCAAAACTCGTGGGGAATTTATTACGCTCACTCGAAGCATAAATACTTTTGTTGCAGTTATGCTCATGGTGAATGTTATTAGTTTTGTAATGTTATATGCTCAAGGTACGGTTGTTTTCATTCCTTCTGATTCCAACCAAAACTCTAGTACCGTGCGTGAAGGCGCTGTTGATACTACGGATTTACCAGATATCTACCATATTATTCTTGATAAATATGCCTCGAACGGTGTATTAAAAGATTATTTTAATTTTGACAATTCTGCTCATACTGATGAGCTTGAGAAGATGGGTTTTTACGTTGCATATGATGCCCGCACCAACTATCCACACACATTGTATTCGCTCAGTACCACACTAAATATGGATTATGCTCTGCAGTTGGCAACAAAGCTTAATGCTGATCCTGCCGTAGACAATGGTGAACTTGAGATTATTTATCCTGCATTTAGAAATCATGAGGTTGGGAAATTATTGACTGAAGCAGGATATAAATATTATCACGCAGCAAATTGGTTTTATCCTACCCAAACAAGTAGTTATGCAACAGAAAACTATATTTTTAACAAATCACAATTTCGGTTAGGCGAATTTACCGATAAGTTTTTACAACAAACAATTCTAGAACCTTTGCTTGGAAAATATTATATCTTGAGTGATGCTAACCAACACTTGGAAGCAATTTGGTTTGATTTTAGTAAAACCAAAGAGTTGATTAGTACAAAGGTAAGTCCAAAGTTTGTTTTTACCCATATTCTTATTCCTCATGGTCCCTATGTTTTGGGGGCCGATTGTAATAAGTTACCACCGGGGACAATTATTTCTGACACAAAACCTTTTTATACTGCATCTGCAGAGTGTGCCAATCTGCGATCAGAGGAAATTGCTCACCAAATATTGGAGTCAACCAATGGAAATGCGATTATCATTATCCAATCTGATGAAGGTCCAAACATTGCCAGAGCTGAAATGCCAAGAGATGACTACACCTTTGAGAATATGTCTGATGAGATTATTCGTAAACGAACGGAGATACAGTATGCTGTTTATTTGCCCGATGGTGACTACAGTCAATTTTCACAAGATATGACCCCAATTAATACGTATCGTATTATTTTAAACAAGGTCTTGGGTACACAGTTTCCATTATTAAAGGATAAGACTTTTATTACGAATACGCAGGGTGATCTCATAAAGTTTAACTTTAATGAGGTTTTACCTGAGTTTTATAAGAAATTTGATTAACTCAATCTTTTTTGATTGCCAGTACGTGGCTCAAAACTAATGCGAGGGTTTTTGTTTCTGTAGGTAAATCTAGGTATTTTTCCGTGCTGAAAGTAGCAGTCCAATGATATGACACATTCCCCCAAAAATTACACCGATTTGTAAATAATATGCAATCGTTCCTGATGTAGATGCTGTAATAGCTGGTAATAAAAGTACACTGATGAATCCTAATCCAAAAAATAGGGCTGGGATTTTATCCTGAATTGTTTTGTATGTTGTAAAGAATATTTTAGTGAAACCATACATGAGAATTACGCCAAAAATAAACTGGCTGAAATCATCAATAAAGGTGTGCTTAAAGTCTATTGAGCCATCTGCCAAAACTTCAAAGGGTGAAAAATTAACTACATAGGGAGTTAGTGCGAGCATTCCGTATAGAAAAATAGGAACTACAATAAGTTGGGATAAACGTGGCATTTTAATACGAATGAGTGCAAGAATAAGAAAAACATATCCTGCGTAAAATGCAATTTGGGCTACGATATTTGAAGCTAGGGCCTGTATTATGTAGTTATCAGGATAAAATTGATGGGCAAAACCTGCAATTGAGTATCCGATTACACCAGCCAGAGAAGCGAGTCCCAGTGGGAGTGCAGTTTTGTTTTTATTTTTTATATAGGCATAGAATAAAATTATTGAAACAATAGTATATTCAATATTTTGAATCCATAGGAGCGTGAGGTCTTGAAAATGTGGGTTTATTCTTATTTCATCCATAATCTAGATCTCTTTGAGGAGTGGTTTTCGAATTGCAGACAGGAATATTCCGATAAGGTGAAACAATCCACCAGCAATTACTCCATACTGAAGGTAGTATGCAATAGTCCCTGAGGTTGATGCAGATATTGCAGGTAAGCACATAATTCCAAAAAATCCTAATCCAAAAAATATAGCTGGTATTTTGTCAGTAAGTTTTTTATAGGTATTAAAAAATATCGAGCTAAATCCGTAAGCTCCAACTATTCCAAACATAAACTGACTGAAATCATCAATAAATGTACGGTGAAAATCAATGCTGCCATCTTGCAGAATTTCAAACGGTGAGAAGTTTACAACGTATGGAGCTATTGCAAGCAGGCCGTATATGAATATGGGAATGCCTATGTATAAAGAAATGTTTGGGAATTTAACACTGATTACTCCCAGAATAATGAAAGTAAATGAAGCATAGAACCACACCTGGGCTAGAATATTAGATGCAAGTGCTTGTAATCCAAGGTCTGCAGGGTAGGTTTGGTACACGTAGCCAACAATGACATACCCTATTGTTCCAGTGAATGCCCCCATTGAAAGAAGAAGCGCAACCTTGTTTTTGTTCTTTACATATGAATAAAACAAGATAATCGAAACAAGGGCGTATTCAATATTTTGGATCCAGAGCAGTGTTAAATCTTGAAAATGTGGGTTAATCCTGATATCCATTTGGCTAACCTATCTCTTCTAAAAATGTTCGTGCAGTTTCTTCTGGTAGGGTGATGGTGAATGTGGTCCCCTTTCCAACAGTACTTGAAGCTTCAATTGTTCCTCCGTGAAGGTCAACAATTCGTTTGGTAAAGTACAGTCCAAGCCCCATGCCTTCACTTGTCATATTAAGGACATCTAGTTTAAGAAACGGTTGAAACAAAGATTCAATATCAGATTCTTGAATTCCCTTTCCGTGGTCAGTAATTGAAATTATTGTTTGTCGCTTTTGGGTCTTTAGTTCAATTTCAACCGTACTGTTGTCATCGGAATAAATTATTGCATTATCAACAAGGTTCACCAAAGCTGTTCGAAGTTTGGTTTCATCAATACGCATTGTTGTATCGGTATCTTCTTGTGGCGAATATTCTATGGAAATACCTCTTTTTGCTGCAATAATAGAAAATGATTCAACGATTTCAGATATTAGTTCATCTAGTACTGTCTCAGTTAGAGTAAGTTGTGTGTTGTCTGCCTCAAAGTCTACAACTTTAAGAATAGTATTGTTAACAAGTTCAATTTGACGTGTGCTTTCTGTAATTCCATTCACAAGTAGTTTTTGATCAGGGGTTTGAGAAGTTTGTTGTAACTGTTCTAAATAGCCTTTTAACGAAGTCAACGGAGTTCTAAGGTAGTGAGATGCAATGTTTGCGAAATCTTGTTTGAGATCTTTTCCACGATCATTTATACCCATTTGAGACTGAAGGTGTTTACTGTACTTTTGATTTAGTAAATTTGATTCAGCTGTAATTCCGGACAAGAAACCAACGAGTACAAACATCGCCGATTTAAACATGGGTTCGAAATCGCTAAGTTCAGGCCGAATAGCTAACACATAAATGAATGCACTTAATATTCCTGCCAGAACTCCACCGAGTAGACCAGTATTTATTGAGACTGAAAGAATGATTGGAAACAAGATGAGTACAACGTCAGAAGATATTAATTCAGTGAACACTAGCAATAACATGGTTAATACGATATTTGTCTGCCCGATGATTTGCGAGACGATTGCATTTTTCTCAGGGTGTTTTTTTACATAGTTTTCTCCAAGATACTCATACATCTCAGAAATAAGAAGTGCGATAAAAAACCCAATGGTTGTTTCAGTTGAAAGCTCAAAATATAAGATGACGTATGCAGCAATTGCTTTAAGAGGTATTCTTATCCAGCCCAATGAAACTGAATCTGCAATGTGTTGAATGGGACTTTCGTCCATTGATTTATTATCACAGATTTTTCACTATCTGCAAAGGTATAAAAACGAAAATATTTCCCCTTTCACAAAGTCCTTGAGGGTTTAGGATAAAAATTATTGGTAAAGCACAAGTAGTGATTACTGGAACATATTTGTATCTATGGCATACTAGTAGTGGTGTATAAAAACCTGTCTCTAAACACAAAGACCTTACTTCACATTGCGTTAATGTTTCTTATTACCCTTGTCACATTAGGGGCATACGAAATTCGTGAGGGTGTTCGCAGGCGTGAGGAGGCTAGTTTATTACAGTTTGAAACCTCAACTAAATCGTATGAAGCTATTTTTAATAACTTTTTTGAACGAGAAGCAACAGAGAGTGAGGTCAATAGTTTTAATGACCTTATTGGTACCGTAAATAATTCGCCCGATAGTTTTGTTGGGTATTATTTCTCGGATTGGTTTCCTTCTTTGCAAAGCACCCAGCTACCCATTTCAAGCGTTCTAAATCAATCCCAAGATAATTATTTTACTCAAAACATACATATTGTATCGGTGGATGGGAGTGATTATCTTATGAGATACTTCCCTAGCCTATCACCTCAACTGTATGGTGTTGTTATTCAAAAATCTCAAGTTCGCCAGACAGGAATTGGACAGATTGCTATTAGTTTTATTTTTGCCCTTGGTATTTTAGGTATTGTAACAATCGCTACGACATGGTTTATGCGTCGTGTGATTATAAAACCAGTTCAAAAAGTCGAAACAGTTGCAGATGAAATTGCCAGAGGTAATTTTGAAAGTCGTACGGAATTAGTTTCAGGAGATGAAATCGGTAGGTTGTCTAATAGTGTAAACATTATGGCTCAAAAGCTTGGAGAATATGTTGGCAAACTTGAGAAGGTTGATGAAGTTAAGGATGAATTTATTGCATTAGCGTCACATAACTTGAGGACCCCCATCACTAAACTTAAGGGAGGTCTAGAAATCCTTTCGGAAGAAGGTCATTCAAGCGCAGTTACGACCACAATTTTACAGCTTAAAGATACTACGTATGAACTGGATAGGCTGACAGAACGTTTACTGAGTGTAGTCAGTATTGAAACTCGCGAGACAACGTATGTAGATGTTGTCGCTATTGATGTGTATGCACTTTTACGCAAAGCCGTTGAACATATTTCTGCTAGGGCAGGAGATCGCAATATAACAGTACAGCTTCATAAGAGTGTGACAACAGGGACAGTGTCGGGTGTGTCTAGTCGCCTGCTAGAGGCATTTGAGTATATTCTTGATAATGCAGTTACATTCAATAAAGACGGAGGGAAAGTTGACGTGCATGTTGAATCAACGTTACAAGATGTAATGGTAAAAATTGTTGACACGGGGGTAGGAATTGAAAAAGAAATTTTGCCTCGATTGTTTTCAAAGTTTGAGCGTGGACAAAATATGTTGTCTGGTGACTATCCTGGTGTAGGTCTTGGATTGTATGTTACAAAACTTATTATTGATCAGCACGGCGGTCGAATTAGCATTGATAGCATTAAGGGAGAAGGCACTACAGTTATAATTGTTCTTCCATTAGAGATAGAGAAGGAAGGTTAGGATTAATAATCAGTTGTGTAGTTAAGATCCCTAAAAGTATTCGTTTCAATGTCGTAAGCTTGGTAGTGGTACATACCCTCTGAATCAGGTGTGATCTCTTTGAATGGAATTTCAGTTTTTGCAAGTGTGACAGTATCAACTTGAGTGAGCAAGGATTTATCATAAAAAATGAGTTGATCGATTGTTGTATCTAACTCGATAAGTGTAGTTTCTTCTAAACTCCACGGATCAACAGTATACATTCGTTTTATGAGGTATGTTGGAGTTCCATCAGCAGGAGGAGCATTTTCTTCGGTTACTTCAACAAAAAGTAATTGTGAATTTATAAGTCCTGCAAATCGAGGTTTAGTTACTTCAGCGCAACTCATTCCAGTGGCTGATACTTCATTGATGTTGCCATCTAAGTCTAACGTCCATATATTTCCTCCTCCCGTGCAGCCGTCACCAGTTTCGGTTTTCATAACAAATGTTTGGCGATCAATATCTAAGCTTTGAAAATTGATACTCGTGTATGTACTGGGCATGTCACTATATATCATTGACCAGGATACTTCGGTGTCATTTGAATCTATGTCATTAAGATCAACTTGAAATATTCCATATTGAGGATTAAATGAGTTTTCATTAAGAATGTTCACCAGAAACATTTTATTAAGTTCTTCGTCAAACCAAAAATCCACCGTATTACTTGAAAATAATCCAGTAAGTATTGAAGATCGAACGCTATTCCCATCAGAGTAAGAGGTAAAACTACTCATATCGTCCGAAAGGATTCCGAAAGTATTCTGCGTATCACCGTCAGAAATTACTTCAACATATGCATACGTTAGGTCGTAGATTTTGTGTGAAAGGATGGTAGTAAAGTTTTCAGATATTGTTGGCGAATAGTGGGATTTATCGGGTGTAGTGGAGGTTGGCGCTGGAGTAGGTGTTGGTGATACCTCAACAACCCTTACTGTTGGTTGAGGTTCAATGTCACCCTCATTAAGCGAAAAAGAAATATTGTTTTCTTCAACTACTACAAAAATCCCTACTCCAAAAAGAACAAGAACAGAAAACAAAAAACCAAAAGAATATAGATGTGTTCCACGAAAAATGGTTTTTAGTTTTTTTGACCGTAATTGATTGTGAGGTTTTGTTTCAGCCTCTTTTTTCCAGTTTGTTGGCATTATAAGTTTTGTTGCGGTTTATTAGTAAAACATTACCAAACCGACTCCAAATAGTCCAAGAACAAATAATAAGAACATAAAAGAATTAAAATGATAGCTTATTGGTAAGCTTTTTACTTTTTTACTTTTGGTTGTGCGCTTTACAGTTTTTTTTGTAGGCATGTGGGCAGTACACCTCCTCGGTTAGTAACCGTTGTTACTTTGATAATATTTATCGTACACAAAATCCTGAAGCTGATCAAGACCCTTTTAGAATTGCGTTAGTTTCGATTTTGTATTCTTCAACATTGGGTTGGTTAAATGCATTTACATTCATAAGTTTAGCAAGATACATTGTTTCAATCATTTTAGTTTGCAACAAATAACCACATGCATACTCATTGAGGGATTCTAATTGAATTTCAACAAAAGGGAGGTCATTCTTTTTATAACTTACCGTCACACCTTTATATATTGCATTCATAATTTCAGACAGCCGTTTTCCTGCAATATGTGGAACAAGATCATCAAGGTTTACATTATTGGAGACTTGAGCGTCATACAACGTATTTTTAACAGTAATAAATGTTGTAAATTTATCGTGAGGTCCTGCAAAGTACAATTGGGCAACTGAGTGTAGGTCTGTGGAACCAACAGATGTTATTGGTGTTATTCCCTTTCCATCTTTACCAAGGCTTTCTGCAACAAGTTGACGATACCATTTACCAAATACATATAATGATGAGTCAAAGATAAACGTATTATGGATAGTTTTTCCATTAAGGTAGTTCCCATAAATAGATGCAGCGCTTGCAAGAGATGTATTTTTCTTAAGATCTGATGACACATTATCCATTACAGCCTCCTCGGCCCCATCCAACAAATCGTCAATGGATGCACCTGCTAAAAGTAGTGGGAATAATCCTACTGCAGAAAATACTGAGTATCTGCCGCCCACATGTTGAGGAATTGTGAGTACATCAAAAGAATATTTGTTTGCATAATCAAAGAGTTTGGAGTATTCGTCGGTAATGGCAATGATATGGTTTTGCCAGTCTTTGTCGTAGTCCTTTAATGCTTGTATAAGAACACCATAATTTGCAATTGTCTCAGTTGTTTGTCCAGATTTACTTACTACAATTAGAGTAACGTGTTGGTTGTGGGCATAGATGTGTTCAAGTTCAGAAACGATATCAATTATTGATGAAGGATCAGTTGTTTCTGCAAATATGATTGGTCGCTTAATCTGAGCGAGAGAATTATAAAGGGCCCATGTTCCAAGGTTTGATCCTCCAATTCCAACAACAACGATTGCGCCAAGTCGTGGGGAGTTATGTTTTTTAGCAAAGTCTTTAATGGTAGATACGTAATTTCTATTTAGGGGTAGTGTGATCGAGGTTTCTGGGGCTTGGGTATCAAGAATCTCTGTTAATGACGTTAAATATGCTTGATACTGCCGAAGGCTTTCAGTGTGTTCAGTAAAGCTTTCAGGTGAAAGTTTATTTGTTTCAGAATAAGAAAAATTCATTGTATGGTCCATTTATTATGTGTTTTAATAATTATCAATTATCCCCAGGAATCTTGCAAGAAGGTATTTGGTTTTAGAATTATCTGTCAACAAGATCGTTCCACTCCTCAGAGAATTTTTTAAGGCCCTCGATGGTGCGTGGATGTGAAATGTTAAAAGTTGTCCAGTCTTTTTCTAAATCGAGGTTTTCGTAAACTTCATTCATAATGCTTTGGGCGTGTAAATACTCATTAGTAGATTCAAAGGTGTCGTAGGGAATATCTACACCTGGAATCAGCATTCCGTCACTGTGCCATTGCATAAGAATTTCGAATGGAACTGCAACAGCGTCAAACCCCATATAAAGTGCATAGTAAAATTGCTCAAGATCCCTAATATTAGCCATAAGAACTTGCATGTGCTCGTCTCCCTCAGAGTCTAACATTTTTTGTATATTGGTAATAACGTCAATACTAGTGACGTCGGTGTCAACGGTACACCCTTCAAATGGGGATACAAGTGCGCCCCCAATAGGTGCACCCGTTGTGGCAGAGTACGAAGCAGCTGCTTGTTCTTGTGTGAACACAAGTGAAATGTGAACATGAACATTTTGTGATGTGAGCGATTGTGCAGCTTTAAGCCCATGGGCTGTGCATGGAATTTTAATGAATGTGTTTGGAGTCCATGATGACATGTGTTTGGCTTGATCGATAATGTCTTGGGAAGTTGTCGACTCATCTGCGTAAACCTCGAGAGACAGTAACTTCCCAGGAATTATTTGAGAAATGAGTGACACACTATTTTTATATTCCACGAGAAGTTGTTCATTTGAATAAATCTTGCCAGTCTTTAGGGCTTTAGCGATTTGGGCAGGGTTTGTTGTTTGTCCGTCCAAAAAACCTAAGGTATCGACTATTAGCTTTGTTTCCTTGGGGTTGCCTCCGTCAAGATAAATATTTGTTGTTATGTGTGCCGGTTTCATTATCAGTTAGATTTTTTTATTAGGTATTCCTTGATGCTATCAAAACTAACCTTGTTATTATATTCTAAGGAACCAAGTTCAAAGAGTTTAAATGCTACATAGAAACCTCCGATTACATACAAAATGACTAGAGCTGAGCTCACAACGATCTCAGTGGCTGTTAATGCGTCTAAGGTGAGCCGTGCGGCAAGTACCATAGGGGCCGTAAGTGGAAAGTAACTTACGATTTGTGATATTGTTCCGGTTGGTTCCTGAAGTAAGATTGAAAAAAAGTACATGGGAAAAATAGAAGCAATAATAAATATTGACGAGAAACTTTGTGCTTCTTTGTATGTTGGCATAACTGATCCAACTCCTACCATTACGGAGGCAATTATTAGAAATCCACTTAAGATATAAAACAGATATAACGAAATGTTTACAGGGTCAAAAACAATTTTTGTAAGATCAATAGGAATATCAAAATTACTGGTTGAAAAGTAAATAATAAGTGCGGTTGCCGATACGAGTACTGCAATTTGCGTGAAAGCAATGAGTGTTATTCCTACAATCTTTCCCCAAATCAAACTCTTTCTTTCTACAATTGAAAACATAATTTCAATCATGCGGTTCTCTTTTTCTTCGCTCACACTGGTAAGTAAAAAGTTATTGGCCATAAATACTAATAAAAAGTAGAGTGCAAAAGCAGCAAGCGGAATGACATATTTCTCGAGTGAAATTTCGGTACGGTCTCCATTTTTATAGTATGTTGATTCAATTGTTACTCCCCCACCGATGAGAGGTTGCAGCTGGGGGTCTAACTGTGATGCCACACTTGCACCAATAAGTGATTGTACGACGGGGTCAAATTTGCCAAGTGACATTACGCCCGTGTCCTGAGTGTATACCTCTACCTTTTTAGTGGTGGTGATGTCTTCTGGAATAATGAAAAGTGCATCTGCAGAACCGTCAATGATTTTACTTTTGGCTTCGTCGATATCTTGTACCTTTTCTAGTGGGTCTATAACGAATGCTTCGGGAATAAATGTTAAAGGGTCATACAATAAGATCGATTGTGCATTTTGGGCTTCTTCCTGAATACTTTTTTCAGCTTGATCTGCTGAATACCCTGACACGAAACTTACCAGAATAATAAAAGTTGGGAGCAGTAACGTTGAAATCCAAAAAATGGGTTTGCGGACTGTTCTTATATATTCTCGTTGAGCAATTAAATAGATATGGTTCATAGGTTAATATTGTTCGCTTTTCATGACTTTTACGAACACATCTTGCAGAGATGGTGTGCCAATAGTGAAATCGTTAATTATTACGTTGTGTTGAATCAGATGTGAAATAACGTCATTGGTTGATGTTTCACTTGTTGGAGTAAGTTCAGCAACATTATTTTCAATAGAAGAGGATCTGTACATGGCATCATTTGAGGGGATCTCACCTTGATACGTTATGTGGATAGTATTGGTACCAAACTGTTTTTTAACTTCTTGTAGTGAACCGTACAGTGCTTGTGAACCATTTTTTATCATGACTAGTCGATTTGCGATTTTTTCAACCTCATCCATTTGGTGGGATACAAAGACAATTGTAGCGCCATTTTCATTGAGTTCATCTAATAATTCCATGAGTAAAGATCTGTTAACAGGATCAAGGCCTTTCGTTGGTTCATCAAGGATTAATAAATCGGGAGCGTTAATGAGGGTAATTCCAAGTTGGATTTTTTGTTGTTGGCCGGATGAAAGCTTTTTAATTTCTGTAGCATGATGGGCCGATAACTCTACTCGATCAAGATACTTAAGGGCCTTTTGCTTTGCATCAGCTGTGGTCATTCCTTTAAGTTGGGCAAAATACACAAGAGTTTCCATGACCTGAGCGTTGGTGTAGAGTCCCCTCTCTTCTGGTAAATAACCGATGCGAGATGCCAACGCAAGGTCGAATTTATTGCCAAAAATTAGGGCGGAGCCTCTGGTAGGCTGAAGAATGTCGAGTAAACATCTAATTGTTGTTGTTTTCCCTGAGCCATTAGCACCCAGGAATGCAAACACATCGCCTTTGTTAACATCAAATGAGAGGTCTTTGACAACCGGTGTCTTCCCAAATGATTTAACAAGGTTTTTAACGTGTATAACTGATTCCACGTGATAATTATAGCGCATTATTACCTGAATGCCTTAGAGATAATCGTAAATCCAGCTGAAGTTCAAAAACTCAATGCGATAAAAAAATGTAATCCACTGGGCAAGATTGTCAGTAATAAGTAGAATCCCTAGGAGTACCAGCAGTATTCCGCCGATTACCTCAAAGTATCGTAAGTATTTGTTCATGAGCCGTATGTAGCCTGTTGCCGAGCTAATTCCATAGGCAATAATAAGGAATGGCAATCCTAGGCCAGCTGAGAATACAGCAAGTAAAAATCCTCCTTGGAGTACTGTTGCGCTGTGTGCTGCTAAGGTCAGTACACTCCCCAAAATGGGTCCTACGCATGGAGTCCATCCAAATGCAAACGTAGCACCAAAGATAAGTGAACTTAAGGGTGTTCCTGGGGTAAGTTTTCCAACAAAATTGTACGTGTGATCTTGATTAAGAAATTTCAAGAAAGGGAGTCTTAGAATTCCGATTATGTACAAACCAAAAAAGATGATGAACACACCACCAATTTGTGAAAGTAGTGTACGGTACTGCCCAAGTGCTGACCCTCCCAGCCCAAAAAGCATGCCAAACGATACAAATACAGTGCTAAACCCAACAACATATAAGAGCCCATTAAGGAATACCCTCCTGCGAGCTTTTGGGGCAGACCTGGGGTTTTGTAATTCGTCTAGAGAGACCCCACTGATAAAACCCAAATAACCTGGGATTAATGGAAATGTACACGGAGCTAAAAACGTTAGAGTTCCAGCAATAAAACTAGGAATTATGAGTGAATATAGTTCCATGATTTAACAATAGGTAAGATTTCAAATTCATAAAGATGTGAGTACATCTATGTAGTTTATCATGCATGCTGTGTACCGTGGGGATGTGGATGCTCTTGACACGGACGTGCGTAACAGATATGTTTTGTAAACTCATCAAATGTTTACTAATTACAACACAAAGATGTTACAACGCTTAAAAATACTAGGAGTAATAATTCTTATTGGTATTCAGTTTCCCGGAAGTATTATTGCTAGTGGGCCCTTAACGACAACAACTATTAGCGGTGTTTTGGGTGAGGATGGCTGGTATAACAGTAATGTAACTGTTAGTTTTGATGCAACAACGTATGCATCACGTCCCCAGTCATTAACATATAGTATAAATGGTGGAGATGCTATAACTAGGGCATATTCACGCGTTCCAGATGAGCCAGGTAATGGTTCTTTTGAAACGATTAATCAAAACATTCCATACCATTGGGAATCTTCAGATCAAGGATTAGTATATGTTAGCTTTTTACAGTCTAGTGAAGGTAATCGATCCGTTGCGCTCGCACATACTAGTGAAGATCCAACATTTATATATGTTCATAACCGTAATAATCCAACACCAGTATCTTTAGGAGACGATATAGATGTGTTAGCTCAAGTCTATCCATTGTTATCTGAAGGATCGTTGGCCTATTTTGAAGTATGGGGTGTAGACAGTATGCATCAAAATGATCAACTGCTTTCATATTCGAACTATATTGCTGAATCAACCACTATATGGACAACAGCTATAAGTAGTTTGACAGTCCCTGGTAATGTTTCATTTTTATATCTTAAGCTTGGACTCATGTCTAACCCTACTGGAATTGCGTTCTGGGACAATGTTAGAATTCTTACTCCTGCTCACAAAACAGCACATATCGATGTTCCTATTACTGAAAATGGTCAGTTTAATTTTTTGTATTACACCCAGGATACTGATGGTCAACGAGAGACAGATCAATTTCTTACGGTAAAAATGGATACCAGTGCTCCAAAACCGTGGCAAGAGTTTGGTTTTGTCAAAGGAGTGTGTGATAACTGTTACGAAACCCAGTCAGCGATTATTGATCAGCAGAGTGGTATTCAAGTTTCTAGTGCCAAGTATCGTTACTACACCGATTATTTGTCCCAACAGTGGAGTTCATGGATTCCTGTTTCGTCTACCGTTCTTTACAACAGTCAATCCCCTGCTCCTAATGGGAGTACTCAAATGATTGCATTACAAACAGGTGAAGTGAACTATGGAAGTCCTGCCAGTGGCCCATTTAGGGTTCAGTATAAGGTTCAAGACTTATCGGGTCGTGAAAGTGTAAGTCCCATCTATGGACTTTTCAATCCGTGGTTACATATTGATGGTTCGATATTTGTTGAAGGGCAAATTGCTGTGTATTCACCAGATCCTGGGATAACACTTGCAACAGCAGATGTTGTAAGTGGACAAGCGGTGTTATCAATGCCCCATACCGGTTGGGAGGTTTCAAGCTATTCTCATGTATTAGCCAACGCACATAGTCTTTCAACACTTATTCCACAATATGATAATTTGCTTAGCTCTGGTGAAGGATTGGGATTACATTTACCAACGGTAAGTGGAGTTTATACTCAAGCGGGAGATGTTGTGGTTGATACTGAAATGTTATCAACAGGGTTTGAAACAACGGCACAGTCAACAGTTGTACTCATTACGGGTAATCTTATTATTAGTAACGACATTTCCTCTATTCCAGGTAATCACACAATATTTGTAGTTGATGGCGATGTTAAGGTGGATGCTCAGGTTTCCGAGATCACGGGAATATATATGATGAGTGGGGATTTTATTTCTGACAGTAGTGGTACTTCACAGGTACAACTTACGATTAATGGTTCTGTTATTGCCCTTGGCCAGCTGCAACTTGGTCGAGACTTAGGGGTCGGAAATGTTAATAATAATGAAAATACTCCTGCCGAGGTGTTTAACTGGCAGCCACAATATATTACAGATAGTGAATTGATTTCTTATCTTACAGGTTCTGATACTACGTATACTTGGCGCGAAGTTGAGTAAGTTTATAAAGAAATACTAGAAACGTTATAATATGGGTATGAATTCTATTGCGCAGTTTCCACAATTCACCCCCCTCTCTTTGAGCCATAAAACAATAGTAACTGAAACATACAATAGTCTTAAGATTCCTACATCTCATCGGCTATTTTCGAATTTGTTCATTACTGATACTGATAATTCTACCCACATTGCTCGGCTAAACAATAATATAATTATTGACCGGGGGTTATATACAAACCACGAGGGTGTAATGATTTGTGGTGAGAATGCTACGAGTGAAACATTAGAAACAGTTTTAAGGAATGATGTAAAGTTTGTAGAGTTATCTTCCATAAAAACGTTTGATTCAAAAGTGGATCTTGATAATAGCGACTACATATATTCTACGGGCAAAGTAGCATTACTTGAGGGGTCGACATATTCAAATATCAGACGAAAAATACGGCTTCCTAGAGAAGTTTGTACCGTAGGGGTTGTTGAAAATGATAAGGTCGATGAAATTTGGGAAATGTTTGAAAAATGGGAACGTGAAAATCCTCTCAAAAAAGATATTCTTGAACGAGAAGCATTAGAAAAAGCTCTACAGTTTATTGATCATTTAGAAATAGAATATGTTGGCGTTTATAACAATAATCTATTAGTTGGATTCGCCGGTGTTGAAGTTACCAATCATCAGCACCTAATGATTCATTTTATTAAAGCACAGACTGAAATAGTAGGGTTATCTGAGTTTTTGTTTTGGCAGCTTGCAATTATGTATCGTGATCGCACAACGACAATAAACTTTGAGCAGGATTTGGGAATTGTGGGATTACGGCAGTTTAAAGAGTCTTTGCGGCCAGATATAATTCAACCGGTTTATACTATTGCATCGGCAAAAATAGTGTAGCTTACTCTTTAGCCTGAATTTGTGAAAGGATAAAACCTGCAATATCAGAAAGTCCCTTTAAGTCTTTAATTTTACTTGATTCGCCATCTCCAATGTATATAAAAGGACTTGGGTTGCGGTTGTGTTTGGTGTCAATATTTGAAGCATTTTTATGCTGAAGAACCTCAGCATTTCCGTGGTCAGCAGTGATGTACACGTGACCATTTCTTTTTTTAACTTCAGAAACAATCCTCCCCATTTGCTCATCGGCTGCAAGTACTGCTTTAATAGTTGCTGCCATATTTCCAGTATGGGCAACCATGTCAGGGTTTGCAAAATTTACAACAATAAAATCAAACGCATCAAGATTTTGTACAACGGTATCGGCAACCTTAATGGATGACATTTCTGGTTGCAAATCATACGTTGCTACATCGGGTGAATCGATAATAATATGCTTTTCACCTGTAACACTTTCTTCACGACCACCATTAAAAAAGTAGGTAACGTGGGCATATTTCTCGCTTTCTGCAACGTGTAATTGTGAGAGGTTCATGTATGAAAGTTTGTCAGATAGCGTATCTGAGGTTCTGATTTTAGGATATACAAAGGGAATATACGATAACTCTTCGTCTTCAAATTCAGTGAGTGAAGCAACAGGATACGTGTGTTCTCTTGGAAATTTAGAAAATTGAGGATCAGAAATTGCTTGTGATATTTGGCGGATGCGGTCTTCTCTAAAATTGAATACAAAAAACAAATCATTTTCTTCCATACCAGAGTAGTTGCCAATGACACATGGTTCAACAAATTCGTCTGTTTGGTCATGTTCGTATGCCCTCATAACAGCTTTGCCAAAATCTTCAAACGATTCACCTTTTCCTTCAACTATCGTAGTATAGGCTTTTTGTGTTCGCTCCCAATTGTGGTCACGATCCATGGCATAATATCTCCCTGAAACGGTGACTGTTGCAGCCCGAATACTTTCGGGAAGGTTGTCAAAAAAATGTTGTGAGTCAGTAGTTCCCGAATCCCGGCCGTCGGTAAACGCGTGAAACACTACATTGTAGTTACCGGATAAATATTTAAAAATCGCCTCCACATGCATAACCGATGAATGTACCCGTGCGTTACTGAGTAATCCTCCTAGGTGAATGGTTTTTCCGGTGAAATTATTAAGAATTGATTTCCAGCGCTCAGTGTTTTCAAACTCATGAGACATAATATCTTCCGAAATCTTAAGGGCATGTTGTTTAATTACTGTTCCGCACCCAATGGTCATGTGGCCTACTTCTGAATTGCCCATCTCACTTTCTGGCAAACCCACAGCTGTTCCCCAGCTTTTTAATGTGGTGTGTGGTTTTGTTTCCCAGTAAGAGTTAAAGTTTTGGGGGTTTGCAACGTAGATTGCATTCCGCTCGGTTGGTTCCCCTATTCCCCATCCATCGAGAATGACTAGTACATGGGGAGGAATGTGTTGACTCATAATTGTTATTGTACTGTGAATACCAACCCGTTACCAGTCACCATCTTTTCAGAAATGAGCTTTTTTAAGTTTGCATCAATATCCTTGTTATCAAAGGGTAAGGAGTAGAGTTGAGTTTTTGTAGCGGTATCGTTTTGTACTAGGTATCGAACGATTGCTGCTCGAATTTGTCGTTGTGAACCCTTAAATTTGGATTGTTTGGCATAATGCTTGCTTTTACGTGAAGGGTTAACAATCTGAGATTTTATGTATACACCATAGTCAGTGAGGGCGTAATACCAGTCTCGCGGATTGTTTATATCAACCGTTTGTTCAATAAGAGGCAGCAACTCTTTATCTGAAATGTTTTCGAAGTTCCGATAAAAGGTATGTAAATAAACAGAGCGAATATTTGTCTCAATAAATGTAATCGGTTGATTAAATGCATAGGCCATAATGGCACCCGCAGTATTTGGACCAATTCCACCTAGACCTTGAAGGTCTAGGTTCGTAGAGGGTATGTGACCATCAAAACGTTCAACAATTTCCCCAGCTGATGTGTGAAGATGTTTTGCGCGGCGGTTATACCCCAGGCCTTGCCACAGCGTAAGAACGTCTTTTAAAGAAGCATTGGCAAGAGCCTTTACTGTTGGGAATGTATTAAGAAAGTTTTTGTAATAGGTGGTGACTCTGGCTGTTTGTGTCTGCTGAAGCATGATTTCAGAGACTAATATTTTGTATGGATCAGTAGTTTGTCTCCACGCAAAATCGCGCTTATTGGTGGAGTAAAAATCTAAGATGTGGTTTTGGAATTTTAAAATTATGTGGGGAGTGAGAGGTTTCTTGTAGTGTGAAAAGTTTGGAATTGTAATCATTGCCTACAATTGTAACAAGAGGACCCGTCTTGACACCTAAAGCTACAACACCGATACTCTGTAGTATGCAAATTGGATACATAGGTCTTGGCAAAATGGGCAAAAACATGGTTGTACGTATGCATGAGAAAGATGTTGAGGTTATTGCGTGGAATCGGTCTTTGGGGCCTCGAGAAGAAGCTTCTAGTCAGGGGGTTAAGACTGCAGATACGGTTGAGGAGCTGATTTCAAATCTATCGATTCCGCGCATCGTATGGATGATGCTTCCTTCAGGAGAGCCAACCGACGATATGATCAACAAGGTATTACCACTTCTGGCCCAAGGTGATCTGTTAATTGATGGTGCTAATTCAAACTACAATGACACGTTACGTCGAAAAGAAAAAGTGTTAGGTTCAGGTGTACGGTTTATGGATATTGGGGTGTCGGGTGGACCTAGTGGTGCTCGTAACGGTGCGTGTTTAATGGTTGGTGGCCAAAAGTCAGATTATGATTCACTTGTCCCATTATTTGAAAAGCTTGCTGCCCCCGAGGCATATGGATACTTTGGGCCTCATGGTGCTGGTCATTTTGTGAAAATGGTTCACAATGGAATTGAGTATGGAATGATGCAATCGATTGCTGAAGGCGCTGCAGTTCTTAAAGGCTCAACTGATTTTAATCTTGATCTTGCAGAGGTTTTTCGTGTTTATAATAATCAATCTGTTATCACCTCACGTTTAGTTGAGTGGGCTAAAAATGCTATTAGAACAGATCCTGAGCTAGAAAATATTTCTTCAAAAATTAATCATTCTGGTGAAGGTGAATGGACTATAGATGCCGCAAAAAAATATGGCATTGAAGTACCCGTAATCGAAAAGTCACTTAAAATTCGTAACGAATCAACAGAAGAATCCAATTCGTTTCGCGATAAAATGGTATCTGCACTGCGAGGTCAATTCGGTGGGCATGCAGTTGAAAAGTAAATTGAGGTATTAAAGCGTAAACATTCCGTTCTCGTAAATTATTTTTTGTGATCCGTCTGTAAGCGTAGCTTCTACTACTCTATTTGTTGTACTGACAATGTCAGTATGAACAGCACTGTCGTTAAACCCCAGTTCTTCCCATATATCATCAGCAATCGTTGAAGGATCGTTAGTGTGAGTGTCTTTATATGCCATACCAAGGGCAATGTGTGTGTTTCCGAATTCACCACCCATGTTTTCATCGAACAGAGTTTCTCCCATGAATTTTGTAATTTTGCTATGTCGTTTATCAGTTAGACTAAATTCACCAATCTTATTGGCGTTTTCAACCTGTATCATATCTTTAAGTAGTTTTTCGTTCTCAGAAGCAGTAGCATTAGTTACTAGCCCATCTTTAAATTCAAGTGAAATGTCTTTGATCAAATTTCCATATCTATAGAGAGGCTGGTTGAATCTTATGGTGCCGTTGGTTCCTCGCCAATCAGGCGAAGTGAAAACCTCAAACGATGGAATGTTCCTGCCACCTCCACCGAGCCATTTTCTGTTTTTACCCATTGAAACAGTCAAGTCTACGTCTTCTCCTGAAATGTGGAGTGATGTAATGGGCATGTTTGATAGAGTTGATCGTATGTATTCAATCTCGGTAAATACTTTTTTCCATGTTGAAATTGGGTCATCATCGTTTAGGAAACATGCATCAATAATTTGTTGCCAGTATTCTTTAAGAGACATGCCTACATCTTTTGCCATAGCTTGGGTACCAAACAGTCCAACGGTCCAGGTGAGCTCACCTCGATACTCTTTGTTAAAATGTGCAACTCTATAAAAGTCCGCAGCGTTTCTTCGCATCATAATTTTTTCGCTATCAATACCTTTGAGTTCGTATTTGTCATTTGTCGAAATAATACTTACCACATGAGTTATTGTTTTTATTTCCTCAAGATAAAGTGCTTTGGGATAATATAAGAGCTGTTTATTATTTGCGTGTTTGAACCTGATTTTTGCAAAGCCTTCAGGTTGAAAGTCTACAATTGGATGTCCACCAGCCTCATATACAGAGGTTAGTAAGTAAGGTAACAATGGTTTTGCACTTTCTGGAATGCTCAACTTAACAATATCGTCTGTATTAATTCCTTTTCCGTCCCATAATGCAAATTTTATGAGTACATCTGCATAACGTTTTAGAATAGTCTTTGAGGGCTGGTACATGGACAGATAGTAATCGGTAATGAGTAATTAGTAAAGAGATTGCTTACAAAAGGTGGCTTAATACCAGGCATCTGCCGGGTAAAATTACTTGTTACTTGTTACTTGTTACTTTCCCCCTCATAGCCAATGGTAGTAAAGAAACTCCAGCTGCAACGATAAACATACTCCAAATAGGCAAATCAAAATATAAGACTATTACAAAGATGAGCATAACGACAATTGCCGACAGGTGCATTGACGATTGTCTGAATGCTAAGTAGCGAGAGGTGTTTTTATTGTGAGCGTTTGCGTAACCTGTTGCGTCTGCCGGCATGCTAAAAAGAGGTTGTGCGATACGGTGCATTGTTTCAAAAAAATAAAATGAGACAGGATTTTGCAACAAAACTTTTCCAATCCAAGAAACAAAAAATGTAAGAACCCCAAGTTTTTCGATACGTTCTTTGGGGTGACTATCTATGTATTTACCCAAGAAGAAGTTGATAAGTATTGCGCCAAGGGTAATAGCTGTAAAAAATAATCCAATTGAAAAAATATCATCAAGGACAAATATCAGCGCGATTGGCCACACGGTACTGTATAAATAGCTTTCTGAACTTAATCCAGAGAACATTAGAAAATCATGTTTGTTGATTTTAAATTCGTTATAGATATCTTTAAACGTAACGTGAGAAAGTTTCTCGCTATTCTCAAGGAATAATGTTGGAATAATGGTGAGCAGAGAAAGAGTAATACTGATGTTCCAAAATGTGTTTGCGTGGACTGTTTGAATTACAAAGCCTGAGAGTACTGGTGTGATCATACCAATAATGAGGGATAGTGCTTCCAGAAGGCCAATATCTTTTCCAACCGATTTTAAGTTTCCTCCTTCGACAAAAAAGATGTGGTATGCAATCCACCAAAATGATGTTGCAAAACCAAGAAGTACAAATGCTAATGTTATGTGTTCGAACCGTAAAAGAATCAAACACAGAGTAAGGAAAATTTGACCTAAAATAAAGCTTACGCGTAATCCATAAACTGAACAGACATTAAAGACAAGGGGTGTGAGAAAAAGTTTAACAACAGGTGCAATTAAATACATAAGTGCTACAAAAAGGAGTGTGTCGCGAATGGGTTCATTGCTACGAGATTGATACAAGACAACAGGCAATAGGGTAAAAGCGAATCCTGCTACAAAAGTTCTAAATACAGATGCACCATATAACCAGGACAAAGATTTATGAGTATGATGTGGGAGGTTAAGAAGTGAGTAGAACGAATGCATTTATTTAGTATAGGAGAAAGTATCAAAACATAAAAGGCTCAAGTGAAATATTAAGGATTTTCTCTACAGTTTGCAAAACAATAAGCTAGGTTCGAGCCACTGCCTACCATCGGCATTAATAGTTTCATCAGCAGTTTGTGGTCCCCAGGTTCCTTTTGTGTAAACAGTTGGAGGGGTCTTTGATAATGAGAGTTTATCGGTAATTTCCCATTGTGCTTCCACTTCGGGCGCATCAACAAAAAAGGTTTGATCTCCTTTAAAGGCATCCATAATAAGCCTCTCATATGGATCAGGTGCATTAAGTGAATAGTCCTTATAGCAAAACTGCATGTAGGTATGTTCTATTTCAAGCTCGTGTTGCTGTTTTTTGGTAAGAAGTCGTAAAACGATTCCTTCGTTTGGTTGGATTCTATAAATGAGTACATTGGGGTCCATTGCTCCACCTAAACCATTACTAATACGGTCAGGTGACGGCTTAAAGATTATTGAAACCTCTGTTACCGTTTGGGCAAGTTCCTTTCCTCCACGAAAATATATGGGTACGCCGGAGAACCGTTCATTTTCAATAGAAGCTTTAAATGAGAAGAATGTGTCAGTTTCAGAGTCATTGGTAGTATTGGTTTCTTCGCGATATCCTTGGTATTGACCGAAGATGATTGATAATGGGTCTGGTTTTATTGACTGTAAGAGTTCGGTACGACGCAGTGTAATGGCTTCATTTGACCATGATTCTGGTTTATCCATAGTTGCAAAAGTAAGCATTTGTAACAGGTGGTTTTGGCCAACGTCTTTTAGTGCGCCAACAGTGTCATAATATCCTCCACGTTCTCCCACACCAAAATCTTCTGCAGCAGTAACTTGAATATGATCAATATATTCACTATTCATCATGTGTTCAAACAATCCATTTGCAAATCTAAAAGCAAGAATATTTTGCATGGTTTCCTTACCAAGATAATGATCAAGTCTATATATTTGATCTTCTTCAAAATAGCGTGCCAGTAATTGATTAAGGGCTTGAGCAGATTCTTTATTGGTACCAATAGGTTTTTCAATCATGAGGCGCACCCACCCGCAGTTTGTGGAAAGTTTTGCCTCTTTAAGGTTTTCAAAAATTGTTTTATATAAGCTTGGAAATGTTGCAAGATAAAACATTCGATTAGAACAGCTATTATTATTTCTTGCCATATCGTCTAGATTTTCTTTTAAGCGAATATAAAAAGAAGGGTCATCAAGATCTCCGTTAACATAATGAACTCGCTTAGCTAGACGTGTAGAGATGTCCTCATCAATCGGGTGATTGTGGTGACGGTTTTTTTGTTGTAGAGCATTTTTAATGTATTCTTCAATTTCGTTTTTAGATTTGGGAGAACGCGCCACACCAATAATTGTCATGTCTTCAGGAAGTAAATGTGCTGCTTCAAGATCATACAAAGCAGGAATGAGTTTGAGTTTTGCAAGATTAGATGTAATGCCTAAAATTATGAGTACGAATGAGTCCATGAATATTCATTATAGTGCTAGATACTAATTTGTACCAGGTTTTAAGATAAGATGAAGAAAAAAGACTGGCACAAAAATCATGCCAGTCTTTGTGTGTATGGTTGAATTGCGGTAACGATGTCGGCATGGACTTTATCAATTGATTGGTTTCCATCGATGATGAGCACGTTCTTTGAATACGGAGGGTGACGAAACGTTTCAAAGTATCCTTCTCGTTGCATGGTGAGGGTATCTAAGTCACCATCGTCGAACTTGTCAAATTCTGAACCAGTCCGTTTTAAGAATCGTTCTAGCGCGATGTGTGGGGGCACATCAATAAAAAGAACAAGGTCTGGAAAAGGAAGTCCACTATCGAAGAGATGAGAGTTGATATCTATTACGGTTCTGACACCAAGTCCCTGGAGGTGCCCCTGAAAAGAACAACTAGTTGCAGCGAACCGATCAGTGATTACCCAACCACCTCGATCAAGAATTGGCCGTACAACAGTAGAAAGCATTTGTGCACGGGCTGCAGCATATCCGTACGCGTCTGCTAATGGAACAAGATCTGTTGTGCTTAGTAGAATGTTTCGAATGAGTTCAGCGACAGGATCGCTACCAGGTTCTCGCACTCCGGTGGCATCTATTCCTTTACTTATCAGCCATTCTACGAGTCGACGAGTTTGTTCAGATTTTCCTGAACCACCTAAACCATCAAGTGCCACGTACATTATCCCTCCTCTGATTGTTGGTTTTCATAAATACCCAGAAGATAAAAACAACCGTAAATAACAATTAGGATTCCAAGTACACCAATCATTATTACAGAAGCATTCATCGAGGTACCATTCGTGATCATCTCTACGACATATATCCGCAGTACAGCTGCTTGCATTGCAAGAGATATGAGGCAGGTTACCATTCCAGGAAAACAACCAGATAGATTCTTTGACCTTGAGTTAGAGCCTAGCGGTAGTCCTAATATTGGAAGGAGAGCAGAAAGCATCACAGCACTTGCAAACGTGGACTCAATGATATGTATTCCACCACAATAATAAACAATAACTGCACTGTATAGTGCAGCAGCACAGGTGGATTTAATCATAAACACCTCCTTATAATTTCGCTATAAATGTAAAAGTTCCTGTAAAACAGTGGTTGTATTATACGATACGAACTGAACGATCGATCTAAATTTAGGTGATTGGTGATCCAGGAGGAACGGGATCAACGGGATGCATGAGAACCGGTGCACCATCATTGTTTGCGGCTAAGACCATTCCTTGCGATTCAAGTCCCATGAGTGATTTGGGTTTAAGATTGGTAAGAATGGGAAATTGCTTTCCGACGAGTGTTTGTGGGTCATCTGTTACTTTTGCTAGTCCTGCAATGATTTGACGAGGATTTTCTTCGCCAACATCAATCGTAAGTCTGAGTAACTTTTCACTTTTCTCGACAGGTTCAGCCGAGAGTACTGTTCCAATTTTTATGTCTAGTTTTTTAAACTCTTCAAATGTAATTGTTTCCATGTTTGTAAGTATACAGGATAAAATAGTGACGTACTCCCCGCAGTGCGCTAGTTTGACTACAAACTAGACTTCTACGGGGCTTCTTTTGCTCCGCTACTCATGAGTATTCGGTTGTTACATCCACACCTTTTGACTCTTCACCCTGTTTCTGAACATATTGTCTGATTTGCTTCTC
>PCSU01000091.1:0-374 GCA_002771355.1 candidate division WWE3 bacterium CG22_combo_CG10-13_8_21_14_all_39_12 | reverse complement strand
TGATTCCCTGAACAACCTTTGATATCGCTACTTTTGGTGGCATCTCTATCACAAGGTGCACGTGATCTTCGTCTATGTTTAACTCATGTACGTACCATGTTGGATATCTATTCTGTACTTTCTTCACACTTTTTACTAAATCTCCTTTGGTATATTCCTTTAGTACTTTTCTTCGATACTTTGTACCCCATACTATGTGGTACATAACCTGGTAGACACAATGGTTCAACCTCCGAATCCTCATGCGTACAGCATAGCAGAGCTATGCGCATTCATCCCCACACTGCGAGGTTTTGTAACGTAAGCGTATGAAATTCTCTCTCTTCACCTCCTTACGTTACAAAACATCTGCTAATCTTGTGTGGGGTTTCCTG
>PCSU01000012.1 GCA_002771355.1 candidate division WWE3 bacterium CG22_combo_CG10-13_8_21_14_all_39_12 | reverse complement strand
GGATTTATTGTAACCAATGTTTCCCCCTATACCACTGAGGGAATTGTAGACACTCCTATTGTTTTGTTACTCCTTGCAGGAATCTGGTTTGGGGTAACATCACTTATTGCACTCATACTCTACCCTATTCACTCATACTTTTCACCATTTATTGACAAACGATTCCTTACACGCAAAGGTCTAAAACAAGGAGTATGGATTTCAAGTGCACTTACCATAATCGTTTTACTATCACTTACCAATACATTTAATGTTTTCACTGGGGGATTTACGCTTGCACTTCTTATTGTTCTTGAAATATGGTTTACATAACGTACTATTAATTATCAATGAATAACCTTACACGCCCCGACAAAGTTACCATTACTATTAGAATTTTTATAAAATTTGTTGCCTTATTACTCCTTTTTACTCAAGAATTCACCGCAATACAAATAGGTGTTGCAATACTCATTATTCTTGCAACGGAAGCGTATGAAATCCCTGCAATGGCTTATGCCATAACCTCTCCTATACATCGCACAAGGATTTATTCCATTATTGGCCCCATTAATATGATTGTTATTGTTGGCATCCTTTATTTTTTAAACATTCTTAATACTGAACTTTACCTCATTGCTCTGTTTGCGAATTTTGCGTTTGGAATTCCTTCAGGATTAAATGCAGCTCTCATTTCAGGTATTGTAAGCAGTGCACTCTATTTGTTTGCAACATCCGTATCAACCGATCTTGACTCAATGGTAATCGTGTTTAGAAGTATGCTTTTGTTTATGGCTTCAGGAATCTCTGGGTTGGTGAGTCACCTCTATATTGAATCTGATCAAGAGAAAAAACATTTACTGAAAACCCTTGAAGACACCCATATATCCGAAGAACTAAAAAATGAGTTTGTATCTCTTGCATCTCATAACCTACGCGCACCACTAACGGTCATAAAAGGATACCTTGAAGTTCTCGGGGAAACACAACCTGGAAGTGATGACTTTAATATGGCGATTGATCGAATTGGCAAAAAGTTAACAGTGTTTGATGAACAGGCAAAAAGACTCATTAAGCTTGCAGACCTTGCATCAAAACGTATGAAATTTAATTTTAATCTAAAAAAGATTGAAGAAATTGTTGAATCACTCATCGATAAATACTCTTCACTAGCAAAAGACCATGGTCTTACCTTTACCTATACTTCGCATATCGATTCAGACACGATTATTAAATGCGACGAAGAACAATTAAAGGCATCCATTGATAATCTATTAAGTAATGCAGTCAAATACAATACTACTGGTTCGTACATTTCCCTTTCAATTGATGAACATGGTGATTCTATTTCCGTATCGGTGAGTGATGATGGAGGTGGGGTTCCTCAAGATATTGGTAAACGCATGTTTTCAAAATATGCTCGCTCAAAAGAGCATCAATCACAAGCCGGAACTGGACTTGGCCTATACTTAAGCCAACAAATAGTAGAAGCACACGGGGGGAAAATTTCTCTAAATAATCACCCTCCCGTAGCCGAGTTTATAATTTCTCTTCCGAAGTATGTAAAAAGTGATCTCAAAGATTTGTAGGTTCTTGATCGCTTAAACCTTCAACAATTTTATACAAACGATACACCTGATCTGATTCAAGTTCTTGAGGACGTTTTTCAGAATCAATCAATGCTTCATCTAAATCTTTAACTTCAAACTGGGCAGATATCTGCCGCCGCGGGGTATTGTGAACTTTATGCAAAAATACTGACCATTTCTTAGGATCAAGCGATATGTTAAGATCCCGTCTTTCACATAACAAGACAGACGATTCAACTGATGGTTGTGGCCAAAATGACGAGCCTGGAATTGTAAATAGTGTTTTACACATACAAAATCCTCCCATAAAGTGATTCCAATACGATGACTGGGGGGCAACCGATGTTATTTTCTCGGCTACATCTTTTTGAATAATAAACAAACCCGTTTGCCACTGTAGAGACCACTCAACAATAAGTTTATGGAAAATTGGTGAAGTAATTGAGTATGGTAACGAACCAAACACAAACGTTTCTGGTGAGCCAAAGGCTAGCTGCTTCTCGTCTAAAATATTTGATAACTCAACTCGTGCGTTTGGACATTCTTTGAGCTGTTGTGCTAATAAAACCTGTAAAAACTGGTCAACCTCGTACACCACATATTGATTTGCGATATGAGCTAATGGAACAGAAAATGCACCGAGCCCACCACCAATTTCTACTACATTTGTATCTTTTGATACTAATGATGAAATTACATCCATAATTCGATCAACCACGGTAGTATTAATCATAAAGTTTTGACCTTTTTTCTTATCAGGATCAATAGGAAGCTGGCCAAATATTTCTTTAACTTTGGTTGCATTCGAGTACGTGGAGTATGTATACATGTTACAATTTTACCTTATTTAAGGGACATTTTTTAATAGTGCATATTATGAGAATTTTTAAAATCATCTCACTCACCTTTTCTACTGTTGCTGCCATTGGTATTGTATCGATTGCTGTAGCTTCAAATGACATTCCCAAAACTTCAAGTAACGTATTGGGGGCTATTTCTATACCAACAACACGGCAATTACCTTCTCAAACATTTGGAGACATCTTAGTTAATATTCCAATTGTCCCCGTAAAAAAATCTGAAACATCACAACCACAAATACTAGCCGAGAGTGCGGTAATAATTGACCTTGAGAGTGCAACCCCCCTCTTTGAAAAAAACTCACACATACCACAATACCCTGCCTCTACAACCAAAATTGCAACCGCATTAGTTGCCCTGTCAACATATTCAAATTCCGATATTTTGACTGTCCCCTCAGATATTTACCAACAGTCGCAGGGCAGTTCGGCAGATCTAGTTCCGGGGGATCAACTGAGCGCCCATGATTTAATTCGACTTTTACTTATTGGATCTGCAAATGATGCAGCCTATACTCTAGCCATTAATCATCCCAACGGTTACGATACCTTTGTTTCCAAAATGAATGATTTGGCACACGCAACCCATTTATCCAATACATCATTCTCTAATCCTATTGGGTATGATAGTCAAAACAACATCTCCACGGCATATGATCTATCAATATTAACAGTGTTTGCACTGAAAGAACCTGAATTTAGGGGTATCGTTTCAATGCCAACGTTTACAGCTTCATCAACTCTTATCCCACAAAAAACATACTCTGTAACATCAACCAATGAATTATTAACTACAGTTAAAGGTGTTACGGGCGTAAAAACTGGATGGACACCACTTGCAAACGGACTGCTCATTACATCAATTGAAAGAAACGGCCATGAGGTTATTATAGTTGTTGCAAATAGTCGTGAGCGTGAAACAGATACACGCTTACTAATTGATTGGGTATACAATAATTATACGTGGGAATAAAATCACACCAACATGATTGAGCTAATAATTGCAATATTTTATCAACCATTTCTAAACGCCTTAGTTTACATGTACTACTTATTGGGAAAGGTCATGGAAAACCCGGACATGGGTCTTGCTGTGATCTTATTCACCCTTCTCATACGTGTTTTGCTTCTCCCGCTTGCTATTAAATCAACTGAATCTGAAGAAGAACGTCGCAAGATTGGAACAGATTATGCAGAAATTGAAGAACGGTACGCAACCAGCGAACCATTAAAATTCCAAGAGTTAAAGAAAAAATTAGTAACCATTAATAAAAGTACGGTCGTATTTGAAGGTATAAACATCGGAATCCAACTCGCCATTGCAGTTATTTTATGGTTTGTCTTTAGTAATGGACTAACAGGTGAAGGCCTCCATCTTTTATACGACTGGATGCCTGAAATAGAACAACCTTTCAACCTCATGTTCATGGGAACTATTGATTTAACACACCCTAACGTAATGCTTAACCTACTGAGTGCAGCATTACTTTTTGTAGTAGAAACGTTAAACATAACCTTCTCACCCATCCCCCCCACACGACGTGACTATCTTGTACAGTTCCTACTCCCTACAGCAACCTTTATTTATCTGTACACCATGCCAGCTGGTAAAAAACTCTTCGTAATCACAACACTCATTGTCAGCATTATCTTCATTTTCGTGAGAGAGATAAAACACATCAGCAATCTTGCACAAGAGAAGAAAAGGTAATTACGTAGACTTTAACTAAGAACCTAATCTTCGATTAGGAAGCTACTCATCGAGTAGGTAAACGTCCGTCCATCTGGAACTCCACCATCCGTTCTTCACGTTTTCAAATCCAAGATCAATCTTGTTTCCTTTAATTGATCCACCAATATCAAGAGCTCGGCAAAACCCGTAACCAGGAATAAACATCTTTGTGTAGAGAGGAATTACTCGTGGATCTACCGCACACACACCATGATCAACCAACGCACCGGTATACGTCTTGCCTGTACATCCTCTACAATTTCCGTCATAGCTTGTTGACCACATGCTTAATACGTCGTAGTAGGTAATACTTCCATCAGGGGTATCCATCATTCGGTAATTCTTTTTAGTTCCTACGGCAATTCTTTTAGTTTGGGGATTAATACGTTCTTCAGACACAACCCGCCGATCCACCTCTTCACCGTCCCACAAATACACATCGTACGTTCGCGTAATTGATCCATATAATCCTTCCTGTACGACTACCTCATCACCTAAAAAATAATCCTCAGAATCGAATTGTTCGGTTTCATACCCAACATCAGTAACTACAACATCCGAGCTTATATCAAAAGAAGTTTGAGTTTCAGGTAAACGCCTTATATTTGATACACCTAAAATATCACCCGGTAATTCTGGATGCTCCCAAGCAAGAACATGAGACTCTGGAAACAGTTTCGTTACCCCAATGACAAGTATGGATCCAACAACAAATACAACTAACGTAGTGGAGATAATTTTCATGTTCTTTTTTCTATTACAATTTCTTGGGCTCTACGAGAAGTTATAAGCCAGATTCTGTTTCCTTCCATAAGGAAGGTTAGAAACCATCTATCTTTGCCTCCATCCTTGGTGCTCAGCGGACCGCCTCAAACACACCGGTCGGGAGTTGCTCCAGGTGGGATTCCCGTAAGAAAAATTGCAAAGCAATTATTCAAAAAGCAGTACTCTGCTACGTTTCACCCCGAGTTCACTTCGTAAAGAGATAAGAACTCGAATCGTCTCTGTGGGTCTCAAGTGGTGTCAATTCACCACCTGTTTTCGGTTTCTTTCGAAACCAAAACACCAGCACTCGCACATAAATGCACTTGTGTCGGGGCTTACACCCCGTCCCATTGTCCTTTGGAGTCTGGACTTTCCTGCCCGTAAACGAGCCGGTTTCCTGCTTCCCGTAAAGCCATACCATTATAGTACAATTGCTTTCGTGGGGCAAAATTTCAAAAAACATTTTCTACTCATCATCATAATCCTGATTGGTGGATTCCTAAGACTTAACAATCTTTCCTGGGGTGATGGATACTTTTTTCATCCTGACGAGCGAAATATAATCTCAGCTGTTACCAATATTTCTTTTGGACATGGTCAATTCAATCCACAGTTTTGGGCGTACGGCGCGTTTCCTATATATGTAGTTTATGCAGTCACATTTATTTTTAATTTTTTCACTGCAACCAACCTATTATCATTCGAACATTTTGCCATTACAGGAAGGGTACTTGCAGCCCTATCATCAATTGCACTCATTCCCCTTACATACCTATTAGTAAAAAAAACATTGACCCCACACAAACACACAAAAACTCTAGCGCTCATAGGAGCAACGTGGGTTGCATTTTCACCCGGCATGATTCAGTTTGCTCACTTTGGAACATTTGAAAGTTTGTTAACTCTTGAATATATGCTTCTACTTTTACTCAGTTTTACTATTGTAAAAACGGGAGAACGTAAATTTTATATTCTGTTCGGGATAATGTTAGGTCTTAGCGTAGGTACAAAAATTACTTCAGTAACAATGGCTCCACTTATCGTTATTGCACACCTTTTATGTGAAAAGCCTTCCATGGAAATCAAAAACGTCGTGAGAAATATATTCTCAACCAAAATTATCACTGCTGCTGTTATAACGATTGGTATAGCTGTCATCAGTTCCCCGTATCATGTTTTAGATTGGAACGGATTCATGAATTCTTTAAATTATGAAAGTGGCGTTGCTAATGGAAGTCTGCCCGTTTTTTACACACAACAATTTATAAATACCACGCCGGTTTTGTACCAACTCACACGTGTGTTCCCATACATTCTGACTATTCCACTCACATTAATTGCAATCGCCGGTTTTGCGTGGATGACTATAAAAATTGTTACCAATCTTTACTACAAGACCAGTACCCCTCAAAACTCCTACTACGTACTCCTTATCTCGTACTGTGTTTTGTATCTTTCGTTTAATTTTGCGTTGTACGTTAAGTGGACTCGCTACATGATTCCAGCAATTCCAGTATTAATAATCATTGGAATTGTATTTTTATCTCAACGGATAAACAAAAGAATCATTCAAGGAATAATAGTTTTTACAACTGTATGGAGTGTAGAAAGTGGGCTATGGTTTATGCAAGTCTATGAACGGAAAGATACACGGGTTCAAGCTGCAGATTGGATTGATACGTATACATTTGAAACGCAACAGATTGGATCGGAAGTGTATGACCTTGGAATTTTGCCCACAAATAATGTGCATCCTGTTTCAAACATAACGCTTTACAACATCTACGATTCTGATGGTGTTGGAGTACCTTCTGTGGAGTCGATTCTAGATGATTCCGATATTTTCATCTCGTTAAGCCAACGCATATACAACACCAGACTTTCAAACCCTTCTCAATATCCCCAAGGAAATCTCCTTTACGAAACCCTCTTTAATTCTGGACAATGGGATCAAATCTCATTTTCTACCAGGGATATAGATTGTGCGTGGTGGAGTTTATGGTGCATGGGCGGAATCTTCCCGCCTGACGAAACCTTCTTTGTATTCGACCACCCAAGCGTGTATATTTTTGAGAGGAGGTAACGTTTAATAAATCACCTGACTTGAAATTTCTGTTATTTTCGAAACCCACGTCATGCTGAATTCATTTCAGCATCTCGCAATATTCGAACGAACCTGTTACCGAAAGTGATCTTATGCCTATTCAAAAGCAAAACTAACACTGGATGTTGACTTGTATCTCGTATGTTTTCTTAACTATCCAACACTACTACTCTATGTTGGTGAGACGTTGAAGGTCTGTGTACTTCCCGACCAGTTTCTGTAGGGAAAGTGTGCGTTTTAACTGCTACAAAGCAAAACTAAACATTCGATGTTTAGGGGAATTCGTTATCGCTCTATACAAAACCGATATACAATGATATATTTCCTCCACAATCTAATAGTAGAGCGTGAAACAGCACATTATAAACCTAACAGTCTTTGAACAAACTAGAATGGAGAAGTGAATGATGAACAGTCAAATAGTAGTTGTAACTACTTTTCGGCAGGGAAATCCCCAAAACCCCATCGAAAGACTCAGAGCTAAGGTATATCTGGATACAGCAATGAGAATAAATTGCCTCGGCATTCCATGCGTAACATTGTTTACCGATACCCACGAAGGTTATATTACCTTTTTGAGGGGTCTTGGGGTCATTCCTGTTGAACAAGAATCTCACGGAATGGGCAATATCCGTAGAGAGGCAATCGCCACTGCATGTTCTTTATTTCCAAACGCAACATATTATTGCTGGTTGGAACCCGAAAAGTCCAATCTTCCCATGTTCATTCCCTCTATTGTGAGGATTATGTATCAACAAGATTCAGAACTAGGCCTCTTCAATAGAACATGCATGGTTAGCTACCCAACCGAACAAGCACTCACCTACCTATTTTGTAGAACGGTAGCGAGTAATCTTGTTACATTTGACATCGACTATGCTTTTGGTCCAATGGTAATGTCAAAACGTGCTATACAATACGTTCTCGATTATTCAGGAGAGTATGGCGACAAGTGGGAGGCTATACTTATTCCACGATTACGCATTATAAAAGAGGGGCTAGGAATCTCTATAGTGCCTATCGATTTTGAGAATGACTCAAGAATGACTGCTATTGAGTCAGGGAATCCTACTATGGTACTAAAGAGACTTGGGCAGTTGAACAACATAATCCCCTCTCTAATTAAGGAGTGGGCCAGTTTAAATAAACCGCCGTAGACAAGGTAACCAAAAAACTAATGCTATCACTCTCGTGGTGTTGGCATTAGTTTTCAAATGATTTAAAATACAAACATGAAAATGCCAGAAACAATTCCGCAAGATAAAAATGGTCAATACTGCTTTGAGTGTTATTCACCAAACGTTCAACGAATCTTTAAAGGTAATCTTACGTATTATCAATGCAGTGACTGTAAAAAGATACACGAGCGGAGTTTGGTTATTGATGACGCTGTTACCTGGTGGGTGGACGAAGAAAAGAACTACTGGCATGAGAGTGTGGGAGTGTTGGTAATTGCAGAGGATAAACTCCTTACACAATTTAGACAAATCTTCCCGTTTGCATACACCATTCCAGCTGGACACTTGGACAAGGGGGAATTGCCCGAAGTTGCGGCTAAACGTGAATTGCAAGAAGAAACAGGAATAACGGTCCAAACACTAAAAACGATGATGGATGGTTTTGATATTCCTGGTGACTCCTGTCGCCGTGGTTGTGATTATCACAAATGGCATTTGTACCGTGCACAACTTGAGTCTTGTCCCGAGGTTCACCTTTCGGACGAAGCAAACTTAGTAAAATGGATGACTTTTGAAGAACTAAAAAACGAACCACAACTGGTGTATCCACTCAAGTTTTTTGTTAATACTATCGGCGAAGGATTGTTTAATTAATCCAGTTTTTGTAAAAACCAACATCCAGAGTTGACGATTTACTGTTACAAAGCAAAACTAAACATTCGATGTTTAGGTGAATTCATATACAATAAAACGCTAGGCTTGATACGTGAAGGTTCAACACACAACAAAAGTAGTAAGAGATTTATGCACATGACCCTTATTTTTTACCATTGTGAAAGGATGTCAACTCTGGATGTTGGCAAGATGTACAGTAATTGGAGATCGATCTCCCACTTATCAAACAAGTCAAAAAAACTTTACCTTGGCATTTATTCTGGTTCTTAGATACTCACCAACACCAAGCCAAGAACAAATAGAAAAACTCACAACGATTGCCAAAACCGTTCCACAACATTGGTATAGGGCAACTTATCAAAGATCAACTATAAATACAGTTGGTATAAACCCACTTTATCCTTAAATAGATAGGCCAAAAACAGACGAATTCAAATTCACACATATCTTTTAACTCTTGACAATTTATATACCATACAATATATTAACCATGTCGCACACATTTAACAACTTTGATTTAGCACTGTAAGGAGGTGCACTGTGAAATCGCTTTACAAACGTATTCAAGTGACTGTGCTTGCAACTTTGGCTTTACTGCTTGTGGTGGGAGGAAGTGTAGCATATGCAGCACCTGGTGGATATCGACTACCATTTTCTGGATATGCAGAAATCTCAGCAGGTCCACGGTGTAATCAACACTATGGTCAAGATCAGGAAGCAATCGATTTTGTCATGCAGCCAGGAAGACAAATCTTGGCGAGCAAATCGGGAGTTGCTTACTTTTACCCTAACACCTGGCCTGGTGGAAACATGGTAAAGATTTACCACAGCGATGGACTGCACAGTACGTATGCACACCTGAGTAGTTTTGAGGCTACCAAGTACTGGTATTACACTCATTACTACACAAACGGGCTATGGGTAAATCAAGGCGAGGTCATTGGTTATGCAGGTAGTACAGGTAATTCAACTGGTACTCACCTGCACTTTTCGGTTAATAGAAGCAACAATAGTGCTGTTGTTATCTATGACTTGCCAGGAATACGGTGGTGGATAAGCAATGTTGCAAATCGGTGGAGTTGCACCATTGACGGAAGAAATGAAGGATCTGGCAGCGGATAGCTTTTTGTCAGATAAAAAAGAGGTGGGGGCGACGCGACACCCCACCTCTTGATCTCAGATGGAATAAAATAAAACTAGAACATAATGAATAACACACTAAAAATCCGTTTACTATTTATTGCAATTTTTTGTGCAGGATTAGGGGCGATACTTTTTATTCGTCCAAACACTAACACCAATCCAACGTCATTACAGGAAACGGAAAAAAACCTAAACGAACACATGGTCGAAAACTGTGTACCACCAGAAGATGGTTACTCAGAAGTGATTCTGACTGACAACCTACCGGTATCGTTGGACTTAGGAAATGAATATTTTGGTGAAACTCGACCAATTTACTGTATATTTTCACCATTTGAGGAGAAGGAACACGGCTTCATCTCCATACCAACCAACACCAACCAATCAATCTTTTTGTATGACAATGATTCAGTCGAACCAGGACGTGGAGGTGAACCTTCACTAGGAGTTGTCGGATCATTTATATTTACTCAAAACGATGTTGACCTATACTCATATGTAACATTCAAATCTGATGTAGGTGACGTAACTTTAGATATGGCGACTGTTATCCTTCGTGGAGTAAAAAGACTACCTAACAACATATTTGCAAATTATGAACTCGAAATATCTTCAGTATCTACCGACGAGATACAAACACTTATTCAACCCTACGTTGTAACAAAACAAAATCCTCAAACAGGAATTGAAGCAAAAATTGTTGATCTCAACCAAGAAAAACAAGATACTATTAACTCAAACCTATCTGAACTCATTCTTAAAAAATACACTACCCAAGATAATTTAGTAGGTTCAGACTTCGAACAACTAATAGATACCCTTTCTATAATTAACTAGTAGAATTAAACATTATGGAAGCGCTATTATATATAATAGCTGGAATGGTTTTGTTATTCTTGGAAAGATCTTCCTTGCGGGGCTCTATCATATTAGAAAACTGGCTGCGTATTATAGCGGGAGGTTTATTTATACAGATAGGTTTGGTGTTAATCGCTAATCCATCATTAAACTGGGTTATTGACTTGGTTACCATAACTACGGCTCTTGTCATGTTTTCAATCGCAATTCAATTTCACAAGAAAAACAAAAAATCCGGATGAATGGGTTTGTATGCTCTCCTTGGTATTGTTTTTAGGTATATTTCTTTTTAGCCTTTAATAACTGTCGTCTGGTTTGTGAGAGAATGTGTACATGTTGCTGACATTTGCAAAAAGACATAAGACACTTCTCATAATCGCAGCTCTTGCATTCATCGTTCGAATCATTGACATCAACTGGGATAACGGCCTTGGTCTTCATCCTGATGAACGAATGATTATGTTTGTAGTTGAGCGGCTTACCGGCGGCAATTTGAACCCCGATTTTTTTAACTACGGCAATCTTCCTATATATCTCCTCAAAGGAGTTTCATCGATTGTTGGACTTTTTGACCCTTCACTCACCCATTACCCTAACATTTTGTACGTAGGTAGGCTTTTATCAACACTGTTTGATACCGGCACCACCATACTTATATTCTTAATTAGTACAAAACTGTTTCATAGAAACGTTGGCATTATTGCAGGAATCCTTTACGCAACCGCAGTATTCCCTATTCAAAACGCACACTTTTATATTGTTGACCCCCAAATGACATTTTGGATGTTTTTAACGGTGTGGATTCTGATTAGAAACAAGCTTTCAAGTAAAACATTTTTACTGGCTGGCATCACAACAGGACTTGCCTCAGCAACCAAATTCACCGGTGTCGTTACCCTTGGACTTCCACTTCTTTTTATTGCCTATCACCTTTTTATGTCCAAACAATTTGTGGTAAAACAAGCGATTATCTACGGATTCATAACCTTAAGTTCCGGGGTAATTGTGTTTTTTGCAACACAACCATACACACTATTAGAATTTGCAACCTATATTAAACAAGTGAGTGCACAACTTGCCATGAGTAGTGATGCCAGTGTATTTCCCTACACCAAACAATTCATCCCATCAATCGCATACATTGAACCAGCGTATGGGATCATATCGTGGGGATTGGGACTCCCACTCGGATTACTCTCACTGCTTGGTCTTATCTATACATTTTTTCATACATACCAAACCCGCAGTTCTAAACTTGGATTACTTTTACTATTTTTTGGCATGTACTTTTTGGTATTTGGTCAATCTGCTGTTAAATACATGCGCTATTATTTACCGCTTTATCCTATTCTGATACTGTGCGCAGCTATTATATTAGATAAAGTTTTTACAACCCTTCAAACGTCCTTGCTTTCACGTTTTTACAAACTAGCAGTAGCTTTTATGGCGGTAGTTTTACTTGTCTGGCCAATTATGTATCTCACAACACTTCAGGGACCACACACCCGTGTAATTGCATCAGACTGGATATTTGAAACCTTAGAACTAGGATCTACCATTCTTTCCGAAACGTGGGACGACGCCTTGCCATTTGGTAGTCATGGAGCATTTACTATTGATCAGCTTGATTTTTATAGTCCTGAATCCGATACAAAATGGGAAACAATTAATTCACAACTAAAAAATGGAGATTATCTTGTTCTTTCGAGTAAACGTGTGTACCGATCAATACTTTTAAACCCCCATGAGTACCCTGAAACCTCCCAGTGGTATTTAGATTTATTTAACGGCAGAAGTGAATATCAACTCATCAAAACATTTACGTCATATCCTCGTATTACATTTGGTTCATTCTCATACATCATTCCCGATAATATCTCACCTGAAAGTTTTACTATTTTTGATCACCCAAAGGTTATGATCTTTAAGAATATTAGTAAGGATTTTGAAGCGGACGATAACTACAGTCAAACCAATTAACCATAACTTTTGATATGACTTATAATAACATTTAGAGAAAAAACCTATGTCTGATATACAAAGTGCATTCCAATACATAATAATCATAGAACTTTTGGGACTCTCTGTTTTTCCCCTCACAGCCTATATATTCTCTTCATTCCCAGACAAAGGATATGCATTCAGTAAAATCCTGGGGCTTCTTTTAAGCGGATATAGTATGTGGATTCTTTCAGCAACTCATATAACTGCGTTCTCACGTTCCGCCAGTTTTGCCATACTCCTTTTAATAATTGTAATAATCTGGACAGTTGCACTCATAAAAAAATCACTTACTGCCTTTCCCCTTAATACTCTGATACTCATAGCAATTGAAGAGGTTATGTTTATAGGGATCTACGCTGGATGGACGTACCTTCGAGGGTTTTCACCTGATATAAACGGACTCGAAAAATTCATGGATTATGGATTCATGCTCTCAATCCTACGAACAAAATATTTTCCACCACTTGATCACTTTTTATCAACCGAAACAATCAACTACTACTACTTTGGTCACTACCTAGCATCATTTATTACAAATCTTGCCAAAGTCCCTGCACAATTTGGGTATCACCTGCAGATGTCATTTCTTATGGCCCTAACTGCAATTCAAAGCTTTTCTCTAAGTACCGCCTTTGTAACCAAAATACTTGAAGGTTCAAAAAATCGAATGCTTTTAAAACAAATTGGTGCAGGCCTCTTATCAGCATCCTTTGTAACAATTTTTGGAAATCTCCATGCTCTAATATACATTCCGATTGAAGGGATTTCGTACTGGTACCCTGACGCAACACGATTTATAGAATATACCATCCATGAATTTCCGATCTATAGTTTTATTGTAAATGACCTTCATGGACACGTAAGTAGTATTCCACTGGTATTACTTGTTATTGGGCTGTTGTTCACACTTTTTACGACTAACAAAACACCAGAATTAAACGATACATCATTAATCAAAAAATTTAAAAATGACTTTTCTACCAAACTCTATCCCACAGTACTCATTCTCCTTAGTCTTACCATTGGGGCTTTGTATGCTACCAATGCCTGGGATTTTGCAATATATCTTTTACTAAGCGGCCTTGTTCTATGGACAAAAAATACACTTTCTATTATTAATGCCAATCAAAAGATCCTCCCGTCATTTTTTAACATTACCGTTCTTACAAAAACTGCTATAGAATCAATTGCTCTCTTAGTATGTTCTATGCTCTTTTTCCTTCCGTTTTGGGCTCAGTTTCATCCAATTTCACAAGGTATTGGTATTGTACCTTTGGGCTCCCACTCACCTTTATGGCAACTCGGTGTCTTATGGGGAATTCAAGTAAGTCTAAGCGTTTCATATATTCTATGGATAAAAAGAAACCCAACCCAGTTATCAGAAAAAACAAATGTGTTTATTTTAATTCTTATTGCACTTAGCTTTTTGCTTATTATTTTGCCAGAAATAATATACGTACGAGATATTTACCCAACACATTTTAGAGCAAATACCATGTTTAAATTCTTTTATCAATCATGGCTTATGCTTGGTGCCGTTGTCGGTACGACAATAGTTATACTCACCACTAAACTAGCCAATGGAAAACTACTAACATATGCGTATGTTGTCATGGTTTCGATCTTTATTTTTGCTGGCGCAACGTATGGAATCAAAGCTACCGAACAAGGGTTTGGTGGATTTAATGGTGCAAAAAAATCAATTGATGGCACCGCCTACCTTGATACAAAATATCCAGATGATAGCAAAGCAATTGATTGGATAAATCAAAACATTGAAGGACAACCTGTTATGGCCGAAGGTGTTGGGGATAGTTACACAGATTACACCAGAATCGCCTCTAACACTGGTTTACCCACAGTCATAGGGTGGCCTGTCCACGAATGGTTATGGCGCGGTAGTTATTCTGACCCCTTGTTACCACAAACTGACTTGGAGGCTACTACCGGAATTGCAGATACCGTATCAACACGGGTTGAAGATATAAAACTTTTGTATGAAACAGCAGACATACATGTCATAAAAACACTTGTTGAGAAGTATGACATTGAGTATATTTTTGTGGGAACTCTCGAACGAGAAAAGTACACCTTTAATGAAGAAACGCTACATACTATGTTTCCCACCGTATATGAAAATAACTCAACGTATATTCTTAAAACAAATATCAACTAAAATGATGCTGTCTACACGCTAGACAAAAGATTAATCATAGCACCACACACTTTTTTATTGTATAAATGGTGTATGGGTAAAGCATATCTATCAATAGGTATTGGGGTACTTTCTCTATTCATTCTCATTGGTAATCAAACCACCGTCCACGCCGGCGATTTCAGGTGTAAACCATCGCTTGGTGGTATATTTCCCTGTGAAACTCAAATCCCAACAACTTGTGCTGCAGACGAAACAGCTAAGTTCGCTGATAATACCAGTTGTCAAGACTTACCAATAACTAACTGTGATGCCACAGTCATTCATCCCTGCATAAAAACCGCACTGCTCTCTACACCAACACCATTCCCAACAAGTACCCCTGTACCAACACCTATCCCAGGACTCAACTGTATACAAACCGATGATCCAACAATCTGTGCAGCCCCCAACCCAACCTTTAAATGCTATTTTTCACCCTTGGCTCTCCCCCCCTTCACAGGTCAATTTTATGGATGTTGTGATAATCAACCAGCGTGTAATAATTTGGCTAACTACGTACCTACCCCGACAAGTCTTACCCCAACACCAAAAGCCCTTTTTAGCGGGCTTACTGATTCTGTACTAGCAGTTCAATGTCCACCTGATACTACCTTTATTTCAATTTTTGATGCCTGTTTAGATTTTGCTACAACTCTTGGATGGGGTATGAACTGGGCATTGATTATTGCCTCTGTCCTTGCCATGGTTCGATTTGCCATTGGTGCTCAACAACTTATATTCTCTCAAGGTGACCCAGGCAAACTCCAAAGTGGCCGTGAAACCATTACTGATGCAATCTTAGGTCTTGTTCTTCTTTCTATTGCTTGGATTGTTTTTGGATACCTTAACGCTACCCTTCCTGAAAGCTGGCAAATTGACCTCTTTACCGTATTTGGTTAACTTGACCTATAGTAAAACATGTGAGATAATACACTAATATTATGGAAAAACTGCTACAATTGCTTCTACCACGGGCGAAAAACAACCATAGACCACATATAACCCGCCATCCAGGGATTATTGCAGTACTTGTTACGTTATTAACGGTACAAACAAGTTTAAATGTCTTTTTTTCCACAAACCCACAAATACTTGGCTTTGCAACAAGCATTTATCAAGATCAGTTAATTAGCCTTACCAATACTGAAAGATCCAAACAAAATCTTAATACACTGATTCATAACCCTACCCTAGACCAGGCAGCACGACTCAAAGCACTTAATATGTTCGAAGAAAACTACTGGGCGCATGTTTCACCTTCTGGAATAGAACCTTGGCACTGGTTTAGCGTTGTAGGATACGACTACTCAACAGCAGGCGAAAACCTTGCTCGAGACTTTGATACCTCCTCAGGAGTTGTGTCTGCTTGGATGGCATCACCAAGTCACAGTGAAAACATTTTGTACTCTTCATTCACAGAAATTGGAATGGCTGTTGTAAATGGAGTCCTTGATGGGCAGGAAACAACACTAGTGGTCCAGTTATTTGGAACACCCCCAGCGACGCAACAACTAGCAGTTGAAACAACACAACCAACACCGACGTCTTTACCAAAAGACGAACCTACCGCTATTATCTTACCAACTGCAACACAAATCCCGCCTACACCAACCTCAGCTGGCATTACACTTACACCTTCAGCAGTTCCAACACAAACACAAATAAAACCAACAGAACTCCCTACTCCTACAGTTGAAGCAGAACCTACACCTACGATTGAAAACTCTCCAACACCAACCTCAAAAACGGTAGAGCTTGCATTTAACACAGATAACTCGAATGGAACAGTACTTGGGCCTCTTGGAAGCCATACTACAAATCCCCCTGTATCACAATTTCTGACTGCAAACCTTAAGGCTCTTACTTCAATACAAAGTTTTAGTATAAGTCGCCTGTTTACTATGCTTATTGTTGGTACTCTTATTGGTCTTTATGCTTCAGACGAGATTATATTTAAACGTAAAGGATTAAAAAGAGTTAATGCACACCGCATCGTTCATGTTGGAATTTTAATTATCGCCTTTATTGGGATTTGGTATGGGGCTGGTGGGATGATATTATAAGAAGAGCCCATGTTACATTACGTTAGACACCATATTTTTCAATATTTTTTAATACTCCTTTTATTTGCAATAACTGTAACCTCAATCTCTACTCCAATACCATCGTTTCAAAAATTCTTTTTCGTAGGGGTCGCAATTATTGTCTACTTTATTTGGGCCATGTGGCACCACTGGGAAGACCATAGTCTAACAAAATCAACCCTCCTTGAATATATTGCTCTGGCTGGATTATTGTTTTGGCTTTTGATCACGCTTGCCTCGTAAAACACACGTACTACATGCCTACCGAAAAGAAAGCAACTCCTAACCGAAACTTATATATTTTAACTGCCTTATTAGCAATCTTAATTATTAGTACTAGCTGGTTTTTATGGTCAAGTTCAAATGAATTATTCTCAGACCCATTCAAGACATTTGCTAACCCCAATACACTTTTTAGATATGGAATTCCTCTTCTTATAAGTTATATTGTTGTTTTATCCCTTATTGTTGTTGTGTCGCTTATCATGAACCCCTGGTGGGTAAGAACAATTCTTTATTCAAGCATTGTTATCCCCCTCATAGCAACAAAAACACCCATCCCACTTATAATCATTGCAACATTGCTTATTGCAATCATACTTATATTTTTTGATGTCATCATACACAGAGATATAAAAATTCACATTACCCAGCCGCTTGTTCACATATTTGGTAGACATATTGCCCTACTCTCAACACTTCTTTCTATTCTTTTTTCTGGTTACATATTTGTTTCAACAACGGCAACAATCAATGAAACTAATTTAACGATCCCGCAATCATTAATGACACAAGCGTTTACCTTAAGTAGCCCCATCATACAATCTCAAATAGAAGGATTTGTCGATACCTTTCAACGACAAACAATTTCTGACTTAGAAAGCCAAATCCCAACGCTAACCACTGTTCCATATGAAGACAAAGTCCTATTAACCCAAGGTGTTGTTTCTCCCCTAGTACATGAGGCAATGAAAAAGTTTGGATTGTCTGACGACCAAATAAAAAATATTACAAACCAAATTTCACAATCAATAAATGATACAACCTCCAAAAACCAATCCTCTCAACAAACAATACAAGAGATAAAAAACGATCTTGAGAATAAATTATTAGATTCAGTTTCTGAACAAGTGAACGTATTATTAAATGACTATAAGGATCTTGCCCCCTATGTAGTAGCATTGTCATCCTTTTCAGTTTTAACAGCCCTTGGCTATCTAATCAATATGCTTGCCATTGGGTTTGCATGGATCATTATATCTATCTTACAAAAGGGAAATCTTATTGAGATACATACGTTTAACGTCGAAGCAAAACGCTATGTCATCAAAAAATACTCTCTATGATTTGGAGACCCATAAAAAACAGGTTACAAACGGAGTTATTTAAACGTGGTCATTGCGTTGGATGTACTAAATCACTCTCAACAGCACATCGAATACCCCACAGTACAAAACCAAATATTGAAATTGTGACGTGTGACTGCAGACGTATATACTTATACAACAAGCAACTTAATGAATACCGTCGTGCTACAGAAAAAGACCTTTAAGAACCCTTTTGGGAATTGTGGTGTTATACGTTATAATTGCTCTTACGCCGCCATCGTCTAGTGGTCTAGGACCCTGGATTCTCATTCCAGAAACACGGGTTCGACTCCCGTTGGCGGTACCAAGTTTGCGTAGCAAACTCGTAGTTTTGTAACCAAAACTACACGTAGTATCAGCACATGCTTACCAGGAGTCATTTTGGGGTCATATAAAACACACCGCTATTTTCTTTCACATCAGTTAAGGTAACTCTGGGTGACGCCTTCGAGGAGTTATTGCCGTATTACGTTTGCCGTAATAGTATTTTCAAACTTTTCAAAGTCAGGGTGATCAGTTTCTACATAAATAGTACGAGTAAGTACTCCTACGTCCGTTGCGTCACCATGAACAGCTGGATCAAACGTTACTTTCATAGTGATTGACTCCCCGGGATTAAGCTCTTCTTTTGCAGGAAAGGCCTTGGTACAGCCACACGAGGTTGATACGCGCGTAAGATTCACTACCCTATTTGTACCGTTTTCAATAGTAAATTTTGCCTCAGGCACATCGCCATAAATCACTGTTCCCAAATCCTGATTATCAGGAGTGATTGTTAATTCACCTTGTTTTTGAATTTCTAAAAGGTATTGATCGTATGCATTTTTACCGCCAATTAAATTATTTACATTGGTATAACCAAGACTTAGTAGTGTTTCTGATGCAATCTCACTCATGTTTCCACTTCTACAATAAACAAGGATTTTTACATTTTTATCTTCCGGTAGCCGATCAGCGTTTTCTTCGATTTTATCAAATGAAATAAATGCATCGGTGCCAATTATATGCGTTTGTTCTGGGATATGAACGTCAAGTAAAAAAACATCGTCCGTTATTTGTTGGTCAAACTCCAAAGCTGAAAGGTTTTGGTACGTGGAATCAACCACTAAAGATTCACTTGTTGTGATCGGTGCTGGTTTATACTGCCACAATACAATCGCAATAAACGCCACTACACCAAATGTTATGAGTATTTGTTGTTTCATGTTTTATTCAACCTGCTCCAACGTTATAGTTACCTTTTTAGCAAATTCAACAGGGTCATTCGAGTATACCGTAATAGTACGCGTTACGGCACCAACTAAATCGGGATGTGTAGAAGGATCGTAATACACCCGTAATGTTGCGGTGTCTCCTGGCGCAACTGAAACTGTCCAATCTGTTGGGTTATCAAATCCATGTCCAGCCATACCAAACTTTGGCCCTTCTTGTCCTTGGTACTCTATGGCAGCTGATGTACATCCACATGAAGAATCTATCTTATTAATTTCAAGGTCCGATTTGCCAGAATTTGTGATAGTAAAGTCTGTTGAAATAACTCCACTTCCAGCAATAACTTGTCCCAGATCTTGCGAATCCACATCAATTAATATAGTTGATGCATCTTCAGGAGCTTGACTAGCCAGTAGTTGTCTTATCTCATCCTGTCTGGACTCGTCTGTTAACCGATCCATGCCAAACTCCTTCATGGTTGCAATCATTATTTCTTCCTCTGATAACCCTTCTATAGCTTTAGAGTCAATAAAATCAACCATAGCAGACATGGCGCCACAACAAGGATCTTCCTTGTGTAACGGTGTATCACAGCACGGACAGGTAAACTCTGGATATATCTCTTGTGCAAATACAGTTAATGAAGAAACCTCGCTACTGTTAGAGCCTACATTTCCAAGAGAGGTGTCTTTGTGACTGATCGTCACCAGTCCATATTGAGTGAGAACGATTAGTATAGCAAGAGAGATACTTACCAATTTCCACACGTTTACTTGTAGACTAAGCTGTTTCACTCGATGGATACATAGATCTATCATTCTGCACCATAGTACGATAGTTGAGATGAAGTAAAGATGAAGTGTATGGGATTATAATGGCAGGGTAATAACAACTGTCGTGCCTTCGTTCTCTTTGGAGTGCAATACAATTGTTCCGTGGTGAACCTCTATGCCGGCTTTGGTAATAGATAGTCCCAAACCAGTTCCCTTATACAAATCTCGTGCGTTTTGTCCTCTAAAAAAACGATCGTAAATTTTATCCAATTGATGAGGAGGAATGCCAATTCCGGTATCTTTAATTGTAAGCTGTATGTGTTCATCAACCTTTATTGCTGAAATAGTTATGGTCCCATTTGGGGGAGTATACGTTACTGCGTTCTCAACAACATTCAAAACGCTTCGGAGTAAGAGTCTCTTGTCTCCAAAAATAATAAGACTCTCTTCAAGTGAGAATACAACAGTAATGTTTTTTTCGCTTGCCAAAGATCTTGCAATTTCACACACCTCTTTAAGAAGTTCTGAAAGATTGAATGCAACAAACTTAGAAGGTTCAATTGATGATATTTTGGCTAAATACAGTAGATCTTTAATGGTGTGATCAACCTGATCGATAGTATGTATGGTGCTAGTTATCTGGACACGTGATGATGTATTGTTGGTTAAAAGACCTTCAAGTTGTGTTCGCACAACTGTAATGGGAGTTTTAAGCGTATGGGCTGTATCAGCAAAAAACTGTTGTTGCGTGGTAAAAGATTTTTCTAGCCGGGCCAGCATACTGTTGAGTATATCCACCAATGTACCCAATTCATCACTCGTGCCTGGATGTGGGATACGCGCCTGTAAATCATGGGATGATGTTATTTCTTGTGCAGTTTTTATTATTGTTACGGTTGGAGTTAACGCCTTTTTAGCCAAAAATTGACCAAGGATTCCAAGCGTGATTATAAAAAACAATGCAATACCTGTAATTGCAATAATTGATTGTTTGGTAGTTTCCTCAAGAACATTTAATGAAAAGCCCACTCCAATTGCACCCTGATTTGGCGAAATTGGAGTTGTTAGGAGACCAAACCGTGTATTATTTATGGTAAAAAAGTGTGGGCTTTTTATATCTCCAGCATTGAGTTTTATTACATGTCGTTGTATTTCATGTTGTGTAGGTGGACTTGTATTTTGACTCGTCGTTTGAAATAAAATCTCACCATCAGGTGCCATAACCATAACTATCATCCCTTGTGACACGACCACACTCTCAATTAACTTTTCACGCTCAGTTGAGTTTCGATGCCATATGGTTTGAACCTCAGCAAGGACAGTTTGTACATGGTGATCTACTTGTGAATTTAGAATCTGAAGAAATACAAACGAAGTAATTGCAACGAAAATAGCAAACGTTACAATAACGGAACCAACAAACCATAACGTTAGTTTTCCTCTAATCGTTCGCATCCATAGTTTTATAGCAATAATATATTTTTGCATCGTCTTATGTTTTTGTGGGAGCCTTAATAACATATCCCTTCCCTCTGATGGTTTGGATAAAGTTCTTCTGACCAGCACCATCAATTTTTGTACGAAGGTTTTTTATATACACATCAACTACATTTGATAACGTTTCAAACTCGCTCCCCCACACATGATCCAAAAGCATTGATCTGGTTACCACGTTTCCTCTGTTCCGAGCAAGAAATTCTAAAATGGCGAATTCTTTAGCAGGAAGATTAATTGGCGCGCCTTTGACTGTAACCGTATGTGCTAACGGATCAATTTCAAGATCATGTATTTTTATTGTTGGTGACATGTCTTTTGAGTTGCGACGAATTAACGCGTGAATTCGTGCTACCAGCTCCTGCATTGAAAACGGTTTTGATAAATAGTCGTCTGCACCAAGATTGAGTCCTTTAATTCGAAATTCAACATCGCTATATGCTGTCAACATGAGTACCGGTGTGGCTATGTCTTTTTCTCTGAGTGACGTAATAATATCGAATCCATCCTTAAAGGGAAGATTGATATCTAGAACAATAGCATCAAACGATTCTTCTAAGGCCAAAAACTCGCCATCCTCACCATCGTTTGATACCTCGACAACAAATCCTGAGGCTTCAAGATACTCTTTAACGTTTTGAGCGATGCGTTCGTCATCTTCAATTATCAAAATTCTCATTGATCCTATTCTATCGTATATGGATGATTGAGGCGTTGTACTTGTTTTAGTTGACGATACACAAAAACAACGCCACCAAAATTAAACGCAACAGCTAGCACAAAAATTTCTGTCTGGTATTGTGCTAAAAATAAAGACGCTGCAGAAAGGCCAATAGTTGGTAATACATCAACGATATGATGGGCACAGCATGCAACCATAGCAAATCCTGATGTTGCAGCACTTGCTTTTGTGACAGTATTATTGCTTGATTTTTGAACAGCTCGTAATCTCGTGTAAAGACCCACTTGAACACTAAACCCCACAATTAAAAGCGCCATCCATGGCCATAGCTGTATAAACTGATCGAGTGTGTAACGCCATGATCCCGATGCAAAACGCATTATTAATACGTAAAATGAAAAAAGACCTAACCCTGAAATAATTACATTTTCTAACTCTCTACGAAGTGTATAGAGTTTACTTAAAAGGAGTCCCATGTTAGTGTTCGTTTATCAATTCCCGCTACATTTTTGGCAACGAGATTAAAAGGTAATTCTTGTTGTGGAAATACTATAACGGCAGATCGATGGTGTCCAGAACCGCTCTCTGTTACGCTAATTGGCAAAGATGTTTTCTGACCATTTTCTAAATAAATGTCAGTTAAAAAATCTACCGATTCCAAATCAACAGAATGGGAGTTTAAAAATACTTCAAAAACAACCTGCTCGGGTGAAGATTCGTTGGGAAGATACTGGGCTGTTAATGTTACGTTACCTGCGCCGTCATCACTTTTGGACAGTAAGTCTTGAGGCTCTTCCCACTGGTCGGGAGTGTTGGCGGTTGGTGTATCAATTCCATCTGTTCTATTGAAAGCTACATCAAACTCGCTTAAAAACCACACTGCTGTAATAAGTATGATGACGGTTGCAATTCTTTTTAATGATAAAAACCTAAAATAATTCATGGTGGATTGCACCTTACGCTCCACACCCACCACCACTAGACTGAGGTTTTGGAAGCGATTGGATTTTTGCTCGCGTTGCTTGATACCCTTGTGCGCTTGAGTACTCTTGCCCAAGAACTGTTGCTGGATCAACGTCTTTCCAATCTTGTCCTTGTTCTTGAAAGTACATAGCTAGGTCAATGTATGTTTGTGGAAACCAAAGGCTATTTACGCCTAGAGCTGTTTCAAACATCTCATCTTTTGTGGCGCCGTTCGCGCTTAATAACTGAAGTAATCCAAGCATAGCCATGCCGTGGTTGCAGTCAGGGAAGTGAGTGCTATTTCCACAGCATGGTCTAAAAATGCCTCGCGAAACTTGGTCAACTAACTCTTGTTGTTCGCTTGTTAATGTTACAAAAGTGTGCATACTGTAGTGATCCATAGCATCTCCATTAGCAAGGGTCCAACCTCCCGTTGAAGCAAAGTTTCCTGCCCCTCCATACTGTTCATTTGTCATTTCTCCTTCCGTAAGAATAGGGTTTTTATTTCCAAGTCCAAATGCCCACAGTACATCAAGGAAAAACCTTGAGTTTTCTTGATTTAATATCACCTCATCAGTCCAAACACCGGTCAATAGTTTTTCTTGATCAACTGATATAGTTTCACCAAACAATTGTCTAAATTTATCTTCATCTATTACTCCGGAATCAATCATTTTCTTGCCAATATCTCCCCACTTAATGGGTAAAACTACTCCATCCACAGGAAGAACTTCATTTTGAATATTTGTAGTATCAACACTAGACTTACTATTTATAGTTGAACCAGTATTTACGGTTGCGTCAGTAGAAGTTGAGTTGGATTTCTTTGTAAATTGGATATCATAGAATTGAGTAAAAATGAAGGATGCTCCTAAAATAAGTGTGATTGGTACCCAAGGGTTTTTAGCTTTTTTGTCTATCGGAGCATTTTGAATTGGTAAAAACGAAGTGGAAGAATTGTCATCGATAGAATCATACTTTGTATTATTTACATCGTTCTTAATATTCTCTTGGGGCATCTCGTCACAACAACTGCTCATGTGAGGATCATAACAAATCGTAAATGAAGAGAAGATGAAGGTTCGAAACCAAGTCTAAAGATCAGATTTTTTACTGTCAAACTCAGCTTTGTCAATCTCACCTTTTACATAACGTTCGTTAAGAATATCAAGTGCAGATTTACTTTTCCCCATCTCAAACTTTGTATGGGAAAAACTTCTAACCAAAAAGAAAATAATGGCAAATGCGATTAACCAAAACAGTATCACACCACCCCAACCATATGAACTTGTTCCAAAACCCATGTTGTACAAACCTTCCATCATACTTTCATTACTACCTGTTTGATTAAAACCCATCATGGTTGTTCCACGAACTGCTCCCATCATGCCATAACTCCCCTTAGTACAGCCAAGATAAGCTTTACCCATATTACTGTGTGCTTGATTTAAACTCTCAGATCCTTCTCCTCCCATCATATTGTCCATTGCCTCATGTTGGTCAGGATCAGGATGTTGTTGATTCATCACTGCTTCTCCAAGCCTTTCCCATTCTTCTGTTGTAACCACATCACAATTTAACGTGTCTAAAGTTGCAAGACCATGACTACTTAATATTTCACTAACAGCGTCTGATATAGAAACATCGTGATCTTCACCTGCATGTCCCGATACTGAAATATTTCCATATACTAACGTTAAAAGTGTTAAGACCCCCATAACCGTAAGACTCTTTGATATTCTCATTACGCAAATATATCACAACAACTATGAAGTAAAGATGAAGACTCTAATGTTTATATTTCGCTATTTATGTAACATCAAGCTTAATGCGCTTAAGCAAAAATGCATTAGCGACAACAATAACCGATGATAAACTCATAAGAAAAGCCCCAACTGCAGGTGTCAGTCGAAAACCAAATGGTATAAATAGTCCCGCAGCAGCAGGTATTGCTAACAGATTATATCCGACAGCCCACACAAGGTTTTCTACCATTTTTTTATATACTTTTCGTGAAAGAACAATCAACCGAACAATATGTTGCGGGTTGCTTTGAGTAAGAATAATATCTCCTGCTTCAACCGCTACATCGGTACCAGCACCAATAGCAACACCTGCATTCGCTTGAGTGAGAGCAGGTGCATCATTAACCCCATCTCCTGCCATAATAACGACATTACCCTTTGCTTGCAATTCTTTTATGTGTTTATACTTATCTTCGGGCAAAACCTCAGCAAACACAGTATCTATTCCTAATTGTGTGGCAATTGATTGTGCAGCCTCCCTTGTATCACCTGTAAGCATTGCAACTTTGACTCCAATTTTATGTAATTCTTCTACAGCCTGTTTTGACTCTTCTTTTACTTCATCGCTTAACGAAATAATACCTAGTACTGCGTTAGCACTTGATACAAAAACTGGTGTTTTGCCTGCACTTGATAACTCTAATAACGCTTGCTTAGACTCATCTGTCCACACCCCAATTTCTTCCATAAGACGTTGATTTCCCACAAAATATGTGCTTCCCAAAATATTTGCTTGCATGCCTCGTCCAGCCAAGTTTTTTACATCACTCGCTTCACTAATGGCAACTCCTTGATTTTTTGCGTACTGTAAGATAGCTGTTCCTATAACATGAGAAGAATGCGTCTCTATTCCCCCTGCCACTTCTAATAATTTTGATTTTTCACCAGATAAAACTTTTATATCAGTAACTCCAAACTCACCTTTGGTAAGAGTTCCTGTTTTATCAAACACTACATAGTCAGTATCTTTAACTACCTCAATTTTAGCCATGTCTTTGATGAAGATACCGTTACTGACTGCAAGCTTTGTTGCAATCGTAGAAACCGTTGGAATAGCCAACCCCAATGCGTGCGGACAGGCAATTACCAATACAGTTATAGCAAGAGTGGCCGCAAATACAAACGGTTCACCAATAACAACCGACCAGATAAATAGTGTAATTATAGAAACAGCCAGCGCGAAAAACGTTAACCATTTTGCCGCCCTATCAGCTAATTTTTGAGCTGAAGGTTTGGTTTTTTTAGCGGATGAAATGAGCGATTGAATCTGACCAATTGTAGAAGACTCTCCAACACGTGTTAGCCTGACTTCAACAGACCCGTCAATATTAATTGCACCTGCCATCAATTCAGAACCAACGGTTTTTTCGACAGGTTTTGACTCACCGGTAATGTGCGATTCGTTAAAATTACCACTTCCTTTGATAACTTCTCCGTCTGCTGGAACTTTTTCCCCTGCCTTAACAACAACGATATCTCCTTCCTTCAGCGAAGTTATTTCAACTTCCTTAACGCTATCATCTATTTTAAGATGAGCTTCTTTGGGGAGTAGTTTTGCAACTTCATCCAATGCATCTCCTGCGGCTGTTGAAGATTTTGCTTCAAGAAAATGTCCGAATAAAAGAACCCATATCAGTGTAGAGATTTCTAAATAAAATTCAGCAGAAATCGTTGGAATAAACGTTGAAACAGCGGAAAAAAGATAACCTGCACCTACTCCAAGTGATACCAAAGTCATCATCCCATACTGTTTCATCTGAATTTCCATCTTGGCGTGTTCAAAAAACACTAACCCAAAATAGAAAATAACCGTAGCTATACCCAATTCTAAAAAAGGTCTGAGAGCAAAATCAAGAACGCCTAGATATGTAACGGCTGGTTCTGAAAAGTATGCTAGTGGAATCAATAGCGCTGTAACGACAAAAAATCTTTTGAGAAAATCAGCCGCGGCCTCAGGAGTTGCCATCATGCTGGTATGGTCGTGCTCCGGCCCACCACTGTCCATGCTGCTCTTAAGGACTAAGTCCATGCCCCCGCACTTAGGACATTTCCCGGGTTTATCTTCCTGAATTTCTGGATGCATGGGACAGGTGTAGTAATCTTTTCCATCTGATTCGTGAGTTTGTAGATTGTGGATATTCATGGGTATTGTATAAATACGGTTTAAACGCGTATTCCTTTCTCATCCATAAGTATACTCCTTATTTCTATTTTGTGGCTTTGCGATAGAGAAAAACAAAGACACTTAGAATTGCAACCACAAACAGTAGTTGAATAAACATATTGTCGCCAACCACATCATTTATTATTATAGTAAGATTACCAACCCATGCTCCAAAATGTTGCGCCTGCTCAGACATCTCTAGCTTGCCATTAAACGTAAGAACTATAGTCAATATTCCCATCACAAAAAACACCAAAAATGAGAGAAGATTTGTCATAATGATGGGATACTCTTTGCCGAAAATGGAAATGGTTGTAACGGTTCGTTTAAAAACTTTGGCATTCAAAAAATTCTTTGCGTCAACAAAGTAGGCCAAAGCAAAAAGTGGCGTGACGATTCCAAGAACGTATATAAATGCAATGAGTCCACCATACCAAATACTTGGCGAAAGAATACTTAGCGTTAAAACACCAAATAATACCGGTGCACAGCACGAGCTGGTTATACCCGAAAAAACACCAAGCGTGAATGTTGATAATACATCTGGCTTCTCTGGATCAGCGTTGGGTGCTTTTAGGCTTGGCATGGGAAGTTTAATTCCAAGTAGGGCAAAAATGCCAATAAAAACCATAAATAACCCTCCAAAAATAAACATCTCACTATGAAAACTCAAAAAAAGGCTTGATAGAAATTTGAACCCAAGAACTATAGGAAACATAACCACAAATATTCCAAGTGCAAAAACAAATGTCATAAAAAGTACGTGTTTTCGTTCTTTGAAAACTGATCCCAAATATGCAGGTAGAAGATACGTAATGCAACATGGCGCAAAAAGCGCAATCATGCCAGCAATAAAAGATGATATGAGTGAAGCGCCAATAAATAGTTCCATGTTTAAGGTTATTTTGTTACGTTTGCGTCAAAGGTCAATTCAATTTGGGGAAGCACCGTAGAGTTAGTTTGGACGTAAATATTTCGATGAATTGGTCCTGTACCCGATGGGCCATGTGCTGCTGGGTCAAAGGTCGCTTTGATTTCAAAACTTTCTCCCGGTTGAATGGTTTTATTCAAATACGTTGGTGCATTATGTCCACGCATACCTCCAACAGCTGATTTAGTCTCGTCGCTATACAAAACTTGCGCAGCGGTACACATACAAGAAGTATATATTTCTCCAAGCACAATAGCTTCTTGAGATAGATTTTTAACGGTGTACAAATGGGTTACATCACCGCTTGCCATAGAGATAGTCCCAAAGTCATAACTATCATTCTCAATAGTTAACGTAGCATTTGTAGGTGATGATTTTGTAGTTGGTGCTAACTCAGCCTGACCTTTATTATTAAACACGAGCAATAGAATAAAAACAGAGACAAATGCCAAGAGTATACTCCCGACGGTTTTGAGTGTATTCATGTGCGCATGATACAAAACTTCAGATGAAGTAAAGATGAAGCATACGTGATTCTGAAGATTCTATTTAAAAAGCGGTAAGAATTATCCCAATAACTGTAATTACAATACCCATTCCTTGGGTTTTTGTAACACGTTCTTTTAGAAAAATCATAGCAAGCGATATCGTTACGATTGTCAGAGCTGAAGCAATTGGTGCAACGATGATAGAATCTCCAATTGATACTCCAAAGCTTGTAGAAAGTACCCCTACGGCCTCCATAATCCCAACCATGAGTACTAATAGTTAGTATAAGTTTTGGCGTAGTGTTTTTAATTGCCAATTCTGTATGTTGAAACCTAGCAATTCCAATAACAATAACCAGGGACAAAAGTTTAATAAGAATTTATGTTGCTAACCAATCCGCCCGCTCAGTAATATATTCATTGACTGGCCAAAAAACAACTCCAAATAGAATTGAGGCAACAATAGTTTCCTTTATCCCTTTAACTAAAGAAACTTTGCCACTAAACAATTCTCTCATATTAACGCTCACTAAAATCACTCCCGCAATCACTGCACATACACCACCAATCTGAACAAATGATAATCTTTGCCCAAACACTACCCACGCAACTGACATTGCCAATATGGTATTTAGATTTATTGCAGCTGAAACAACAGAGATATTTCCAACCTCAAAGGCTTTATAAAAATATAAGTACCCAACTGAATAGCCAATAGCTCCAATTACCAATAAAACTATAAGTCCTGGGCTAAAAATAAAACTAGGTCTGTACATTCAACGTGGAAGTGCAACACTTGGCAATTAAGCTGATGTAAGCTTAATTTTCAGTTGTTCCATTTTCTCATGGGGTGTCATGTACCCCA
>PCSU01000003.1 GCA_002771355.1 candidate division WWE3 bacterium CG22_combo_CG10-13_8_21_14_all_39_12 | reverse complement strand
TCCTTCTTTAGCTTTTTCTTGCTGTAAGTTTGGATTAATGACAACAATAATTACACCAGCCAAAATACCAATAACGACAATAACAACAAGAAGCTCTATAAGAGTAAACCCAAAAGATTTTTTCTGAAATGATGGCAGATTCATATACCATCCTAGCGTACTACCTTACCGTAAAGACTGTCAAGTAGAGGTCTATCAAGTCTTGTGCCCACAAAAGTGACAATAGGGCACCAATTGATAAAAACGGACCGAATGGAACAACCTGTCCAAACTTTTTTCGTCTCATTGCCAATAAAACCAACCCCACAACTGCGCCTATTATAAATGCAGCGTATATTGCTACCAGCGTCTGAGTCCCCGTAAGGAAAAGACCCATTATGTAAGCTAGCTTAACATCCCCACCACCCATTCCTTTTCCCTTGGTTAAAAGAACAAGCGCATAAAAAAATCCTCCCGCAATACTAGCAGAAACAAGATGATTAACCACAGGACCAGCCCATTGTAAAATCACGTCACCAAAAAATCCGCTATTAAAAACATCCCATCCTAAGGTAATGGACGAAACTAGAACGAAAACAAAAAACAAAAAATACATGAGCTGATCAGGAATAATAAGAAGTTTGAGATCAATAATGGTTACTGCAATTAATGTAAGAATGAAGATTATGGAGATAATAAGTTCAAGAGTAATTACGAGAGGAGAAAAGTACACTACAGTAACAAGGATTATTGCAGTCAACAACTCAACAAGCGGGTACTGATAAGAAAGTTTACCTTCACAGCGCATACACTTGCCATTCTGTATTACATAAGATAATACAGGAACAAGCTCATACCATCGCAGTTCCTCTTTACAATAATCACATTTTGATCGATCGATAAAAATGGTCTTCCCGTTAGGAATACGATCAATAACAACATTTAAAAACGATCCGATCGCTAGACCAAGCACACCTACAATAAAATAATACAACATAACCACATTACATATCGTACTACACACTCTACCAAATTGGTAACCCCACAACCGAACCTGACAGCAGAACAATCCCGATGCGCAACAGCCACTGGATAGCGGGAAGCCGGTAGAAGTTTATAAAAAACATCACAGGTAGATACTTTTTAACAAATACCATCTTTTCAATAACAAATACTGTTAGTAGGGGAACAGCAGGAACAACATATCTTTCAGAAATAATATACCCATATTCTTTGTCATACAAAACAAAAGCAACCATCAAAATTAACATTGCATAAACAAATCCAGCCATACCAATAAGGTCAATCCCGTCGAGTATCATTTTTCTGCGAATCTTTTTATAAAAATAGTATGCAAAAAAACACACACCGCATACCACAATTACATCGACCCGTAAAAAAACCAAAATATATTCAAGCCAATCTTGCCCTGTCACACTCAATGTATCTGTAGCAGTGGGAAGGATAACGGCAATCTGGGCACTTGATGACACTCGTGAGGTTAAAACCTCCATGGGCTTAACCCACATAGCCGGATAACTAATATAAAAGATCAAACCACCTATGACTAACGCTTTGGTCAAAGGGATAATAAACTTTTTAGTCTTTTTAACCATCGAATAATACAACGTAATGACAGCTAACATCGGTACCAAAAGTAGTCCGGCAGGTTTGGTCAAAAGCGTACAAGCTATACATACTCCCGTTATTACAATATACCTATAATCATTTTTTACCAGAACATAAACCCACGTCACAACAGATAATGCAACAAACCATGTTAAAAACTTATCCGCGGGAGTCGATAATTGCAAACCTGCAACAACATAAGGCGACAACAATACATAGTAAAGAATTTGCCACGAATGTTTAACTCTAAACCCTCGAACAACAATAGTTACGTAACTCAATAAAAATACGATGAGCGATACGTCAACCATGGTTCGAAACGTTAGTATATGGTCAAGAATAAAAACCTTGGAAAGCCCCGCTGCAATAACATACATCCACAAAATTGTCACACCGTATCGAGAAGCCACGTGCGTTCCCCCATAATCCTGGTTTTGTAGATTAGTATAAAAGCGATCCCCAAGTATTTGCCATGAATCCATGTCTAAATGTTCGCCTTTTGAAAATCCCCATGAAATGAAAATGATTAAGCCTATTATAATAACAATGCGTGCGTGTACGCTCTTATTTTCCATAGTAAAGATGATGGTATCACGATATGCTATAACCACCAGGCAAATTCTAGAGCTGTACGAGAGGTATTTCTTTTCCTGTCAAACAAAGCGCTATGTTTCCAATGCCAAGCCATGAGCAATATTCATTATTCTCTTGTTGACCCGAAAGTACGCGTTGTTCATTCCAGGACTCCATACACCACCTCAAGTAATACTTGTCTTCCTCTTGACTGTAGATAAAAACCCTATACTCGCAAAAAGGATTTGATGTACCCAATGGTTGTTTAGGTATTGACGGTAAGCTGTTTGAAGCAATAAGCTTTTTACTCACAGGATCTTCACCATCTAAAACATAGCTAACCGGACAAATATCAGATCCAATTGATTCACAACTTGGTATAGATTTGTAGGTTACAACGTATGTTTCAATGGCAGATTTAAGAGAATTTACCGTTGTTAATCTAGATGCATCTCGACTTTGCTCAAAACGCTGAACAGGTTTAATGACAAAAAATATAAAGTAAAACCCAAAAACAAACATCAAAAACATAACTGTTACTTTTGTCCATTGTTTACGTGAAAGACTGGTAAAATTCATAACTAACTAAATAGTAACATGTTAAGATTTTCTCTAACATAACGAAAAAACCACCCTTACGGGTGGTTTTTTCTTAAGAGTTTATAAACCCTCAATGCGACAACCCTACACTAAGTCGTTGGTGTAGGTGCAGAAGATCCACATTCAATAAGACTCTCTCCTGTATCTGAACGATACGTCCAATACTTAGTCCCTGTTGTTGTCCCAGGACATGCAGCACTTGCAGCCTCAAGCGTGCCGTACACTACAACCTTATCATTGGCAGCATTAACCGAAATAGTAACATCAGTCAAAATGCCAGCAGCCTTAAGGAATTTACCAGCAATTAATTCCGTAGAATCATTACAATCATCGTAATCTCCACCAGATCCTGCAGCAGCGGTGAAACACGTTTCAACTGCGGTAGCTACCTGTGAAACATTGCTTCGTACTCCAGCATCATTTGCCTCGTCAATTCGAGCACCTGGATCAATTGCAACAAGAACAACAGCAGCTAAAATACCTAGAACAGCAATAACAACGAGTAACTCAATAAGCGTAAAACCTTGTTGTACAAATTTGGGCAGTTTCATGTTTCTCACCCCCTCTCAGGGTATCTAATAATTCTTCTTCATACTTCCATACTAAAATGAGCTTGTCAAGGAATAGATCGGCATAATAAGACTTACAACCAAAAAACCAATCATCACTCCAAGCACAACCATGACAATTGGCTCAATTGCACTCGCAAGGTTATCAGCCTTTTGCGAAGCATTATTTTCAAAATAGGTAGCAATCTTTGCAAGTACCTCATCTACTTTACCTGTTTGTTCACCAACAGCCAACATCTCACCAAGTAATGGTGGGAAAAGTGGGTAACTGCGAATAGCAACTGATAAAGGTTTCCCTTTTTCTACCATCTTGGAACATTCATCAAGAGCTTCTTGAAATAATTTATTAGATAAGGTTCCTTTTGCAATATCGAGCGCCTCTAATAGGGGAATGCCTGAACGTAAAAGCATAGCCAACGTTCGCGTAAATGATGCCAGTTGAACTTCTGTGGTTAATTTACCAAATACCGGAGCTTTTAAATATGCTTCTGCTAAATTACGAGCAACCTCATCATTCCTCGCCATTCTTTTTAGTCCCCAAATAGTACCAACAATAATTGCAAGGGCAAGCCACCAATACGTAACAAAAAAGTCACTCATATTGATCAACATTTGAGTCATAAATGGAAGTTCGGCGTCAAGATCTGCATATAAAGCAGCAAGTTGCGGAATAACAAACAAAAACATAACTGCCAAAACCCCAACCATAACCATTAGAATAATTGCAGGATATATCATGGCCCCTTTAACCTTACCCTTAAATTTGCCATCAGACTCCATAGTATCTGCCAACTGCTCTAACATAGTATCAAGGTTTCCTGATGCTTCACCTGCTTTGATAAGCGAGATATATAACCGACCAAACTCTTTTTCGTGAGACTTTAACGCCTCATACAAGCTTGTTCCACCATCAATTTGCTGTACCAAATCCTGGATTATTGCAGCAAAAAATGAATTTTCTGTTTGACCAGCAAGAATACGTAACCCTTGATTAATAGGTAGTCCAGCATTGATCATCGTACCAAGCTGGCGCGTAAAAACCACCTTATCATTTCCAGGGATTCCTCTAAACTTTGCGATTGTATCGCCTATAGAAATAGTATTACTTTCTTCAAGTTTGGTAACAATAAAATTCCTTGCTTTAAGGGTTTCAATTGCCTGCCTTTGACTATTTGCTTTTATTTTTCCTGATTGAGGGATACCATCTGCATCAACGGCAGCATATATAAAATCTTTCATAATTTATTGACCCAATAATCGTAATAATTCCTCTGGACGTAGGGTATGAGATAAAGCCTGCTCACGGGTAATTTTTCCTGCACTAATAAGGGTCTGAAGTGAATGTTCAAGCGAAATCATTCCTACATCTTGAGAGGTAAGAATAAGGTTATCGATTTGGTGAGTTTTTCCTTCACGAATAAGCGAGCGTAATGCTGGATTTGCAAGCAATATCTCAGCAGCAGGGTAGCGGCCACCCTCGATTGCTGGAATCAATCGTTGACTAATCACACCCTCTAACGTCATTGCTAACTGTGCTCTAATTTGAACCTGCTGATGTTCTGGAAATACATCGAGAATTCGGTTTATTGTTGCAGATGCACTATTGGTATGAAGAGTTGATAACACCAAATGACCAGTTTCAGCAATGGTAAGAGCGGCAGAAATCGTTTCGTAATCACGCATTTCACCAATAAGAACAACATCTGGGTCTTCGCGCAAAACTGATTTTAAGGCGACCTGCCATGAGTGGGTATCCAAATGAAGTTCTCGTTGGCTAATTAAAGACCTTCTGTGCGAAAAAACATACTCAATTGGATCTTCGATCGTGATTATATGTCGTGACGAATTTTCATTGATTTCATTAATAATGGCAGCCAGGGTTGTAGATTTTCCATGTCCCGTTGGACCAGCAACCAGAACAAATCCCTGCGGTAACCGAGTAAAACTTTTTACAATTGAAGGAAGATTCAAATCTTCAATTGTTCTAATTTGCGTTGGAATATACCTTAAAGCTGCCGCCAAGTATCCTTTTTGATGGTATGCATTTACCCTAAAACGTGCAACTTCGCCTAATGCAAAAGAAAAATCAATTTCTCGATTTGCTGTTAAAATTTCTTTTTGTTCCTCAGTAAGAATAGAATTAACTAACTCAACAATTGTTTCTTCATTTAACGGATTAAAACCCTCAATCGAAGTTAAGGATCCATCTATCCTTAATGTTGGCATTGCACCAACCGTAAGGTGCAAATCACTTGCGCCTCGTTTTACAATTTCTTCTAATAATTCCTGAATATTCATTGTCAATTATACTGTAACGTCTTTCTTTTATACATGCAATATGTGATATAAAACCTCTGCCAAACGTTTACTTTAAAATAAGGTATTGGCTTACAGTGTCACTTAGTTTTAGTATTTACCTAATATACCCATACCTGTTAATCCTGAATAACTCTTAAGACTTCTTCAAGAGTAGTCTGCTTCTGTACTGCTTTTAAAAACCCATCTTGAATCATACGTATCATCCCATCAGCTACAGCTTGTTCTTCAACCCTATCAGCTGTTTCGTGTTCTAAAACCAGCCTGGCAATCTTTTCATTCATTACGAGAACCTCATAAATTCCAATTCGACCACTGTAAGCGGTAGAGGTATCAGCATCGGGCTTTATTCTAATAAGTTCAAGCTTTCCAGGGGTAATTTCTTTTGGAAATAACCCTCCTAAACTTTCTCTAATCATTTTTTCAACCTTCTCATCTGGTGTATATGTTTCCATAGAGTCCATGTTTACTGAACGAACGAGGCGCTGTGCAACAATCATTTGAATGGTTGAAGCCAGTAAAAATGGTTCTGCTCCCATATCCAAAAGTCGAGGCAATGCCCCTGCTGCAGAGTTTGTGTGTAATGTTGAAAACACTAGGTGACCTGTGAGGGCAGCTTGAACTGCTAACTCCATAGTTTCTTTATCACGGACCTCACCAACCATAATCACGTCAGGATCCTGTCGTAAAAGTGACCGTAATCCAGTTGCAAATGTAAAACCTGCTTGAGGATTAATTTGGCTTTGATTGACCCCAGGAATACTATATTCAACAGGATCTTCAAGCGTAGAAATATTAACATCAACATTATTAATCATAGTCAGTGCCGTACGCAGTGTAGTTGTTTTACCACTTCCTGTTGGACCCGTTACCAATACAATTCCATTTGACTTATGAATAACATCTTTAAAGTTTTTGCGAGCAGACCCAACCATACCGAGTTGATCAAGAGTAAGAACCTTTGCACTTTTTCTTAATAGTCGCATAACAACCTTCTCACCATGATTTGTTGGCAACGTTGAGATACGTAAATCGACCTCTTCTTTTCCAGCAGCAAAAGAAAATCGTCCATCCTGTGGAATACGTTTTTCATCAATTTTCATATGTGAGAGAATCTTGATTCGAGAAACCACAGAGTCATGAACTCGAGGGGGGAGCGACAAACGCTCTCGTAACACACCATCAATCCTAAAACGTACCCTTGTCCTATCTTCAAGTGGTTCAATATGTACATCAGATGCTTTTGATTTAATTGCATACTCAAGTGTAGTAGATACAATTCGAGCCACCGGAGCTGACTTGATCATATCCTGAGCATCTTCGAGAGTTTTCAATTCCTTTTCGACTTTGTCAACTTCACTTTCGGTTTCTCGAAGAGCAGCGGTCACTTCTTTTTCGATTCCAACGTTATAGTTTTTATTTATCGATTGAATAATATCTTCAGGGACCGCAAGAACCGGCTTTATATTTAAACTTGTTTTAGTTTCCAAAAACTCTATTACCTGTAAATCCAGTGGGTCTTTCATAGCAACCTGAAGGATTCCATCCTCTATGGTAACGGGAACAAGCGTGTAGTGCCTTGCAACTGACTCAGGTATTTTTGCAATAACATCAGGAGAAACCGAAAGACTTGCAACGTCAACAAAAGGCATGTTGAGCATCTTGGCGCGTGCACTCACAATCTGACTTTCCGTAGCCCACCCTTTATCCTGAATAATTTGTTCAATAGAAATCCCAGACGTGATTTGTTCAACACGTACTTGAGATGCCTTCTCCTCAGTTAAGACGTCTTCTTGCGTCAGAACAGTTACTAAATCGGTCTTTTGAGCCACAATCTCATGCTATACTTTTAGTACTATGGCGTCAAGCTCGTATATTGTTATTGACCATCACGACAAGGTTTCATTAAAAAGTCATCCAGATAATTTTCTTATTGATTCTCAATCTGGGTACGGCATAGATATCATAAGAAAACTAATTTCATGGTCACAAACAAAACCATTTTCACGAACGTTTAAGGTAGTAGTAATTGCACAAGCGAATACTATTGGAGTTGAAGCACAAAATGCACTTCTTAAAACTCTTGAAGAACCCTCCCCACACACAACACTTATATTAACAACACCTCAAGAAACAATGCTTCTTCCTACCATTATTAGTAGATGCCAACGAATTAATTCACTTGAAGACATTCCTCAAAACACACCGTGGTCAAAGGAGATTATCATTACAACAGATAGTAAGTCCTATAGTGAGTTTCCAATTATCACATCTCAAAAAACAGCTCTTCATGCAGCAGAAAGTTTGGCAAAAACTGATCGATCTATGATGGTGGATTCCCTGGAAGAGTGGGGAACAACACTATCTAAAAATAATACGAACACAAAATCCTCTACATTAAAACAACTTATTGAGACTAAAAAACATATAGCCGCAAATGGAAACATTCAACTTAACCTTGAGATTTTATTCCTCCACATAGCCCAAAACGCAAAAGAACTGAAGTTAACATAACATATATGTTTGAAAGTTTTTAATTAATGCTACAATAATAAACGTTCTATGGCAGAAAAATCGTACGACGCAAGCGCAATACAAGTTCTCGAAGGACTCGAACCAGTCCGTAAACGCCCCGCAATGTATATCGGGGATACCGGTTCATATGGTTACCATCACCTTTTAACCGAAATGGTAAATAACTCAGTTGATGAAGCTTTAAACGGCTACGCTGACAGTATCTGGGTTACCCTTCATTCCGATAATACCGTTTCCGTGGTTGATAACGGACGTGGTATTCCTGTTGACATTATGCCCAAATATAAAAAGAGTGCACTTGAAGTCATGCTCACGACTCTTCACTCAGGTGGTAAATTTTCAGGAGAGGGCTACAAAGTTAGTGGCGGTCTTCATGGTGTTGGTCTATCTGTTGTTAATGCTGTCAGTGAGAAAATGAAAGTAGAGGTCAAAAAAGATAAAAACACCTACATTCAAGAGTATTCAAAAGGTAACGTTGAATCAAAACTTATCAAAAAAGCCATTGCTGGAGAGAAAGTATTTTCTCCAGAATCAAGTGACCCATGGTCAGGAATCTTAAGTAACTGGACCCAACCAACAGGAACTGCAGTTACCTTTATGCCAGATCCTTCAATATTTACAACTGTAGAAAACGGTTTTGAATACACACGTATTGTTAATCAATTAAGAGAATATGCCTTTTTGACTGCCGGGTTGACCTTTTATCTTATTGACGATAGAGACCCAACTGCCGAGACAACGACATACCAATTTTACTTCGAGGGAGGGCTTAAATCCTTTTTACGGCATGTAAACCGTAACCACAAGATTCTTCTTAAAGAACCGTTCTACATCAAACAAGACATTGAAACAAACCCTGGTGAATCAGTAAATATTGAACTTACCATTACCTACCATGACGAATACCACTCAGATCTCATGTCGTTTGTAAACAACATTAATACATACGAAGGCGGATCACATGAAGTTGGATTCAAGACTGCAATTACTCGAGTTATTAATGATTATGCCCGTAAAGAAAAACTCATTGATGATCAAAAAGATGGAAACTTAAGTGGAGATGATATCCGCGAAGGTATGAGTGCAATTATTTCTATAAAAATGAACTCACAAAACCTTCAATTTGAGGGACAAACAAAACGAAAACTTGGAAACCCAGAGATTCGTTCTGCTGTTGAGTCGGTACTTGGTGAAGCATTTTCAACATATTTGGCAGAACACCCAACTGAAGCACGTACTATTATTGGAAAAGCCCAACTTGCACAACAAGCCAGGACTGCTGCTAAAAAAGCACGCGAAACCGTTTTGCGTAAAAGCGCACTGGCATCTGCAAGCCTTCCTGGTAAATTAGCTGACTGTAGAGAACGAAACCCTGAAAACGCAGAAATCTATATTGTTGAGGGAGATAGTGCGGGAGGAAGTGCAAAACAGGCACGGGATAGTCAATTCCAGGCAATTTTGCCACTTACAGGAAAACCTATTAACTCTGAAAAAAATCGTATTGATAGGGTTCTTGCAAACGAACGTCTTCGAGAAGTACTTATTGCACTTGGTTCTGGAGTAGGAGATGAGATGAATCTTGAAAACCTTAGGTATCATCGTATTATTCTTATGAACGATGCTGATGTTGATGGTGAACACATTACAACTCTTGTGCTTACATTTTTATACCGTCAACTCAAACCATTGGTTGAGAATGGGTATGTATATATCGCGCAACCACCACTATTTAGGATAAAAGCGGGTAAAGAAATTAGACATGTATTTTCAGATGAAGAACGCGACGAAACAGTAAAAGCCTTGGAAAAATCCACTAAAATGAAACCTGAAAATATGTCTATCCAACGATTTAAAGGTTTGGGAGAAATGAACCCCGAACAATTGTGGGAAACAACCATGAACCCTGAAACACGAATCCTTAAAAAAGTTACTATTGACGACAGTGCCAGAGCTGATGAAGCGTTTAGGGTTTTAATGGGTGAAGAAGTGCTTCCCCGCAGGCGGTTTATACAAACACACGCAAAAATGGCAAACTTGGATATTTAGTTACCTATAAACGCCTAATATGGTAACTTATAAGCTCGTTAATTAGGTGTAGATTGACCTCATAGGGCCGTCAATCTTTTGGACTAGCTAAAAAAAACAATATGACATACGTAATAGGACATATAAAGCCAGACCTAGACACAGTTGCATCTGCTGTTGCAGCTCAATATCTGTTTGATAAAGCACCTTGCTTTGGACATGAGGCAAGTACTGCCGTAATAACACAAGACATTAATACTGAAACTCAATACGTTTTTGAAAAATTTGGTGTGACGGTACCACCTGTATTACTAGCAGAATCCCTAAATCCGGAAGATACCTTTGTATTGATGGATCACAATGAACCTTCTCAACGACACGAAGCAATTACCAATGAATCTATCACCGAAATTATTGACCACCACCTTACCAATATTCAATTACCAGCAATCTACATTACAATAAAGCCGTGGGGTTCAACCTGCAGTATAGTATGGTTTTTGATGAAGCAAAATAACATTACACCTCCTCAAAACATTGCGGGTATTATGCTTGCATCAATTTTGTCTGATACTGTTGGGTTCAGAGCACAAACTACGACTGGTAACGATAAACAATTTGCACAAGAATTGGCTTCAATTGCCCACGTTTCTGATATTGATGCATTTACATTGGAGCTTTTTAAAGCAAAATCAAATACACAGGGAATGTCACCACAAGAAATCGTTTCAAAGGATTATAAAGTATTTGAAATGAGTAATAAAAAGGTACTTATAAACCAAATTGAAACGGTTGAACAATCACAAGTGTTAGATGAAAAAAACTCGCTGGTTAACGCAATGAATGACATTAAAAAAGAACAAGGTGTGGATTATATTTTTTGTGCAGTTAGTGATGTGCTTGAAATAAATACTAAAATGCTTTTTACTACTGATGAAGAGGGGTTAATCCTTCAAAAAGCTTTTGGCCAAACGATTGTTAATGATAATATACTTGATATTGGCGCCAAACTATCTCGCAAAAAAGAGTTTGCACCACAAATACAACAGGCGATTGAAAGTTTATAAATTGTAAAAATATGTCATCAGAACCACTAAACTCAAAAACAGGAACAACAGAATTAACTTCGTATGGAAATGTAAAACACGTTTCTATTGTTGAAGAAATGGAAAAGTCCTATTTGGACTATGCTATGAGTGTTATTGTTGCCCGTGCACTTCCTGATGTAAGAGACGGATTAAAACCTGTCCAACGTAGAATTTTATATGCAATGCGTGTTTTGGGTTTAACTCCTGGATCAGCATACAAAAAATCAGCACGTATCGTTGGTGAAACAATTGGTAAATACCATCCGCATGGTGACGTTGCAGTATACGAAACCATGGTTCGCATGGCACAGGACTGGAGTTTACGATACCCGGTTGTAGATGGACAAGGAAACTTTGGTTCAATGGATGGCGATCCTCCTGCAGCCCATCGATACACTGAGGCAAGACTCCAAAAGATTGCAATGCAAATTTTGGAAGATCTCGATAAAAATACAGTTGGTTTCTTGAGCAACTTTGATGGTTCTGAACAAGAACCTGAAGTTCTACCTGCTAAATTCCCATACCTGCTTGCAAACGGTGTTGATGGTATTGCTGTTGGTATGGCAACCAAAATTGCTCCTCATAACCTAAAAGAAATTGTAAGTGCACTCTTACACATTTTAAACAACACCTCTCCCATAGTCCTTAAGGATGATAATGCGATCAAAAGCGAAAGCCCTGAACTACATGCCAGAATGATCAAATTTTATGATCAATATGACCAAGAAGCCCCATATTTTATGCGTCCTGACATAACCCACTTTTATGTGGATGATTCTGAAATCACGGTTGAGGATTTGTATCAACATATCCCAGGCCCTGATTTTCCTACAGGAGGAGAGATTTATGACAAGGAGCAGGTACTTCAGATGTACGCTACAGGTAGGGGAAGTGTCATTATGCGCGCAAAAGCCAATATTGTTGAAGGAACACAGGGTAAAATGCATATTGAAGTCACTGAACTCCCGTACCAACAGAACAAGGCACTTCTCATAACTAAAATTGCAGACCTTGTTAAAGATGGAAAAATATCTGATATTTCTGACTTAAGAGATGAAAGTGGTCGTGATGGTTTAAAGATTGTTGTGGAACTAAAACGTGGTGGAAATCCACAAAGCGTATTAAACCAACTCTACAAATATACAACTATGCAACAGGTGTTTCATGCAAACATGGTTGCACTCGATAACCAGGTTCCACGCATGTTTACCTTAAAGGGAATTTTGGTTGCATATCTTAATCATCGCCAAGAAGTTATTTTGCGCAGAACAGCACACGAATTAATTAATTCTCTCCATCGTAACCACATATTAGAGGGATTAAAAATTGCATTAGACAATCTGGATGAAGTGATAAAAACTATTCGAGAAAGCGCTGATGCTGACGAGGCTCGTATGAATCTTATGACTCGCTTTAAACTCACAGAGATTCAGGCAAACGCGATTTTAGAAATGCAACTACGAAGACTAGCTGCACTAGAACGAGAAAAAATCCTCAATGAACTTAAAGAAATTACCAACAGAATTAAGGAACTCAAAAACACCTTAACTACTCCAGATGTAGTTGTTCAAGTTATTAAAGATGAATTACAGGAACTCTCTGATACCCATGGTGATGCCCGTCGAACTAAAGTCTACAAAGGACGACCCGGCGAAATCAGTGAAGAATCATTAGTTAAACAAGAAGAAACAGTCGTTCTTATCAGTAAAAGTGGTTACATCAAACGAGTAAGTCCACAAAATTTTAGAACTCAATCACGTGGCGGAAAAGGTGTTACCAGTGGTAATCTAAAAGACGAAGACATTATTAGAAATGTAGTAAGCGCTAATACACATGATCATGTATTATTCTTTACAAGTAAGGGTAAAGTTTTTGGCAAACGAGTTTGGGATATTCCAGAGTCGTCACGGGCAGCTCGAGGTACACCTGTAGTAAACATAATTGGAATAGACCAAGACGAATTTGTAACAAGTATCCTCACCCGTAGTGTTGAGGAGAAAAAAACAAAAAAGACTAAAAAATAACAATGGACTATTTAGTATTTGCAACAAAAAAGGGAACAGTAAAGCGCACAAAAGCTTCTGAATACGAAGCAATTCGCCAAAGTGGGCTACTCGCTATTACACTCGGGAGTAATGACTCGCTTTTATCGGTTAAAGCAACATCGGGAAACAGCCTGATTTTATTGGTATCTAAAATGGGCAAATCAATATTGTTTGACGAAAACGATGTTCGACCTACTGGTAGAAGTACACAAGGTGTCCGCGGTATTCTCCTTAAAAATGATGATGAGCTCGTTGGCATGACGGTAATCGAAAAAGAAGCTTATGCTCAAAAATCTGCAGGTGAATTACTCGTAATAACAGAAAACGGATATGGAAAACAGACAGCACTATCAGGTTATAGTGTGCAGGGTAGGGGAGGACAAGGTGTATTTACTGCAAAGATAACCAAAAAAACAGGTAATCTTGTAGACATGCGTCTTATCACCAAGATAGATGAAAAGACACCTCCCGAAGAAACTGAAGTCTCTGACGATGTTGACCAGTCTGGTGACTTATTGGTAACTTCCGCTAAAGGGCAGGCAATTCGACTCCCCATTGCTGATGTACCAAGCCTAGGAAGGCAAACACAAGGTGTCCGAATAATTAAATTAAACGAAGGGGATACAGCAACTGCCTTGGCAATCTTATAGATTTTTTAGACCACTATCTTTTAATGTTTACTCTTTTTAGATATCTGTTTACAATAAGGTAAGATGAGAACAACACCTGAACAAGGATTTACCCTTATCGAGTTATTGGTTGTAATTGCAGTTATTGGAATCCTTCAAGCTGTACTTTTGCTTACTCTTGATCCAAAACTATTTATAAAAAAGGCAAACGATAATAATCGAAAGGTTGGCATCTCACAAATTATTCACGAGATTGAAGTTTACATGGTTACACATGACCAGAAACCTCCTGAAGGTGGTTATGGTACAGGCATCCTTGGTGGAAAACTATACTCATATGATTACAGTTTTGCCCAAGGGAACGCATCGTACCCAAACTCATTTTTAGAAATCTTAAAAGCTGACGGAAGTGTAAAAACAGTACCCGTTGATCCTCAGAATGGACCGGCATATAATGGACCAAATCCGTATTACGTCTATTATCAAAATGTTGGCTTGGGTCCAAATAATTCTCTGATACAGGTTAATGACAGCTATGTTTTGTGGGCTTATCTTGAAAATACTGAAGATAAGCAATGTATCCAAAATGTAAGTGGCGCCACTTATATCTCAAATCAATTTGGTGAAGAAACCTGTTTGTATGTATTTGAAAATGGCGAACATAAAACAGTATGGGATTGATTGTAAATACATAACATGAAAAAAACACTCCTCGTTATTGGTATTATGCTCGGCATTTTAATTACTATAAATGTCATATATTTTTATGTTATGAGCACGCCACGTATTCCGAACCCTCGCATTCCTGTTGTAGCGCCAGATAACCCGTTGTCTAAACCTTGGGTACAACCTTAATCTTGTAATTTTCATCATATTGCACCATTTTGTTACTACATTGAGTCCGATAGCATACTGCTGGTTGCACATATAATACGCCACTGTAAAATATCATATGTACCTCAAGTACATTTCCAATCCATAAGTTTTTTTCACAAAGGAGAATTGTCCTATGCTTAAAGCACGGAAGTATTCAAAGCTGCTGATCATTGTGATCTTGGCAGCACTTTTGTTGATGCCGGGAATCATCTCGGCAGCAACGAACGGACCAGAGGATCTTGACGCTCTGTCCGTGTCTGTTTCGTTAGTTGCCCCTGCAACCACACAGGCTGGCCAAGCGATCACCGTTCAGGTGAATGTAACTGCAGACACGGGTAGCTGCTTTGACACCGTTGGCATCTATCTTGATGTTGACCCCAATGCGGCTATTACCAGCTACACAGTTTCTGCTGGGTATAACATCGTCAGCGGATCTCAGGAATCTACCGCAACATCCTACGGTGCCACACTGACTGCACCTGGACAAATCGACAGTGCCACAGAAACGGTCATGGAGTTCACCATCACCTCTAACACCGCGGGTAGCCTTACCGGTATCACGGTTGATGGGACTGGTGTGAACAAGTCTGCTGCATGGTGTGGAGGAGCCTACGCCGATCTAAAGGGCGCAACGTTCAATACTACCGTTCAGGCCAACACAGTAAGCGGTAAAATCGTAAACGATGCCGTGAAACCGTACGGCCAAGAAGATGTTGGTGATACCGGTCTCGCTGGTGCCACTATCAACATTCTTCAACAGGGTACAAGCACTGTTGTGGGAACGGGAACCTCTATTGGTGATGGTACCTATACTGTCAGCGTGGACGATATCGGTACCTATGACTATGAAGTCCTATTCCCAGCGTCCACGCCCCCGTATCTTCCGACAACAGGACCTACAGGCCATATGGGCACCGTTGCTGTAGTATCTGGTGGTGTGACAGGACTAAACGTCTTCGCACGTAACCAGACTCAGACTACAGGAACACTGGGTGACCTAACGCCACAACTCGATTCTGTTGGTGAAACGGCAACCCTGTCGTTCGAACCGGTGGTCGGTTCTACGGAAACCACGGTCATCAACATCACTGCAGATCCTTTTGTGGTCGAACTGGACAATGCCGTCACGGCTGACCTGAGGATTCGTCAACCAGGTCGTGCCACGGTATTTGGCCAAACACAATACGCAGGGACTGACCCAAGCCAAGACTACGAGTTTGGAAGTATCACTCCTTGTGTAAGCACCGACCCAGAAGCAAGAAGCGACACGCTACTGGCCGACACGGTAGGAATCAATGCCGCGTACAATACGGCTAACGATACCTACAACCCGGTTGCTACAACCTACTCACCGAATGTTGACGGCGCAGATATCTCTGCCGCCATCAATAACTTTTGGTCCAATTGCACGGGAAGCCATCCAGATCCCAACGCAATTATCGGTGGATTGCGGACAAGCAACACTGATGTCGAGTATGGTCCAGACAACCCGGCTGCCACGGTACGTTACGATGTGAGAGCACCACAAAGCCTTCAAGGCGTTGGTGCTGCGAACGAAGCTGAATACAACTACATCCAGTTGGGTAGCCTCTCTGAACCCAGAGGGATTACTTCAAGCGATGTCGTTGATATTACCGTGAGCATCTATGCAAAATCTGCTGTTCCCGTAGGGGCAATCGCTGTGCGCATGATCATGGACATTCCCAATTCCGAAGAAGGTATTGTCCATGTCGTTACACACGAACCCGCTGGGATGAAGACTCTTTGGAACGAGGCTGCTCGCGAGATTGCCATCCGAATCGGCACCAAGTTTGATGTCGTAATGGTTGATGATTCATCGGATGGTCTGCAACTGCGACCGCTCAGTGATGATCAGCCAATTCTGACGCTACATTATGCGGGCACCGTGTGCCCAAGCTTCATGGTCGTCTCTGAAGAAAATGTAGGGACGTCCGCTGCTGTTACTACCGTTGCGAATCAGACCAAAGATTTGTACACGGCAGTGACCTCAGTGTGGACCAACTGCGTAGAAGCCGAACCCCGCAGTCCTTGGAGAATATTCCTCTCAAGTATTACTCGTGCTCGGTAAGAATTGGAGAAGTAAGAATAACAAAAGCGCTGGTCAGATTTATCTGGCTAGCGCTTTTTTCATGCAATTTTTCCCAGAGAGAGGATTAAGGATTCCACTGTGAAACGTGCTCTCCATTATGGATTACATATTGGCAAAATATAGCCATGTTTGGATTGGAAGGTGTATATGTTGTAACTCCATCTGTTGCCTTTAAACAATCTCCATCACTTCGATTTTCTAAATATGAATACAATACATAGGACCCTAATTCATACTCCAAACCAATTCCAGAAGTCTTGATCCTCATATTCTCGTAGTAAATATAGTAAGGTTTACCTCCGTTTGGAACATCCGTTGGCTGCTCTGAAGGATCCGCAGGAATAGTCTTTAAAACTTCTCTTGCAGTGAGCTCATCTAAAAATGTTGGCTGAAAACTATAATCAGAATACCACTGTCCACCTGAAACAGTGTATGGTCCATTACTGCCACGGGGAATGGAGCCTTGAGTTAACGTAAAATATGTCTCAATAGCCTGCGAAAGAGTTGATAAATCTTGCTTTCTACCAGCATCACGTGCTTCATTTATGCGTGCTCCAGGATCAACAGCAACCAAAACTACCGCTGCCAATATCCCCAAAACAGCAATCACAACTAAAAGTTCAATAAGGGTAAATCCAGCTAATTTTTGCACACTATGTGTTACTTTGTTGCGCATTGTATACACAGATTACACAAGCCCGTGTGGTGAGTCAAGGGTATGTAATATACTAACACTAATTATTTAGATCCTTTACGTCAAGAATATATGAATCCCCATACTGAAGCTCTTTTCTTAAGATCTTTTGGGCTAAGACATCCTCAAGTCTATCTTGAATAATTCGCCGTAATGGACGAGCACCATACTCCTCGTCATATCCTAATCTTCCAAGCTCACTCACTAACAAATCGGTCCACGATAAAGATATTTCATGTTGAGACAGCAATCGTTTTTTGAGTTTATTGAGCTCAAGTTTAACCACAAAGTTCATATTATCTTTTGATAATCTATCAAACATAACAAGTCCATCAAAACGGTTAATAAGCTCCGGTGGAAACTTTTCTTCTAATTTTCCACGTAATACATGATTATCTCTTTCGTCATCTATTTTAAGATCGGTAACTGCATTTGAAGTTGCAATAATAATAGTATTTCTAAAATCAGCGGTTTGACCAGAATCATTGGTTAATCTGCCATCTTCAAGTATTTGCAGAAATAAATTATGAATTTTATGTTCTGCTTTTTCAAACTCATCTAGTAATATAAGCGAAAACGGCCGCTCACTAATTTCAGTAGTCATACGCTCGACAAAGTTTGTTACTGCGCCAAATTCGGAAAATTCACTCATATCAAATCGTACAAAATTATCTTCAACCATTTGCGTTAATAACGATTCGCTATACACCGTTTCTGTACTGGGAGTAAAGTAAACCTGTGCCAATACCTTTGCAGTAAGCGTTTTACCTACACCTGTTGGCCCTAAAAACATAAACGAAGCTATTGGACGATTTTGAGCAGAAACGCCAGTACGGGCTCGCCTCATAGCGCGTGATATAGTACGAATTGCTTCATTTTGACCAACAATATGTTCTTGCAATAACGTCTCTAGCGTAAGTAGTTTTTCAGACTCTTGAGAGGATAGCTCTCCAATAGGAACACCCGTAACCTTTGACAGTGCCTTTTGAATGGTTGAGATTGTAATAGTTTTGCCTTCCTTAAGCTCAATAGATTGCTCCAAAACATGTATTGCTTTACTTGGCAAAACCGCATTATGAATATAGCGTTCTGAAAGTTCAACAGCCTCGAGTAGGGCAGGGTAGGTAAAAAATACGCCTTTTTTGTTCTCAATATTTCCAACAATATGCTCAAGCATCCTAACTGTCTCTGTAACACTAGGAGGGGAAAGAAAAATTACCTCAAACTCACTGATAAATTCTGAAAATTCTTGCAAATACTTTCTATATATATCTGGCGTTGTTGAGGCAATAATTGGAAATGTGTGTGATGCAAGTAGGGGACTAAGGTATCCAATTAGCCCTGCATTTATAAGATTTTCAACCTGGCTAATAAATAATATTGTTTCCCCTGCTTCAAGTTCCCTTAAAACCCGAGACAACCTCGCTTCAACGTTTCCTGTTCCTGAACCTCCAATTAAACCGGCAGCATTAAGCTCTATGACACGCTTTCCAGATAAAGGCTTAACTAACGCTTCAATATTTTCAATCTCCACACCTGAAGTATCCCCTAGCAAAAACCATGCGATTTCATATACTAATGAACGTTTTCCAACCCCTGCCTGACCAACAATTAAAACGTTATTTCGAGAAGGTCTATCTAGGGTGGTAATAATAGTCTCCATCTCCTTCTCGCGACCAAAAACCTCAGGTAATCTTCCACGAGAAGCTTGTTCAGTGAGATCAACTGAATACCTCTTTAATTCAGGTAAAAACCCTGCAAACCACCCACGATTCACTCCCTCTGACCGAAAAAAGAACTCATCACGCCAGTACTGCCACCTACGTGTATTCCATAACTCGCGTAACACCCATGTTTTAGCAGATATAAAATCTCTTTCGTTCAAACGAAACTTCTGCAAATATGCTTTTAACCCTGAAGGATCTTTTTGAATAACAGACGAAACATATATCGCATCGGCATCCTTTGGATTAAGAGATAACCGTTTCCAAATATGCTTACGAACGGATCTGTCACTCAAAACCCCTGTTTCAATACGTTTCCAGTACGCGCGTCTGCGTCGAATAATTAAGTACCAAACAATGATTACAAAAGCGTATGGTAGCAAAAACAATGGGTTTTGTAAGTACAAATAGTAAGGCAAACCATAATATGCTACTGGCAATACAATAAAAAAGATAAATAACGCCGCTATAAAGACAGAACTTACCAGTGTCCACACTAACCTTATGGTAATTCCAATAAAATACCCTGCAAATGTTTTATCCCTACGAAATGGCGCAAACAGATGTTTAAGGATTGAACCTAATCCTAAGTTATCAAATACGTTTAAGGTTGTATGTGTGGAAAACTTGTAAAAGAAATATAGCGTATCAATGGTGAACCATTTTATAAACCCTATGAGCGGGAATATTTCATTTATATAATTAACGACGTTCAATTTACCTTTTTGCATAAGAGACTACGTGATCAGTATATAATCATATTTCATACCAAACAACTAAATCGTTGGATGAGTTTCTAGTATTTCTAATTTTCTTTTGTTCGTTTTCTCCATGAACCATGAAATTGTTCATGCGCCTTTTTGAGTTGAGGGTTTGTAATATGGGTATAGATTTGAGTAGTAGAGACATTTTTATGACCCAGAGATTCTTGTACAGTACGAAGATCAGCTCCAGCCTGTAACAAGTCGGTTGCAAATGAATGTCTCAAAACATGTGGGGTTACATCCACCGCAACCCCTACTTTTTTTGCATATTTTTTTACCAGTCTTTGAATCGAACGAACTGAGAGTCGAAATCTCTCTCCATCTGGGTCTTCAAGAAATTCTTCAACCTCACCGAGGTGTCCTTGGTCAGGTTTTTTCTTTTCGAGCGTTTTAGACCCCTTAGAGCTCGTCGAGGCGTTTTTTGTTGTCACGTCAGGCTTATCAACCCACTTACTTGCGTGAGGGCCTGAATAATGTAAAAAAAGAGGTACATATGTATCATCACGCCTATCAAGATACTTTGAAACCCACTCAACTGCTTCATCACTTAAAAATACAACTCTACGGCGACCCCCTTTACCAACAATTGAGAATTCTCGAATTTTAAAATTTATATCATTACGATTTAATCTAGCTAATTCCGAAACCCGAAGTCCTGTGCTAAATAAAAGTTCCAGTAATGCACGGTCACGTAGTCCCGCAATTATTCTTGTATCTGGCGCTTCAAGAAAATCTTTGAGTTGATCTCTATTTAAAAACTTTACACTTTGGGATGGTGAATACTTTGCAAGAACAACTTTTTCCGGTTCAACAATCCCTTCACCGGTTCGTACTAAATACTTTAAAAACGATCGGATGGTAACTAAATAATTGTACTGCGTTGATTCTTTTAGATCTTTGTTACTCAAAAAAATCCTAAATTTTCTTATCACATCAAGGTCTATGTCTTTTGTATGAATAACTTGTTTTTCTAAATGGTGCTGCATCCACTGCATAAATCGATTTAAGCGATAATCATACTTATCAGCTGTAGCTGAAGATAAACCTCTTTCGATCTGCACATGTTCAGTAAACTTTAGAATTGACTCTGCAAATGTTGTAGACATGCCTTAATCATAGCAAATTTATGCGGGGAAAGTGTACGTTATGTTTATACCTAAATAGTAATAATTCCTCAACAAATAAAGCAAAATCAAATGGGGGAGTAGTAAAACGAAAAATATTTTGTGTGTTTGTAATTCATTCTTATACAAATGGTGTTTACAAGAATATTTTATTAATAAATGTATAAAAATTGTTATATAATCCCCAAAAAAACTTGTGATTGATATAAGGGGAGGGGGTGATTTTCCCGCAGATGCAACGTCGTGAATTGTTTAATTAGCGACGTATAGTAGAAAAAGAATCACAATACACTGCAATATACGATTATTGGATAACTAAACAGATGGAATTTTATTGTCAATTATTAGAATACTTTACAAAAAGACTCCTCGTAGCTCTCACATATTTATTCGTAAAAATCACCTAAAAATGGACTCCCCCTAAATTTTTTAAATTTGTAAATTGTAACAATTTTTACATGAACCATGGAGTATAAAGAGAAGTGTACCAAGATATACTGATAGAATGAGTGTCACAATAGGTACAGTATAGTCACATGAACAAGACTTAACCCAGCAAATAAACGCGATAAATACACTCTCTATTACAAGGTAGCTGTGTATTTTCTATGTTGCTCGTTAGCAGTTATCCACAAACGTTGCTAAATACTATAGGGTCTAACCACTATGGGACATATATGTCTTAATTATATACCTATACCTCATAAAATTTTTGTTTCACCCCCCTACTCCCCACGAGCCCACACATGTTAAAAAGCCTCTCTGTTAAAGCAAAAAATACATTATACTTATAATAAGTCCTGCACTCACATATTCACGAGTAATTGAACGAGTAAGTGTTTTTTCACTATTGTGTTGCATAATTCCAAGGATAATAAATATCCAGCCAACCATAAAAATTGACATATTGAGTGGCATTGCAGGAAAAAATGCTACAAGAATGACGATTTCTGCTGATATGAAGGTAAAAAGAAGTGATTCTAATTGAAAAACACGTGACGAAATTATATACAAATAGCTGAATCCATAGAGGCAAACAGAAAGCCAGTACCACAATAATGATGTTTGATTCCCCCACCCTTCGTGCAGCACAAGCCTGTATGCATAAAAGAAAAATAATACTATTCCGAATAAATATAATGCTGATAGTGCTGGTTTTTTTAATGGAATTCTTTTAATAGTCGCAACATTTAATATGTTTAGCGTAAGTAAAAACACATATAGACCTGCTCCAGAAATGACTAAAGCCACATATTGCACCAACCCTTCCAATCCTCCAATTATTACCGGCATACTCATAACGTAAATAGCTGGAAGAAAAAGAAAGGGCAAAATCTCTTTAACTTTTAAATCGAAACCAAATGACCACGCTGTACCAATAACAACGACTATTCCAATTATGAAAGCATCAATATTGCCAGTCAGTACATGAATAGAAATTAAAATGGTGTAAGTAACCGCTGTAATAACTAATCGTACACGATTTGGAATTCCCATAATTAACGAAGATCCTCTAGTTCATCAGTGGTTACCATTGGTTCTATAGGTAAATTTATGCTACCATTTATCTGTTGTTCTTCTTTAGGATCTTCTTTTGGCATGACTTCCCCACTCTCAGGTAATGATGGTACTTCAGGTGTTTTAGGAGCGTACTCAACAATAATATCGCGTTTAGTTACGGCTGGGCTAAGTACTGGCTTGACTTGAACTTCTGGAGTGAAAGTTTCTACTGATTGTTCCTCAACCTTTTTATCCTCAATAGGCTCGTCGTCCATACGTGGTTTTACTGGAGCCATTGGTTTTCGTGGATCAGGCGGCACAGGTGTTTCAATAATCTTCCCTCCATACATTGAAACTCGGGGTTTTGACTCTTCAGCTTCTTTGGCCTGAGCTATCACCCTCTCAGCGCGACGTTTCTCAGGATCAACGGCAACACCTTCCTTAATGACCGACTTTACTGCTGCCCACTTTACCTCCATAACAGGCGTTTCTGGAACTTGTATAACCACCTTGTCTCCGATTTCGCCTTCGTAGTATCGAATTGAAGCGGCGATAACTAAATAATTAGTTTCATCAACAAAAACAACCCACTGATTATCACTCTTTGTCAGAATCCCTGTCAGTTCTTTGCGAGAAACTTGCTCCATGATTTTAAACGAATTCATGTCACCATGAGAAACTAATTGTAGTTTATCCCCTACTACCAACCGAGATTTACTTGCATAGTTCGGTGGAACTTGGTATTTTTTATCGTTGGACATGATGACAAACTCACCATCAAAAACCCCTGTTTCACCAATCGGAATATAGTTTTCTTCTTCATCTCCTTCATTTGACTTTGACTTAACGGTATCTCCACTTCGTGTCTTTTGTCCTAAATCAGCTGAAGGAGTATCCTCCATGGCTTTCTCTAAGGGATGTACACCAGCAGGTGTTGTCTTAATAGGGTTCACATCTTGGGACTCTTTTTTTAACTCAGCAAGCTGTTTTTCTAATTCTTGAATTTGAGTAAGAACGTTAGACTGTTCCATGGGCGTATTGTATCTTATTTTGTGTCCGATTCCAATTAGATAGAACCATCTTTAGGTGGTTTTTTATAAAACCTATCTTCACGTTGCTGCTTTACGAGCTCATCATCCATTCCTGGAGCAAATGTGCGCTCAGCCCATTTTTTGACCGCAGCCTGAACTTTATCTCTATGTCTACCGTATTTTTCTCGAGACTGAGCAATTACTTCATTTCGCAGCCCAACCGCATCTTCAATTGGACGTAACGCTACAGCACTAAAAGGCCTTGATTGTTTACTATCAACCATGAGTTTTAAATATAGCTGAAATTTACCTAAACTGATTAAATCATTAGGTTCAAATACTGGCTCATATTCTTTTGCAAGAACTTCAGCATCCTCTTGACCCACGACATAAGAAACGATCGTTCCTACGTTCCCAAACACTGCATCTTTAACGGTACTATCTCCCCCACTCTCAAGTTGGGAAATATACTGGTGAGCAATAATTAGATTTAACCTATATTTACGAGACTCACTTAAAATTGCAGCAAAACTTGAAGTTGCAAAGTTTTGAAACTCATCAACATACACTTGAAAATCAACACGCTCTTCTTCCGGTGTATCTGCCCTACTCATAGCCGCAAACCACAGCCTACCAACCAAAAATGCACCAAGAATTGCTGAATTATCTTCACCAATTCCACCTTTGGTAAGATTCGCCAAAAATATTTTCTTAGTATCCATAATATCTCTTAAATTTATAGTCCCAACTGCTTGGCCAACAAGGTTACGTACAGCTGGAGTAGCCAAAAATGGCCCAAGTCGGTTTTGAATAGGTGCAACAGCCTCCGCTGCCATACGATCATTTTGCATTATTTGTTCAAATTCATTATTCCAAAAATCAACTAATATTGGATCTTCCAACAGGTTAACTATATATTTGCGATACGACCGATCAACCATAATACGCGTTACACCAAGAAGACTTGATCGTGGAATCTCAAGAAAAGTTAAAAATGTATTTCTTAAAATGTGCTCCATTCGAGGTCCCCAACTAAACTCAAACCGTTTTCTAAATACATCTATAAGCCCCGATGCAATCAATCCTTTTTGATCTGGATCATTTACCTCAAACATATTAAGTGAAACTGGATATTCAAAGTCAGACGGATTAAAAATTACAACATCTTTTACTCGTTCCTCAGGAATATAGTCCAAAACGTACTCAAATAAATCACCATGAGGATCAATAACAGCTAAGCCGTTTCCAGCTCGGATATCTTGAATAATCATATTGCGAAGTAGCGTTGTTTTACCGGTACCTGTTTTTCCAATAACGTACATATGACGTCTTCTGTCAGGTTGTCGAATTCCAAATGGAACTTGTTTGTTTCTATATGTTGTAGCAGCAAACTTAACGTCAGCATCAATGGGAAGATCAAGGGGCGGCTCAGACTTTTTCGAAAGAATGTAGTCAATGTTTGCAGTTGCAACCGATACGTTAGGTAAATGATAGACTGAAGCCAATTCTTCTGTATTTAATATAAATACTTTTTCCCTCTCCCTTGCTTGCCTGCGATCCCGATAATCTTTGAGTAATTGTGAGGGTTCTGTTATAAACCCAGACCTGCTAAATGAGTTGAGCGTACCAGAAGAAAATTGTTTTAACGATGCAATCATAGAGCCTATATTTTGCTGAGCTTCGGATTCACTCGTTGCAATTCCAACAATCCTCATTGAGACCTCAAACCCAAGTAGCGCAAGTTTTGTTCGAATAACCTCTATCTCTGCTTTGGCCTCTTCACTCATTTCATACTTTTTAGCATCGGCTTCTACCCTATCTTCCATATAATATTTAGGGTTTTGAATTAGTCCCATAAAAACGTCAATCAACAATGATACAGATCTTATCCCCATTTCTTCTAGAATTAACTGAAAAATAGGTCGGGTTTCACGAACCTTACCAGTCTTTAACTCAGTTATCTTTTTATACCCATCATCCTGCCAACCATCTGCTAAAGGCTTAATGATAGTTTGAAACCACATTTCCTCGTTTTCACCTAACTGTTCAACACTTCCGGTAATCGCAGCCAGAGGGTCAACCGCAAAGTCTGGAAAGGATTTAATTGGGTAATAGGAGGGTTTATCTAGTACAACTTCTGTTCCACGAACAACCGTATTTGCATCTCTTTCTATTTTCGTATAATCCTCCACCAGCGCAATCTCAGCGGTTGGATATTGTGCATAGATTTGACTCTCAACAAACGTACGATACCTTTTGGGAACATGCGAATAAAAGAAAATACCTTCACTACTTGCCTTAATTTCAAAAGAAAAGTACCCCACATCGTCAGTACCTTGTAACAAACCATGTATTGCGGAAAACATCATTTCAGCAGCCAACGGAGTCTGCTCATTTTGTTTAGGAACCTTAATCATGAGAAACTCACCATCCACAACCGATTCATCACCATTCCCTACTACAAAAGAATTTCTGACCGTTTTTACTGCCAAAGCAAATGAAATTATTGCAAGTGAAACTAATATGATGGCTAATGCAGTTGTCATTACTATTATTCTCGCATCGATGTTGTCTAGAAGCAAGGGTTTTAAAGCTACTCTTTATAGCTACGCTATCTCCCATAAAAATCATTCCCTATCGTTATGATGACATCAAATCGTGTAGGGTCTTTTGATGTTTCTTGGAGCGCCTCTTTAAGACCAAAAACCTCAACCAATCGCGCTACGGTTGGAGATCCTGGTATGTCGGATAACACAACGATCTGTGTCTTATTTATCGTTTTTGGTGCATTACCGACCTCAACAACTCTGCCTCCAATATTTTTAACCCACTGCGTAGCCTCCGATGCTAAACCAGAAATGTTGGTTCCGTTTTGAACCATAATGGTTAATTCCTCATCAACAACAGCCTGTTCTGGAAATGTCAAACTTGCGTTTTCAACAAATGTTGAGTTTTTTATGGTTCTGGATAATTGAAGTAAATCTAACCTAGTAAAGTTTGACGTAGTAAGACCGGACAATACCTTGTCCCATATATTTTTGGATATGTCTGAAATTTCGGTTGTCGGTATACCTTTAATGTATCCATCAACCATTACCGCATTTCGTTTAGAAAAAACACGCAAACTATCATCTGTAATTGGTGTTTCAAGTCGAAAAAATGACACTTCAGGGTTGTCTTTGTCAATTGCTATTAGTAAATCTGGCGCAATAAAAATGGTAGTGTGTTCCCTGTTTTGTATATTCCCCTCACTAAAACCAGTAAACCCAGGATTTGCGCGAGGAGTTTCGTTCACCCACACATAAAGAGCAAAACAAAGAACAAAAATAAAAACCCCAATCAAGGCACTTAACACTATTCCTGCATGTTTAAGAATTCCGGCTTTTTTTATTCGTTTTTGTTGATTCGTTTTTGTTTTCATTGTCATTAAAAATGCCATACTCTTCTATCAAATCTATAATATGGTCACCTGCTATAGCTTCAGGAACCAAGACAACATTAGCTCCATGATTTCGTAACACCTGGGCTTGTTCCCGATCATTTGCCCTCATCACGATATAGGGACGATTCTGTTGTGCAACAGTCACGTCAAGTTGCCCAAGCAACAATTCATTATCCTCAAAACTCGGTACGGTAGAGATTAACACCTTTACCTTTGCAATATCAAGTTCAGCTAAAATATCAGGGTCTGCAATATCACCATACACCGCATGAATTTTACTTCTTTTAAGTTTCTTTACAATCGCAGGATCATAGTCCACCACTGCAAATGGTATATTTTTCTTAAACAAAAGATTTGAAATCCCCTCCCCTGTACGATGAGCGCCAAAAAGCACTACAGCAGGGTCTTTCTCAAACGCAACCCTATATTCATCTATAAGAACTCTTTTTTCAAAAAGCATGAGTGGTTTTGAAAATAACGCATACACTTTTTCACCTTGAGTAATAAGATAGGAACTTCCGACCAGGGTTACTATTGCAACTCCAGTAATCATTGATAACGTTTCGGATTGGACCTGACCCAACGCAACCCCTGTAGCTACCAAAATAAGTGAGAATTCAGAAATTTGAGAAACTGTTAAACCTGTCAAGAAACTAATTCTGCGATGATATCCCATGGCACCCATTATTGAAAGCAAGATTAATGGGTTACCAATTAACACCAACCCTGCAAATATAAGAATCATTGGCCATTGATCTATAAGCCCTTCTACCGATAATCCCAAACCCAAAACAATAAAAAACATGATAATAAAAAAATCGCGCAATGGTTTCATTTTTGCGGCAACCTCAAGACTTGCCTCTGATGAAGCGAGAGAAATTCCTGCCAAAAACGCCCCTACTTCAAGGGATAACCCAAAATTTTGAGTAAATACAGCAAACAAAACCGCCCATGCCATTACAGTTACTAAGACTAACTCTGATGATTTTCCAATCCACATGAGAACATTACTCAAAATCTTCCCAACAATAAATGCTATTAAAATAAGTAAAATCCCCATAATAAGAACCACCCCAAGCGTTTTTACTAATTCTGAACTTGACCCTACAGACGCCCCTAGAAAATTAAGCACAATGAGAGCTATGACTGCAATTAAATCTTGAACAATAAGCATACCAACTGCGATACGACCATATAAAGAATTCAAATCCCCTTTTTCGCCCAACAGTTTAACTATAATAATTGTTGATGAAAATGTAAGAGCTACCGCAATATACACAGCCTCAATAAACCCAAATCCAAAAAACTTAGCCACCCCAAACCCTATTAAAGATGTGACTATCACTTGACCTATTCCTGTGGTAAGGGCAACTGGACCAACCTCATGAATCTCCCTAACATTAAGCTCTAGACCAAGCATAAATAGTAAAAATGCAACCCCAAGATGAGAGAAAAAACCAAGAATCGTATGAACATCTTGATTAACAATCACAAACGATAAAAATATGCCTGCAAAAATATACCCTAAAATGGGTGGTAATTTAAGTGCACGCACAGCCATACCAGCTAATGCACCAGCGACAAGGACAAGACCGAATTCTATGAGCAGTGTATCCATACAATACCCTCAGAATAGCATAACAAAATCATCTATGAAATACGATTACTTTTTGTAAGACTAAAGAGTCCATGGCACCGGAGAGGTAAACGTTTTCTCTTTTGTCTCACCTGGAGGAATAAACGTTAACGAATGCGCGTGTAAGTACAAACGGTCCTGAAGATCATTATCTTTAACAAGTTCAACTAATTTATGAGTAAAACTCCGACTTTGATACAGTGGATCTCCAACGATCCCATGCCCAAATGACTTTAAGTGGACACGAATTTGATGAGTTCTCCCTGATTGTGGCATACACGACATCTGTGTAAACTGGGTGTCTTTAATAGTAACCACTTTTCCTACGGTAAAGGAGGTTAATGCCTCTTTACCTGTCCGAGTAACAGCAAACCGTGTGTGATCTCTTGGATTACGTCCAATTGGAGCATTTATCTCAAACGTTTCGATACCTGCATGCGACTTTTCTTCCAATGTTTCACTAACATTACCCCAAACGAGAGCCTCGTACTGCTTCTTTACTGTTCGATTTTTAAATTGAGAAACCATATGGTGGAAAGCATCTAGCGTCTTAACAACAACCATCACACCACTCGTGTCTTTATCAAGACGATGCACAATACCTGGCCGATGTCCTTCAACACAGGCATCTCTGATACCCTCCCCATAGTGGGAGACAAGCCATCCAACAAGAGTATCTATTTCATCATGACCAGCACCTGGCGTTACAACCAAACCATTTGGTTTATTTAAGACTGCATAGTCTTCATTTTCATAAATTATTTCAGGGGTAAACACAATGTGATGATTATACCAAGGTAAAAGCAGAAACGTATCAACAGTTTGAATTAATGGTTACTTATCTCCATCCAAGTAAGCTGAGACCTCATTTAGAATCTGGTCTGGAGTATATGCACTTTTGATTAAATATCCAACGGCACCAAGATCAAAACCCTTTTTAATAACAGCATCTTGTCCAAGGTTTGTAAGAAATACAACCTTACCCAATTGATCAAGAGTTTTATTACTATTCAATTCTTCCAAAACGGTAAGACCATCTTTTTTAGGAAGCATAATATCTAAAAGAGTAATATCAAACTTTGTTTCTGAAGCTTTTTGAATAGCATCATCACCATCAACCGCTGTAGTAACCTTATATCCTTCACCCACCAAAAGTTCCTCATACAATTCACGTAAAAATGTTTCATCCTCTACAACAAGAATTGCTGTGTCTTGTGGATTTGCCATATGTAAATAGTACCAGAGTACAAAAAAATATCAAGCGCTTGTATAAGTCAAGGACATATGCGACATACGCTGATTGTCGATGAGATACTGTAATGGACTT
>PCSU01000040.1 GCA_002771355.1 candidate division WWE3 bacterium CG22_combo_CG10-13_8_21_14_all_39_12 | reverse complement strand
TTTAAACAGTTCTCCAAAGTTTAAGATTGGGGTTGCAATGGTTCCTCAGCTTCCATCTCCAACTGGAGAAATCCGCTCACAATATTGGGCAAACTTTTGGTCTGAATCTGTAGTTAAATCTTCACAACATCCTGAAGAAGCATGGAAGTTTTTACGATGGTTATCTAGAGAGGAGCAGTTAATTTCTCTATATAAAAATGAGAGTACCGTTCGTGCATTTGGGGAACCATACCCACGAACGAGTATGGTTTCTTCTCTCAGTAGTGAGTTGTATACAGGGCCATACTCTGGGCAAGGCCCTTCCTACACATCTTGGTATATAGCTTCAGGTGCATTCAGTTCTACATTAAACAATCCAATTGAAAAAGCAATTATTGAGATGCTTGATAATACTGCGCGGGGGTTGGAGTCTGGGCCTGAAGGGGAACTAATAAATGCAGCAGCAAAGATTCAACAAGTCCTTACCTCTATAAAAGCACAATAGGCTTCTACAAAGGCTCAAAAGCCGCCAAAACTTGACAGATTCTAGGATGTTTGTATAATGCAAGTTGCAATGGTTGACACATCAAACATCACGTTACTCGAGGATCGCGTCCTCGTTAGTGCAAAAAGCAAAGAACAAAAAACTGAGTCGGGTATTATTATTCCTGATACTGCTGCCAAGGAAAAACCAGAACAGGGTGAGGTACTTGCAGTTGGTACAGGTTCAATTCAAGAGGATGGTTCAGTACGAAAAATGTCGGTTGAGGTAGGTCAAACAGTTCTTTTTACTAAATATTCTCCCAACGAAATTACGATCGATGGAAATGAATACCTAATAATTAGAGAGAAAGATATTTTGGCAATAATAAAATAATCATGGCTGCGAAACAAATAATATACGGAGAAGAAGCTCGCAAAAATCTTAAAGAAGGAGTAGACGCTATTGCTACTGCTGTACGAACAACACTGGGGCCTAAAGGTCGAAACGTTGCAATTGCATCATCTTTTGGTTCACCAACGGTAACTCATGATGGGGTTTCTGTTGCTAAAGAAGTTGAGCTTAAAGATCCATTTGTAAATATGGGTGCACAGCTTGTTCTTGAGGCATCAAGTAAAACAAATGATGTTGCTGGTGATGGAACAACTACTGCAATGGTATTGGCACAAGCTCTTGTTGATGAAGGTATGAAAAATATAGCAGCAGGAGTAAATCCAATGGTGCTTCGAAAAGGATTCCATAAGGCAGCTGAGTTACTCATTGAAGAGCTTAATAATATGAAAAAGGTTGTTTCAACAAGAGAAGAAAAAGCTCAAGTTGCAACAATTTCTGCAGCAGATGCTGAAATTGGTGAACTTATTGCAGATGCTTTGGAAAAGGTTGGCAATGAGGGAGTTGTTACAGTCGAAGAATCTAAAGGTTTACAATTTGAGATTGATTATCGAGAAGGTATGGTTTTTGACAAAGGGTACGTTTCTCCTTATTTTGTAACTGATCCACAATCAATGGAGGCCGTTTCAGAAAATCCAGTAATTCTTATTACTGACCAGAAAATATCATCACTCAGCGAGTTTTTACCTACTCTTGAAAATATTGTAAAACAAAGTAAGAACCTTGTTATTATTGCCGAGGATATTGATGGTGAGGCGCTTGCAACATTGGTTGTTAATAAACTCCGAGGAACATTTAATGTACTTGCTGTAAAAGCTCCAGGATTCGGAGACCGACGAAAGGCAATGCTTGAGGATATTGCAACACTTACTGGTGGCGTAGTTATTTCTGAAGAAGTTGGAAGAAAACTTGATAGTGTTCAACTTGAAGATTTAGGTACTGCTGACAGAATCGTTACTACCGCTGATGAAACTACCATTGTAGGTGGTAAAGGATCGAAGGAAAATATTGATGCTCGCATTGCACAAATTCGTCAACAAATGGATCAATCTACTTCAGATTATGATACCGAAAAGCTTGCAGAACGTCTTGCTAAATTAGCTGGTGGTGTTGCAGTTTTGGGTGTTGGTGCAGCTACAGAAGTTGAGATGAAAGAAAAAAAGCATCGAGTAGAAGACGCGGTAAATGCAACTAAGGCAGCTATTGAAGAAGGTATTATCCCTGGTGGTGAGGTGGCTGTCATTAAAGCGCGAAAGATTTTAGAACAACATTTTGATGATGAAGATGGAGTTGCTTATAAGATTGTTTACAAGGCAATGGAAGCACCTTTGCGACAGTTAGTAAAAAATGCAGGACAAGATGATGGATGGATATTAAAAGAAGTTGAAAAGAGTGAAGAACATGATTTTGGGTTTAATGTTATGACTGAACAGTTTGGTTCAATGTACCAGGCTGGTATTACTGATCCACTCAAGGTAACTCGCTCAGCCATTCAAAATGCAATCTCGGTTGCAGTGAATATTTTAACAACAGATGCCTTAATTGCTGATGATCCTGAAGACAAAAACGATGGCGGTTCATCTCCTGCAGGTATGGGCGGCGGAATGCCAGGAATGATGTAGTCACATACTACATTCATACATTTTTCATATCTTTACTAACGTAAACGGGTGTCTTTTATATTAAGTTCATTCAAGATCTTTTTGTAAGATTTCAGTATTACGGCTCTGTGGTCAATAACCCATGTCTGGGAGAGTGTGAGGTTTGTTTTGTTTTTAAGTCGATACTTGAACCGTTGGATATAGCCTGCAAATTTGTTTAATGTAGATAAATGTAACGGAGTTTTTGAAAAATTATCTATCGATTTATTTGGATTACTCCATTCCTGGGTTTTAAGCTTCCAGAAGTTTGGAAGAAATTTACTTACCCACGCATTTCCATAAAGAAGTTTTTCATAATAATAATTGTTGTTTATGATCGGTTTCATGTGGGCTAGTTCCATTGCAGTAAACAGATCTTGATTTTTAAATAATAGGTCTGAACTTTCAATAATCATATTTGTGCAGAAGGTGCTAGCATTATTGTTTTTATTGGTGTTGGTGCGTTTACCGATTATCGTTAATAGTAATAAGAGTACGAGTCTTGTAATCCATCCAGCATTATTTTTTGTAATGATAAAAATATCAATGTCACTATCTTTTCTAGCATTAAGGGCTGCAGTGCTTCCTGTTACCCCAACAAATTCTATAGTTGGGAGTTTGTGTGAAACCAATGAGAATAATCGTTGTGCATAGCTAATTCTTTCCCAGGAGAGGTCTCTTATGCTTGTAATTTTATGATCATCCCACGTCGAAAGCCCAAGTAAGGTTCCCTTTTTGCAGATGGCTACATCGTTTTGGGGTAGGATTTCGTGTGTGTTTAGTTCATGTGGGGAGTATTTATATACTTCAAACTCTGTAAGAGGAAAATTAAAAACATGATGATAGGCTAGAGTGAGTATGATTGTCTCCAAAGGATTTACCATATGTGCATCATACCCTAAAAAATAATAGTGATGTTTTAATTCAAACCCTCTAACGTATTCAGCTCATTAATACCAGGTTGTTGGTTTGATGGAGCAGGTGTATTGGTAGGTAGTTGATCTGGTTCAAGTACAAATAATGCTGTAATGTTTTTGTCATTTGTGTATATTGAGACAGTCATATTTTCTTGTAGAATATTTTGGTCAGTGATTTCAACTCTTACATTTTGAGGTTGGAACTTTGATACGACATATATTTTTGTAAACGGATTAAGTGTGAGTTGAATACGGCTTCTGTCATCTCTAACAACGGTAACAGTATCTTGCAGAGTATCGATTCTCTCAATTTCTCCTACAAAATTCGCTGGTGTTTGCAAAAACTCAAGGTATTCTGGTATTGGAGTTGGGGTAGGGGTTGCTTTTGGTGGCGTGTCTCTAGAGTCAACATAAGGCTTATATATAAGGAAATACCCACTAATTCCGGCTGAAACAAGAAGAATTACTACTATTAACAAAATAACACGCAAGATTATTTGACGTTTTGTAACGTTGTTACGAAGCTCTTTTGGAGGTTTTTTAGAAATCACAACTAGATTTTACACAAACATATATAAAACGTACAGTGTGAGGATAATACTAATGTTTAGTTGTTAGTATAATTCCCGAAACTAGTACGATTAATGCTCCTATAATAACCAATACCGTTACTTCAGTTGTTCCTCCAACGGGGAGTTGATTGGGGAGTGGGGTTAATGTTGCCGTTATAGTTACCTGTGGAGAAATGGTTTGTGTTGGACTAATAGTAGGGGTGGTTGATGTTCCAACCGTATATGTTGCTGATTGGGCTTGCGCAAGAATATTGGTATTCGTCCCTACGTTATAAACAGCTGAGTCTGATGAAAACGCAAGTGTTGCTGTGCCTGAAGAGATTGTAGAGAAGTTAATTGTTGCAAGTGTAAGGTTTTCTCCACTGGTGCCATTTCCACTAACCCCACCCTCAAGGATAAGCACTCCTGCAGTTGACCCAATGTTATTTTGGTACCAAATATCAACAAAACTATTAGAAGTCGTTATACTAGTTGGCGACAGGATTGAAGAGGTATAGGTTATTTTTGTTAGCACACGGTCTATTGTTTCTCCATTGGTATTAACAAGCACCGTTGCAGAAATTGTTTGTCCTGGAGACACTGATTGAGTTGAGGGTGTAAATGATAAGGCGGCCTGGGCTGCAAGGACTGGTTTTGTTGTTAATACAAAAAGAAGAGTTGCAAGTGCAACAATATAATATTTATTCATGACAATAGCATAACAACCAATAAAAACCCCGTCAATGAACCGTATTTTTGTTGACGATCATGGGCTTTTGATGCTAGTATCAAATGGAGATGAAATTCATTTTACAGTTGTCCAAGATTGCATTTTTCCTTATGTTAGTCATTGTTGTAGTGGGGCGAGGACTTGATGTTGAGGCGGCGACTGCATGTACAAGTTTTGGGGTTCCAGGAGAATGTGTTCCAAACGCGTATTGTGGTGCATCTTTGACTGCTGATGATAATGCTAATTGCACAGGTTCAGGTATTCTCTGTTGTCCGAATGTCCAAATAACCCCCGTACCAACATCGATTCCCGGACCAACACCAATTGATTGTACTGACAGGATTATTGTTCCAAATCCACTACTAATTCCAAGTTGTGCTCTTAAAGAAATTCCCACTATGGGAATTTTTGTTGTTAACATGGGAATTATTACAGGGGCGGTAGCTGGGTTAATTATGTTGTTGTATGGGGGAATGCTCATTATAATGGCGGGAGATGATACGGCTAAAGCAGAAAATGGAAGAAAGGCAGTTATGTGGTCGGTACTAGGACTTATTGTTGCAGCATCTTTGTTTACGGTAATGCAATTTGTAACTACGTTACTTAATGTTCCGGGTTTTGGGTATGTTGGAACGGCTTATGCTGCGCAAGAAGATGCAGTACAAACGTATCAAGTTTTTGGGACGATCAGGGGTGTGGGTGACGATATCCTTCCTGGTGCGAAGGTTGTTTTGTATCAACAGGTTGATGGTCAATGGTTTGTTTGGGATGGTCAATCCCAAGGTAATCAACGTAATCCTTATGAAGTTGATGTGTTTGGACACTATCAATTTTTTGCTCCGGAGGGAACGTACTATACAGTTGCATCAAAGTTTGGATACCATTCTGCACAATCGGATTCTTTTGTAGTAAATGGTGCTCCCATAAAACAAAACTTAACACTTGAAACGGCGTCATCGATTTGGGTATATATTTTGTATTTTGGAATTATGCTTTTTGTAGGATCAGTATCATATTTTACGATTGTTGGAGTTGTTCGGTGGAGAAAGCGTGTTGAACTAAAACGATATGCTCAGGGTAAACTCAGGGAAAATACATCTAGAACTAAATCCACTCAAGACCCACTTCAATAATGATTGAGTCTAAGCTTAATCTCAAGCGAATAGCAGGTATTGTACTTATTGTAATTGGTTTATCTGGTTTCTCATATCTGTTGTGGGTTTATGTTATTTGGTCAAATACATTACCTGTATTTCCTTCAGAATCGATCTCTGATATTTTTGGGACACAGTCTGTTTATGCAAATAGTGGTGGGTTTGGCGATTTACTAGCAAACAATACAGGTGAAGATGTTGAACCATTATATAGATTACCTGTTGAGCAAAAAGGTGTTGTGAAAGGACTTCAAGATAAAAATAACGATGGTATTAGCATTACCATTCCTCGTCTTGGAATTACCGATGCTCGTATTGCCCTTGATGTGAATGGGCAAGATGAAAAAATTTATGATTCTGTTTTAACGCAATCAATTGCACATTTAGCAAATTCTGCCTATCCGGGTCAGGAAGGGAATACGTTTTTGTTTGGACATTCTATGCTTCCTCTTTTAGCATCAAATAATTACGAATCCATTTTTACAAATCTTCCTCAAATGAAGGCAGGGGATGTGGTTTCAATTGCTATGGACAATCACATATATACCTATGAAATAACACATACTGGGGTAGTGGAGCCATCAGATGTATTTATTATGAATCAACCCAAAAACAAACACATGATTACACTTATGACCTGTATTCCTCCGGGATTTGCAAATCAGCGTTACATTGCAGTGGGAAATCTAATAGAGGTTAAATAAATCTATAGGACAAAGTGTAACGCTATGATAAGGACAATATTAATAGCAGTCGCAATACCTAAACGCCGTAAGTCTTTTTTAAGATATGTTTCTACTTCGTGTGCCATACTTTTGATATTGTATCAGATTGTGATCAAATCTATGTGGGAAGTTCCCCTAAGTACGTTTTGCGTAATAATCTGCTAATATATGCATATGGATAAAACAATAATTAGTGTTTTAGGTGGATTGGGAGGAATGATCGGTTGGGGGACATCAGATTTTCTTGCAAACCAGTCATCTGAGAAAA
>PCSU01000047.1 GCA_002771355.1 candidate division WWE3 bacterium CG22_combo_CG10-13_8_21_14_all_39_12 | reverse complement strand
TTCAGTTGCCCATATCCATCTGGGCATACTTGCGCCTGAACGTGGCTTGCAGGGAATACAATCCCTGAGGCCGTGAAGATCATCGTGACCAGAAGTGCCCAAACAACGATTCTACGCCAGTGGTTCATATTACCTCCCCTGTAGAAATTGTCGGCGGAAATCAATGTGCTACTGACAAAACACTATTATACTATAAGTTAGGTGGTTTTGCACGGGATAATTGCACGTCTTTGCAAGAGGCTTATAATGTTTGTCATGGAGTACCTATTACTAATTGGATTAAGCTTTTTCGCACTATCAATATTTGCTGCGCACCGGATTATTCGTCTGAACGGCAAGATAGAGTTTACCTATATGTGGAGTGCATTAATTGGGTCTTTCGTGTGGGAAGATATACTTATTTTTAGTATGTACTTTGGGGTTGCAGGGCTTCTTTCATATTTTTTTACGTCGTTTAAACTTTTTGTATTATTCTTTTTAGTGTTTTGGATTGTACGAAGCTTGGGAGAGGCGTTATACTTTTTTTTGCAGCAGTTTATTCGGCCCGAGCATTTCCCTCATAATATTGATGGGCACTTTTGGTTTTTACGAAAAGTATTGGGAAATTTGTCTTCTCAACAGTGTTTTATACTCTCACAAATAACTCACCAAATGATTGTGATGCTTTCAGCTGTTGGGTTGATTGTACTTTTACTGAATTGGTAATCGCGTTATCGTAGATCCAGGTCTCCTTCAATGGGCTCAACGTTTGTTGATATTTCTTCTTCTTTCTCTTGTGCCTGGAGAGTAGTGTTTTGAGGAGTTACAGGTTTTTCATCGCCTACAAATTCTTGTACACGGCCAATTGTCCCATCGGTTAATCGTACCTTGTGGCCACGAGGGTGAGTTTTTTTACTAGTCAGAACATCTTGAACAGTACCTTCTGTTAAGATTCCGTTTTTGTAATTTACTTTTTCAGAAACGCAAACAACATCACCTTTTTTAGGATATCGTTGGGTAGAGGGATCGTGATTTGGTTTCTCGTGCATGGTTTGATTATATACGGTTGTACCCAGCCTGCATGTTTAATGTAAGAAAATGAGATGTAGTATATAATTACATCATGAGAATTTCGGTTAATGATCTTACATCCCTAACCCGTAAAGCGATAGTATCGTTTGGATATACTTCAGATGAGGCAGAAATAATTCTTAAGGTTCTTATGTTTGCACAACTTCGCGGTAATAATCAGGGTGTTGTTAAGCTTATTGGTTCGGGTATTCCTATGCGTGAGGGAAACGGAGAACCTGTTACTGTTAAAGAAACGACTGTTTCGGCACTTATTGATGGAAACGGAACGCATGCAATGTTGGTTATGGATGCAATGACCGACCGTGCAATTTTAAAAGCAAAAGAGCATGGAATGGCGATTGTCGGAAATTTTAATACTACAGAATCAACCGGTGCGCTAGGTTATTACGTAGATAAAATTGCCTCAGAGGGATTAATTGGGTTTGCTTATGCATCAGCTCCATTTATGACTACAGCTCCTTATGGATCGACAGAGCCTTTGTTTTGCACCAATCCATTTGCTGTTGGGATTCCAACTTCAAACGATCCTTTTCTTCTTGATATGTCCACGTCTGAAATTGCATATTATGGTTTGATTGAAGCTAAAACAGCTGGAGTTAATGTATCCGAAGGTTGCGGTTTTGATGCTAGCGGAGCTCCAACAACTGACCCTGCCCAAATTATGTCTGGTGCAATTAAGGCCTTTGGTGGACACAAAGGTTCAGCGCTGGCGCTTATGGTTCAGCTTTTAGCCGGCTCGTTAGTTGAAGCCGATTCGTTCGATAACGAAAGTGATAATGCAGGGAACTTGGTGATGGCAATTGATCCTTCAATCCTTACAAACAAAGAACGGTTCGAGAATGAAAATTCAGAGATAATTGAACGTATAAGATCAGCTAAAAGGATTGGTTCAAAAAATGAAATTTTTGTTGCAGGCGAGCGTGGATATAGGTTTAAGGATGGAGTTTTGGAATCAGGTGAAATTGATATCCAGGATAATTTGCTTTCAAAACTCAAAGAGGTTGCCGGCGAGTAGTTTGGGTTTGTATTAATCTTGGTAAACAGTATTAGGTTTTTGCTTTTCCATAGTGTACGAACATGAGTTTTACGACTTCGGTTGTAAATACGTAAACAATTGCAACCCCAAGAATGGTTAAAAGTATCTGTGGTGAAAGGGTAACAAACGAAAAAAGCTGTTGCCCAATAGTTGTCAATGGAATTGCAAGAGCAACAGCTATTGCTCCAATTGTCAGAACCAGTATTGGCCTTGAAGGTTTTTCTTTTGTGGTAAGAATAAACTGATCGGTTCGAATAGAGTAAATAATAAGGAGTTCTGTGAGCACACTGCCAGTAAACCATGCTGTTTGGAGAATTGGTTGGCCACTGTCTTTAAATATTGCGAAATACAAAAAATCAAAAAAGGTACTTATAATTCCAAGGATTGTGGTAGATACCAACAAGTCTTTAACATTATATCGTTTGGGAGTTTTGAGGTCACCTGGTGAAACAGTGTCAGTTGCAATCGAAATCATGGGAACGTCTGAGAGTAAGTTTAAAAGGAGTATTTGAATGGGAAGCATAGGTAAATAGGCAACAAAAAGCGATGAAATTCCAACTGCATAAAAATTGCCAAAATTTGAAAGCAATGTGATTTTCAGATATTTCATGGTATTGGTAAACGTTTTTCGACCTTCGGCAATTCCTTGAATTATTACATTGAGGTTTTGAGACAAAAGAATAATATCTGCGGTTTCTTGTGCAATGTCTGACGCTCCTTTAACCACAAGACCAACATGAGCAAGCTTTAATGCAGGGGTATCATTGATTCCTTCTCCTAAATATCCGACCTGATGTTTTTCCATGAGGAGCGCAACAATTTGATATTTTTCTTCTGGTGCAACACGTGCAAAAATATGATACCTTTCGACTGCGTCATGTTTTTTGTCATTAGAGAGTGCATTAAATTGGGCACCTGTTATTACGTCTAAAGGGTTTACGATGATACCTGCGGAAACACCAACTGAACCTGAAACGGAAGGGCCATCTCCTGTAATGATCTTAATTTGAACACCTAACTGAGTGGCAAGTGATACTGCTTGTTGGGTTGATTCTTTTAATGGATCCGAAAATGCAATAATTCCATACAGCGAAATGTCTATAAGTTCATCCTCATGTGTGTATGATGCATTATAAAAATTTGTACGCACTCCAATAGCCAGACACCTATGGCCTTTAGTTCCTTTTTGGTCAACCCAAGCTAGGAGTGATTTTGATTGTTCCGGGGAAACATTTGTGGCATGAGTGATGATTTCTTCTGGAGCTCCACGAACAATAAGAGTAGATTCGGTTTCTCGTGAAACTAAAATACTGTTTCTTTTTCGAGTTGGATCAAAAGATAAGAGTGAAAGCTGTTTGTATGATGCGAGAGTTTTTTTGTCAGACTCTGACAGGTATGAATAAATGGCAAGATCAAATGAGTTATTTGGAGTTCGCGTTTTTTCGTCGTATTCTTCAATGCCAAGTCCCGCAAAAAAGACCACAGGTTCATGTAAGACCCTAAGATCAGTAATGGTAAGTTTGTTTTCGGTTAGTGTTCCTGTTTTGTCACTACAAAGAACCTCGATTCCCCCTAAGTCTTCGATTGCCGACAGTCGTTTTACTACAACATGTTTTTTAGCAAGCACTCGTGCACCGTGTGCCAAAGAGACGGTGGAAACAAGCGGAAGTGCTTCGGGAATAACACCAACAGCAAGTGCTATTGCAAATAAGGTGAGTTCAGGAATTGAAAGGTAAGGATTAAATAGAATGTGAGCGGTAACAACTATGATAAGTGTAATTGAAGTAATTGCGAGTAAAAAATTACTGAACTGATTTATGTTTTGTTCAAATCCACTTATGCGTTTGGTTGAGTTTGCAAGCGTTGCAATTGTACCTACTTTAGTATTTTGTCCAGTAGCAATAACCACACCAGTCCCGTTTCCTTGAGTTATGTGTGTTCCGCGAAACGCTAGGGTTAAAGCTTGATATGGTTCGGTCGGGGGAGTGTGCGATGGTTCGTTTGTTTTTTGAACATCAACTGACTCTCCCGTTAACATTGATTCGTCTACAAAAAGGTTGTGTGCTGAAACTATTCGAAGGTCTGCTGGGACTAAATCGCCAGCTTCAAGTACAACAATATCACCGGGAACAATCTCTGAAGAAAGGATGAGAGTGTTTGTACCATTTCGATAGACTGTTGTAGAAAACTCTGTGAATTTTTTTAGGAGGGCAACTGTTTTTTCGGACCGATATTCCTGTATAAAACCAAGGAGTGTATTGATACCAATAAAACCGAAAATAAGAAATCCATCAATAGTTTCACCCAACAGGAGTGCGAGTATCGCTGCAACTGCAAGAAGATACACAAACGAAGATTTAAACTGTCGAAGCAGAATAGTTAACCAAAATATCTTTTGTGATTTTAAGGTGTTAGATCCATACGTTTTGAGTCGATTAGTAACCTCATTACTCGTTAATCCATTGGTCGACGATTGAAGTTCTTCCAAAACTGATTGAGTAGATTTTGATGCTAAGGAGAAATGATCTGGTGTCATGGGTATTATATAACCATATTCTTAACGAATTGTCATAGCAATATGAATGTGTTCACCTTATGGTATGAGTTTGTAGTTTCGGAGTTGTTTGTGGATTGATGTGTAATGAGGAAAAAATTGAGAAACAAGTTCCCAAAATCTTTTTGAATGGTTTAACTCTTTAAGGTGGCAAATTTCATGAACAATAATATAGTCACGAAATTCATCGGGCAAAAATGCAACTCTAAAATTAAAGTTTAGGTTTTTTTTATTTGAGCAACTTCCCCAACGTGTGCGCTGGTCTCTTATGGCAATTCGGCCATATGTTACTCCGTACTGCTGTGCAAAAAACTCTACGCGCGCAGTAATTATGTTCCGTGCCTCTTCTTTGTGGGTTTGGTAGTCGAGTCTTAAAATTATTAATTCTTGCATAGTCTCTCATTTTACCCTTATTACGATATTGTTGTGCCTACTCAAAAACGGTGTAAGATTGTAGGTACTATTATGTCTCGTAAAAGATTTGTAATGATTGGTATGTTTGTTGGTTCTTGGGCTGGTGGATACGTGCCTACACTTTTTGGCGCCGACTTTTTGTCATTAGCTTCTGTTTTTGGAACATTTATTGGGGGGATCCTTGGGATTTGGGGTTTTTATCAACTAGCAAAACAACTGGGTTTTTATTAAAATCAGGAGTAGCTATTCTTCTGCAGGAATGAATTTTAATGAAATTGAATTAACACAGTGTCTAACGTTTGTTTCAGTAAGCTGTTCGCCTTCAAATACATGCCCAAGATGTGCACCGCAGCGTAAACAGGTTATCTCAGTTCGGTTAAATAATGGGTCAGGTGTGCGATTAATAGCACTACGGATTTCTTGATCAAAACTTGGCCATCCACAGTGTGCTCTAAATTTACTGTTTGAAGTATATAGAGGAGTTTCGCATTGTCTGCAGACATATATACCGTTGTCCCAATGGTCGTCATACTTACCCGTAAAAGGTTTTTCGATTTTTTTATCAATAATGACAGCTTTTTCCTCGGCAGTTAATGTATTCATAAACTAATTGTCGCACAGGTATCAAATTTACATGTTAATAGACGAAGTATTTGCAAGGCGGTATAGTTATTTTATGTCGCGTGGGTTTACGCTGATTGAAATTGTTGTTGCGGTAGTTTTCATTGGTATCGTTATTTCTGGTGCAGTATTGTTGGTAACAAATTCACCTCACAAGCCAGTACCAATTTCAAGTGAGATGTCCGAAGAGAGTATGCAGTCTACACAAATTCCAACAGGTATTCCCGTAACCTTAACTCCTCGTCCAACTATAGAACCAACACCTACGATTATTCCTACTGCAACACCAGTGTATGTAGCACCAACATTATCACCAGTACCTACTAGTGTCCCTACTCCAATAAGCGTACCAGAGCCAACGGATGAACCCACCCCAACACCACAACCGTCTTGCGTGAGTAATACGAGTCCAACATTCATAAGTCACATAACTGACATGAGTGCAGTGAATTATGTTGTAGCTCCACCAACAATGGGTGCTGGCCCATCGTTAAAGCCACATTCATATATTGGTACCAATGGAGTTTCGGTACCGTTGTATGCACCTGCTGCAATGAAGGTAGTTTCTGGTTCATATTATATTGGCGGGCCATATATGTTTGAATTTCAAGTCAGTTGCGAGGTCACCGTTAGATTTGGTCATATGACCAATCCAATTGCAATTCTTGCCGCGCTATTACCTTCAGAACCGAATAGTGAAAATGACAGTAGAACACAGTATATTTCGGGTGTTTCATTTAATGCAGGGGATCTGATTGGGTATACAACCGGTACCAGTATGGCAGGAAATTGGGATTTTGGGGTATATAACTCGGCTATTTCTAATCAGTTTGCATCTGATCCAAATTGGAATACATCTTCAACGTATACAGCGGCTGTATGTCCATTTGAATATTTTACTTCAGCACTAAAGAGTGAATATGTTGCACGGTTTGATGCAGAGATATTAGCTGGTAATCCGCCGTATGGTGAGCCATTCTGTCAATAATAATGAAAAGTTTCATAGCTAATAATGGATACCGAACACTGTGTCTAACAGCGATATTTGTTCTTGTTATTGGTTACATGTGGGGAGGAATAATTACCGTTAATCGGTCAACGTATAGGGAACCAGGGGAGTTACCATTTATTATTTCGGAACTGACAGGTACCCATTAAACTAGACAGTGAGTCTCTCTGAAAGGAGGTGAACCACCATGTCGACAAATTACATAGCAAAAGACGTAAAAGAAG
>PCSU01000068.1 GCA_002771355.1 candidate division WWE3 bacterium CG22_combo_CG10-13_8_21_14_all_39_12 | reverse complement strand
AGATTTTTCAACGTATATACTTTTCCAAAACCCCAACCCAACAACAGTAACAGTAACTGTTGAATATATGGTTGAAAATGGAAGCAATGCAACAAAAACATATACTATTAACCCAAATAAAAGATTTACCATAAGCGCTGCAAATGAAATTGGAACAGGTTTAGGTTTCTCAACAAAAATAACCTCTACTCAACCAATCGTTGTAGAACGTGCTATGTATTGGGCAAATGGAGGCCACGCTAGCAAAGGCTGGTCCTTGTAACAACAACCTAGCTATACTGTTTTCGAATATTTAATATATCCCAAAGGGCCCTAAATCCAGATTGGAATGGTTTAAATGTTCCCCCTCCCTCAATATGACTCCACAAAATAGGGACCTCTGTAATTGTAAAACCATTCCTATGAGCATGGTACAAAAGATCTACGTCAAAAGAAAATTGTTTCTGGGTTAAATACGGTTTAATGTTCTCATACACCGATTTTTTTAAAACCTTTGCTCCACATTGAGTATCAGATAAAGAGAGGGGTAATAATGTTTTTATTGCAAGATTAAATGCCCTACTATTTATTTGACGGATAAATGGTTGCTGGGGCGAGATCTTTGAACCCGGCAACCACCGAGACCCAATTACAACATCACTTGTCTTTGCTTTATTTAGTAGCTTTATAAACTCTTTGGCTGATGTTGCACCATCAGGATCAGTAAACCCAACAATTAAACCCTTAGCAACATCAAAACCAGCATACACCGCTCCACCTTTTCCCAACGGAAATTCATTTCTTACATATATAACATGTGGAAACTTTGCTAATACTGCTTCCTGAGTTCCATCGGTTGAACCATTATCAACAACAATATACTCAACGGAAGGTCCTAACGTTAAAATATAGTCTTTGAGCGTTGGTAAAATCCGCTCTTTTTCATTGAGGGCTGGGAATATTATTGAAACATCATCATACATGTTTACTTGATTATACAGATGAAAACGGAACCTGTTCTAAGAGTGATTTAATTTTCCACCCTTTTCCCACGCCCATGCGTGGTTAACAATATCTTCAAGGGTAAACTCTGGAAACCAGCCCAACTCATTTGAAATTTTTGAATTATCTGCAAAATATGCCGCTGGATCCCCAACCCTTCGTGGTCCAATTTCAACCTTAAAATCTACATCTGAAACCCTTTTTACTGCTGCTACAACCTCTTGTACAGAATATCCTTTTCCGACTCCAACATTGTAATACTCTGTTCCTTCAAATTCAGAAAGTTTTTTTAATGCAACAAGATGCGCTTTGGCAAGATCCATAACGTGAATGTAATCTCGAATACACGTTCCATCTGGTGTTTCAAAATCATCTCCATACATAACAAATTTTTCGCGTTTAGCTACCGCAACCTCCATAAGAATTGGAATAAGATTTAATACTTTTTTACCTGCCTCACCCAAAGACCCATCAGGGGATGCTCCCGCCACATTAAAATAACGCAATCTTACGGAATCAATCTTACCTAGTTTCGCAAACCATTCTAATGTTTGTTCAACCATAAGTTTCGAATGCCCATATGCATTGTCGGGTTTTAGCGGATACTCTTCATGAACTTCAAAAACTGCAGGAGTTCCATACACAGCCGCTGTCGAAGAAAAAACAATCTTTTTCACATCATGTTCAGTCATCGCTTTAAACAAGTTAATAGAACCACCTACATTATTTTCATAATAATCCTCGGGAACCTCCATTGATTCTCCTGCAGCTTTAAGGGCAGCAAAATGAATTACAGCATCCGGTTTCGTTTGACTAATGGCAGCTGAGATATCAGAGATGTTACGCAAATCCCCTTTAATGATTTCAAAGTCTTTTATGGCCCATTCGTTTCCGTTTGCAAAACTATCGAAAATAATTGGGGTGTAGCCCGCATTGAAAAGTAAGCGCGAAGTAATTGAGCCTATGTACCCAGCACCTCCAGTTACAAGGATTCGTTGCATGGTAATAATAGTATCAAAAATTTACCATTATTACGAGAAAGTACGGAGGATCAAACGACCCTCCGTACTTTAAACTGCATTCTTACTTCTTTTGAATCTCCATCACTCTTCCCCAAACGCCATGGGGATGATGATGAAAATGGAGGAGACGGTAAACCACTCCATTCTCCTGACCTTTCCCACAAAGCCAATTCGCAGCATCAATGTCGGCTTGGTTCATACAATGCCGAACCGCGCTAACACGACCTGAGGCTTCTTCTCTGCTTAGAAACTCTAATACACTGTCCGGTACAGCTTCGCCAATTTCCAAGATATCCATACCAAGACTCCTTTTCTATAAAAATAGTTGACTTACAATGTTCGGAAATACTCGTACTATTTTATCGGGGTCGTGCCGAATGGTTGGTTCAGTTGAACCAGAAGGATATAACTGATCCCAAAACAAATCAGCCGTTACAACTCTAGGATCAGAATGCATGTCGTTTATTACCAACTCAGCACGTTCCTCGTTGTGATATTTATCTAAAACGTCCACAGGAACAATTCCTGTGTTGTAGACAATTACATCAACTTCTCGTGGTAAATACGTTTCTAGTAAATTGCAGTGACCCTTAAGGGTATTTGGGCTTGGCGTCTGACCTAGTTTCGACATAATATTTGGAAACCAGATTAGTTTTGCCTTACTGGCATGAATGGCACTCCACACACGTGGCACTAAAAGATTTACAATAATACTTCCAATGGGATCTCCTGGTGGAAAAATTATTACTTCCGCCTGTTCAATAACATCGATAGCATGTGGATTAGCTGGAACTTGGTTTTCTAAAGACACTTTCCGAATCTTTACATCTGATCTCTCCATAAAATTCTTTGAGACTAAATCAAGCTGCGCTTCCTCCGTAACAACAAACCCATCATCATATTCCACCCGAATATTTGAAGTATGTAAAGAAACAGGGATTACTTCACCTGCAGTTTCTAATAAGCGCATCATGCCGTTTAGGGCACCTTCCCTGGAGCCTAGAATCTCCTCAAGGGCAATAAGCATGAGATTACCAAGACTCATGGCATCTAAGCGTTCTCCTGCCCGACCATCTAACCTATACCCAACAATTTTTGTAAGTAAATAATCTTGATACGTTTCAGTTGATGCAAGAGCCAAAAGTGCCTTTCTCAAATCCGACATAGGAGAAACTCCGTAAACAGTACGCTCGACAATCGCAGACCCACCACTGTCCATCGAGGTTATGATTGCTGAAATTGAATACATATCCTGAAGCTTTCGCAATGCACCAAGAACCGATGACATTCCTGTTCCACCACCAATAGTAACTACACGAACCTTTTGTTTAGAAATTGTATTTGGCGTCTCCATAGATTTGTACCGTGATTATACTCGAAATATATTTGAAATATCGATTCCCCAAAAACTACGTTATTACATTAAACGAATCCCGGACTCAACAAATTCATCAAGATTCCCATCTAAAACACCATCTGCATCAGAAACTTCGGTATCGGTACGATGATCTTTAACCATTTGGTATGGATGTAAAACATAGGAACGAATTTGTGTGCCCCATCCTGGGACATTGTATTCTCCCTTGCTTTTTTGAAGACTGTCTTTTTCTTCTTGTTCTTTTTGTTGAGCTAACTTTCCAACTAACATCTTCATAGCAAGTTCACGATTCCGATGTTGAGATCGTTCAGTAGATACTTTTATAGTAATACCTGTTGGAATATGCGTTATACGAACTGCCGTTTCTACTTTATTCACGTTTTGCCCGCCTGGTCCTCCTGCTCTTGTAGTACTAAATTCTATATCACTATCAGGAATTTCAATGTCAGCAGTATTTTCAAGGACAGGTGTTACCTCAACACGTGCAAAACTTGTTTGTCTCAAATTATCGGCGTTAAATGGTGATAACCTAACCAACCTATGTGTCCCCATTTCATTTTTCAAAAACCCGTATGCATTATCACCAGAAATCTGCAATACTGCCTCTTTAATACCAGCTTCTTCTCCCGGAATTTGATTAATAAGCTCAACACTCCACGATCGTTTTTCTGAAAACCTCAGATACATTCGCAAAAGCATGTGAGCCCAATCCATAGCCTCAACACCACCTTGGCCAGGATAAATAGAAAGGATTGCTGCACCTGCATCGTATTTTCCTGACAAAAAGAGACGTTCCTCCAGACCATCAAGCAATGACCCAACTTCTACTAACAATACATCATCTTCAGGTGAATCACTCAGTTGCATGAACATAATTTCTATCGTTTCAAGCATATCTACTTCACCTTGCAAACGTGTGAGGTTTTTCATCTTGAGACCAGCATGGTGAGAATTATTCCAAAACTCGGGGTCTTCACTTTGAGTTGTGATTTGTTTGATCTGTGAAAGAAGATTATCTTTATCAAGCTTTGCCTTTATAGATTCAAACCGCTGAATATGTTCTTGCAACGTCATAGTGCCATTGTACCAAGATCAACTAGTAAACGTTTAATAATAAAAGCCCCCTTATCGGGGGCTTTTAGATGAACCCTACCATCGTATCCTTTCATGCTCAACATTAATTTATGAGCGGTTTACTTTTACCTTAACTTGGTTTGAAGAACTCTCTGGCAACTTTTCAACTGTAAGCACCAACGTGCCGTCAGTAAAGGTTGCCTCAGCTTTTTCAGGAACAACTTGTGAAGGTAGTGATATGGTGCGCGCATATGAACCATACCTGCGTTCACGCCTTATGTATTCTCGAGACTTCTCTTCTTCAGTTTCTTCTCGTTTTGCATGAATGGTAACGCTATCAGTTGATACATCAATATCCACATCGTCCAGATTAACGCCTGGCAAATCGGTTTCAATTTTTATGGATGTGTCATCCTCCGAAAGATTAATCCTTAACATTCCTTCACCTTCGTCATCCAAGAAACCACCAAAAGTATTTGGCGATAACATTGCACTTCTAAATTCTTGAAATGGATCCCATCGTACTATTCTTGTCATGATTTCTCACCTCCTCAACTAGCATTAGCCAGTAGAATACTGATAATATATCAATACATTATTTTTCTGTCAAATTCACCATTTACCCCTAAATAGAAGGAACCTACACCCCATCTCATGTCTTGAACCTTGACAAATATCTGGCGATCGTGTTAAGTAAGTGACAGTATGGATACCCAACTTAGTAGCAGGCAACAAGACATTCTTCACGCAATTATTCAAGATTTTGTTGAATCCGCAGAACCCGTTGGTTCAGAATCGCTTGTTGAAAAATATGAGTTTGATTTTTCCCCAGCAACAACACGAAATGAAATGGTGGAGCTTACAAAAAAAGGATTCCTTCAAAAAGATCACGTCTCTGCGGGGCGCATTCCTACAACAATGGCATTTCGCTTTTATGTAAAAAACTTGATGGATGAAAAACAGTTACCTGTCATTAATGAGGTTGCCATAAAACAACGCCTTTGGGATCACCGACATAATCTTGACCAATTGTTACGGAACGCTACCTATGCTGTTGCTGACGAGTTGCACAACCTTACTATTGTCATAACCGATGACGGCTCCGTATATTCTGCCGGATCTGCACATATTCTCAGGCATCCAGAGTTTTACGATATTGATGTTACCCGGACTGTGCTTCATCTTATTGACCGCCATGACATGTTAAATGCAATGGCTACTCAACTTGCACAAGATACTGAATTTGGACTTTTACTTGGAGACGAAACAGGCATGCCAAGCATGTCATCGTGTGGTCTTGTTGTAGGAAGGCTTCATTTACCACAAGGACACGGAGGATTCCTTACAGTACTTGGTCCAAACCGACTCGACTATCCTAATGTAATTCCAACCCTTCGGTATATGCAAAATTTGATTAATGAGTTTTCTAGAAATTGGTAATCAGATATAATAAACACATGGACACACCTTCTAAAGATCCAGTAACAACCCAAAACCATCAAGAAGAGCAACTCGAAACACAAATAGTAGCAGATTCTACATCAAATACTGAGTCTCAATTAAAGCGGGCTTTAGCCGATTACGACAACTTAAAAAAACGTTTTGAGAAAGAAAAAGAAGATGTTATTAAGTATTCAAATCAAGCAATGATAATGAACTTAATTTCTGTAGTTGATGGCTTATCAATGACACTAGCCCGCTTCACAACAATTCTTGCGCACGAAGGCTTTTTAGAAAAAAAGGTCCAGATTGGTGATACTTTTGACCCCCAAATAATGGAAGCAACTGAAACAGATGGTAAGGGCGATACAGTTACAAAGGTGTATAATTCAGCATACACGTTGCATGATAAACTTATTCGTCCTGCGCGTGTAAAAGTTGGAGGAGATAAATAATATTATGGCAAAAACAGTAGGAATCGACCTAGGAACAACAAATTCAGTCGTTGCAGTTATGGAAGGTGGGCAACCAAAAGTAATACCATCAAGCGAAGGTGGCCAGACCGTTCCTTCGGTTGTTGATGTAGAAAATAATGTTGTTGGAGAAGTCGCAAAACGTCAACTAATTGTCGCACCAGAAAAAACCATTTACTCAATAAAAAGATTAATGGGTTACAAAATCTCAGACGAGAATGTTCAAGAAGCAAAAAAATTCATTGGGTATGACGTTGTTGCAGGAAAAAACGATGCAGCAGTCGTAAAAGTTGGCGATAAAACATTCACTCCTCAAGAAATCTCAGCTAAAATTTTGATGAAATTAAAGCAAGATGCTGAGAGCTATCTTGGTGAAACCGTTGATTCTGCTGTTATAACGGTTCCAGCGTACTTTGATGATGCACAGCGCCAGGCTACAAAACAAGCAGGAGAGATTGCTGGATTGGATGTTAAACGAATTATTAATGAACCTACTGCTGCAGCCTTAGCCTATGGATTAGAAAAAGAAAACCATGAACTCATTGCTGTATACGACCTTGGTGGTGGAACATTTGATATTTCAATTCTTGAGGTGGGAGATGGCGTTTTTGAAGTTAAATCCACAAGTGGAGACACTCATCTTGGTGGAGATGACTTTGACCAAGTAATTATTGATTACATAGCAACAGAATTTAAAAATGAACAAGGCGTTGATCTAAAACAAGACAAACAGGCCCTCCAACGACTAAAAGAAGCATCAGAAAAGGCTAAAAAGGAATTGTCAACCAAAACAGAAACAGAAGTAAACATTCCATACATTACAGCAGATCAGACAGGACCTAAACATCTTCAGGTTAAACTATCTCGCGCAAAATTAGAACAATTAGTAGACGGACTCGTCTCCAAAACATATGTAGCACTAGAAAAAGCACTTAAAGATGCTGGTCTTAAAAAAGAGGAAATTAATGAAGTTGTTCTCGTTGGAGGACAAACACGCATGCCATACATTCAACAAAAGGTTACCGAATTCTTTGGTAAGGAACCTCACAAAGGTGTAAATCCTGACGAAGTTGTTGCTATAGGTGCTGCTATTCAGGCTGGTGTTCTTGGTGGAGAAGTTAAAGATGTTCTACTACTTGATGTAACGCCACTTACGCTTGGAATCGAAACCTTAGGTGGCGTATCAACACCTCTCATTGAAAGAAATACCACCATTCCTGCAGCAGAATCTCAAGTATTTTCAACTGCAGCAGACAACCAAACATCAGTTGAGATTAATGTACTCCAGGGAGAACGTCCCATGGCAACAGACAATAAATCACTCGGTAAATTTATTCTGTCTGGCATTCCTCCAGCACCCCGAGGAATACCTCAAGTAGAAGTTACGTTTGATATAGACGCAAATGGCATCTTAAATGTGTCAGCTGTTGATAAAGCAACAAATACAAAACAACAAATTACCATACAAAACACTACTGATTTAAGTGCAGATGAAGTTAAAAGAATGAAGCAAGAAGCTGAAATGAATGCCCAGGAAGATCTAAAGAAAAAAGAACACTCTGAGACTATTAATCAAGCAGATACTCTCCTTTACACCGCAGAAAAGACACTCAAGGATGGCGGAGATAAAATTAGCGAAGAACAAAAATCAACCGTTCAAACACATATTGATGAACTCCGTCAAGCAATGAGTGGAGAAGATTTTGAAGTGATTAAGACTAAAACAGAATCGTTATCAAAAGCCATACAAGAAGTTGGAGCAGCAATGTATCAAAACACAACGCAAGAAGAGACTGCAGATTCTTCGAATAACACTTCTGAACCTACTGGAGATGAATCGTCCGAAAGTCCAACAGAAGAACCCGTTGAAGGAACAGTTGTTGATGATACCAATGATACTAAGAATTAAGGATGGAATCATATTATGACATTCTTGGTGTTTCTAAAAGTGCCTCTATTGAAGAAATAAAAAAGGCATATAAAAAACGCGCAAAAGAATATCACCCCGATATAAACAAAGACCCTTCCGCTCAAGATACGTTCAAAAAGATTTCAAAAGCATACCAAATTCTTTCAGATGAGGAAAAACGTGCAGCATACGATCGTATGGGCCATTCCGGATTTGAACAAGCCCAAAAAGGTGGTTATGGCCGAGGTGGAAACCAATCTTATGGTCAAGGAGGAATTAACTATGAAGACATTTTTGGGGGTGGACAGGATCCATTCGATATCTTCGAAAGTATTTTTGGTTCACGAGGGTATAGTGGTGGAACTCAACGACAACCATCTCGTGGGGAAAGCATTGAAACTGTAATGTCAATTTCATTTGATGAAGCAGTACATGGGGCAGGTAAAAAAATCTCATATTCTAGATTCGCCCAATGTTCAAACTGCAAAGGTTCAGGAAGCAATAACGGGGGCAAAGGCCAGGAACAATGCAAAACGTGTAGTGGCAGCGGACAAGTAACATCCAACAGATCAATATTTGGGGCGCAATATACCCAAACTACCATATGTCCTGATTGCAGGGGAAAGGGTCAAAAAATTACAAATCCTTGTGTTAATTGCAGTAGTACAGGCCGTCAGAAAACAACTGAATCAATAACGGTAGACATTCCCGCTGGAGTTGAAACAGGTATTCGAATTAAATATTCTGGTAAAGGAAATGTTGGAGAAAATAATAGCCCTGCCGGAGACCTTTACATAATATTTAAAGTTTCTCCACATAAAGTTTTTTCTCGAAGTGGAAACAATATCTTACTAACAATACCCATAACAATATCCCAAGCTGTTCTTGGAGATACACTTGAAATACCAACTATTCACGGAACTGAGAACCTAGTTATCCCAGCTGGGACAGCTTCAAACAAAGAGTTTACACTTAAAGACCAAGGTGTTCCCGACATCAGAACCCAAAGAAAAGGTCAACAAATTGTCACAGTTTCCATAGAAATCCCCAAAAAACTAACCAAAGAGCAGAAAAGTTTGTTTGAAAAACTAAAAGTTATTGAATCCGATTCACCTTCACTCCTTGAAAAGTTCTTCTCATAATCGAGCCAGTTCGCTTGTAAAAATACGAGTTTCATTTTTTATTGGTGCAAAATGATATAATCCATGCATGACTAGATCAGAATTTATGGCAGCAATTAAACAAATCGCAAATGAGCGAGGAATTACCGCCGAGGAAATTGTTGAGACTCTTGAACGGGCTATGCTTGCAGCATATACCAAAGACTACCCTGCGCAGGCAAGTGAAAACTCAGAAGTTGTTGTTCACATTGATGAAGAATCGGGTGAGGTTGTATTAATGCAAGGATCAACAAATGTAACACCTCCAGGTTTTGGACGTATTGCAGCCCAAACTGCAAAACAAGTGATCTTGCAAGGCGTTCGCGAAGCTGAAAAACAAGCTGTTGTAACTGAATTTCAAGGTAAACTTGGTGAAGTTGTTCCCGGAATGCTCCAACGTTTTGAACGTGGTAGTTGGCTGGTTGATCTAGGAAGAACCGTTGCTATAATGCCACGAGAAGAACAGGTTTATAACGAAGAATACCGTAATAACCAACGACAAAAGTTTTATATTAAGGAAATCAACCCTGAGCTTCCAAGAAATAATATTACTGTTTCACGTTCAGACAGTAAACTTGTGGAAGGGCTTTTTGAGCTTGAAATTCCTGAACTCCAGAGTAAAGCTGTTGTAATAAAGGCCCTGTCGCGAGAACCCGGAAGCCGAAGCAAAATTGCTGTTGCTAGTACGCAACACGGCGTAGATCCTGTTGGTTCAATGGTTGGCCAACGTGGTGTGCGTGTACAAACTGTGACCGATGAACTTCAGGGTGAAAAGATGGATATTATTTTATGGAGTAGTGATACTGAGGAATTTATTAAAAATGCACTGTCCCCTGCTCAGATAGTAAAAGTTACCATTGATGAAAAAAACAAAACTGCAAAGGTTGAAGTTGAAGAGGAAGAACTGTCTTTGGCTATTGGAAAAGAAGGTCAAAATGTTCGTCTCGCATCAAAGTTAACAGGCTATCGCATTGATATTGTAAGTAGCACTGGACAGGTATTTAGTCAGGAAGTAAAAGCCAAAAAGGAAAGCGAAGAAAGTGTAGGAGAACCTACAGCACCTATTGTTGAGACTACTGAGGAAAAGGAATCTCTAACGGAAACTAGTATTGATTCAGACCCCAAGACAAAAGAAACTACAGAATAATAGTTAAACCTATTTATTCAGAAATTCCAAATTGACCAATGGTTTGATTGTGCTCGTCTAAGGTTGTTGAAAATCTTGTTATACCCTTCTGATCATTTAGGTAATACCAATATGGAGACTCCTCATAATTGACAACAGCCAATAAGGATTCAAACCCAGGACTAGCTATAGCAGTTGGGGTAAGGCCTGTTTGCGTGCGAAGATTATATGGAGAGTCAATTTCTAAATCAGCACTTGTTAACCCTTGTGGCCACCACTCTTTAGAATCAAGAGACCACAGTAACTCTGGGTTATCTAACAAACGCTCTGAAGTTAGAGCATACTGGACTGTTGCATCAACAGCAAGCATCCATCCATTCATAAGCCTTTTTATTAAGATACCTGCAATAACTGGTCGTTCAGTATTTGAAAACGATTCTCTTTCAAGAATAGATGCCAAAATAACAATTTCATGTTCAGATAGACCACTAGACAAAATCTCATCTTGAAGTTGATCAATTTTTGAATGATAATTCTGTGTAATTTTTTCAAATAACTGCTGTGGGGTTGTGTAGGTATCGATAAAGTAAGTATCGGGGAAAAGCGTCCCTTCTGCATCTTTGGTCATATCAAAAAACTCTTGAGCAAACTCCCTGCCCATCATACCGTCAAGATATTGTACATATTGTTCCCTCCTCCACCCTTCCAAAAAAGTTAACTGTCTCGCAAAGGTTCCACCTTGTAGAGAAGAAATTATATCTGTAACGCCCATTCCTGGAGCTAGAGTGTATTCACCCGCATGAACAACATACTTAGAAAGTGGATGTATTCGAAAATACATTTGTACCATTTTTGCATGAGGAATATAGGAAGATTCTTCTAAGGAGTTTAAAACTCCAGAGATAGATTGCCCTTCTTGAATCGAAAAATCATAACTAGAAAGTCCTTCTGGAATAGCATATCTGCCAACAGAGACTTCAATATATGCAATTGCAATTACAACAGTTACAACAGCGAGTAGTAATAATAGACGTACTTTTTTGAACATGGTCCTTTTCTATGTGCCCATTGCACGAATAGTATCCCCAACAACAATATCTTTGTAGTCTTTTAAGATTATTCCACAATCCTTACCCTCTCCCACATCTCCGACCTGATCTTTGTTTATTCTTAATGACGTAATTGAACTTTCACCCATTTCCTTACTATCTCGAATTATAATAACCTTATTACCCTTTTTCATTGTTCCAGATTCAACAATAGAACCTGCAACAAGCTCACCGTTTGAAAGCTCGAAAAGTTGCTTAACTCGAGCCTCACCTAATATGGTAGGACTAATCCTATCGAGTTCACCATGAACAACATCAGTTAATTCATCAATAAGATTGTAAATAATCTCATACGTCCTGTAAATCACTTTTTCCTTTTGAGCAACTTTTTGTGCGCTTTTATCTGCCCCAACATTAAACCCAATTACAATTCCTTTAACTGGTAAAGCCAACAATATATCAGCCTCAGTAATCCCACCAATACCACTATGAATAATAGACAACCGAACTGGTTCCTGGTCCAAACGTCCAAGAGATTCCTTAACCGCTTCAAGAGAACCTTGAGAATCAGCTTTAACGACAAGCGCGATTTCTTGGGTATCTCTTTTTAATAACGCCTCTTTAACTCTGTCTGCTGCAGTTACTCTCTCGGTCTTTAAAGAATTCTCGTAATCCGTAACATAAGCCTGCGCCAATTTAATATCTGAAAATGACTTTATGTGTTCCCCCACCTCAGGAACCTTATTGAAACCAAGTAGCATAACTGGATCAGATGGCCCAGCTGACACCACTGTTTCACCTTTCCAGTCAGTAAGAACCTTCACTCGAGCAACAGCTGTATTTGAGGCGAGCGCATCTCGTGAGGATATTGTTCCACTCAATACCACAACATTTGCAACTGGACCACGACGAGCATCAAGATAACTTTCTAATACAACGGCATCAACTTCAGCTGATGGGTCGGCCTTAAGGTTCAATGAATCAGCAACCTCCAGAATCTTTGAAAGTAGTATGTCAATACCCTGACCTGTTTGTGCCGAAGTCTCAACCGTAATAACATCTCCACCATTAGTGTCGGGAATTAGATCATGGGAAGTAAGCTGAGTTCTCACCTTCTGAGCAACAGCACCCGGTACATCAATTTTATTAATTGCAACAATAATTGGTGCACCAGAAGCTTTTGCGTGACTAATTGCTTCCTCAGTTTGTGCCATAATCCCATCATCAGCAGCAATAACTAAAACAATAATGTCAGCAACAGTACCACCGCGGGCTCTCATTTTTGCGAAAGCTTCATGTCCGGGAGTATCAATAAATGTAATCTTTCTTACTCCACTTACAATCTGGTACGCACCTATTGTTTGAGTAATACCACCTGCCTCAGATGACTGAATACTACTACTTCTTATCTTATCAAGCAAACTGGTCTTACCATGATCAACATGGCCTAAAATGGTTACAATGGGGGCTCTTTGTGCTGTCGACATATGACCATTATATGTCATATATAAAATTTATGTTGAAAACTGAAAAACAGTCTTGAGTTTTGTACTCAAATGTGTAATACTTTCTATTAGTATATCCGTCAACAGTGATATGAATCTATACTTACACGAACATGCATATGTTTGTATATGATTTATGCATACTGTGTGTTGTTGACACGCATGATATAGTAATACAGTATCCGATAACCTGCGCATGGCCAAAAATAGAGAGCGAATACAACTCGGTGCTGCAAGTGCACACTCACCACTAGAGGTGCCCAATCTTGCAGATGTTCAATTCCAGTCCTATCAGTGGTTTATTAACACTGGTCTTTCTGAGGTTTTAAGTGAAGTTTCTCCTATTGATGACTACACCTCAGAAAACTACTCCCTTGCATTAAGTAATCTCAAAGTTGAAAAACCGAACAGCACGTGGGAAGAATCAATTGATAAAGGCCTTACATTTGGAGCAAGGATTTCAGCACAATCAACTCTTACCAACATTGAGTCTGGGAAAAGGACTTCTCAAGAAGTGTATCTAGGCGAACTTCCTTTAATGACAAACCGTGGTTCTTTTATCATTAATGGTACCGAACGTGTGATTGTTCACCAGCTCACAAGATCCCCAGGTGTATTTTTTGAATCAGACTTCAGTGACAGACTCCAAAAGAATCTCTATAAAGCAGCAATTCGTCCTGAGCGCGGAGCGTGGATAGAGATCGAAACAAACAAAAACAATACACTTACTGCACGTATTAACCGTGGTCGTAAAATCTCTGCAACTACACTCCTTAAAGCATTTGGTCTACGTCACAAAGAAATTGTTGCAGCATTTGAAAACATGGGGCTTAGTCCTGAAGAAGATTACATTGGACGAACCCTCGAAACTGATATTGCAACAAACCAAGAAGAAGCATTTCTAGAAATCTATGGCATTATGAGGCCTGGAGATCCTCGTATTCTTGAAAACGCTGCCGACTACTTTAATGGTATGTTCATGGATACACGAAGATTTTCTTTGTCACATGTCGGTCGTTACCACATGAACAACAGGTTTAAAACTGACTTCCCGTACACAAAAGAAAACTTTCTTCTTCGACACGAAGACCTTATTAATACGTTTAGAAAACTTATTGATCTTAATGTTACCCAAGGAACACCTGATAACATTGACCACCTCTCAAACCGACGCGTACGTAGCGTTGGAGAACTTGCTCAACAAGCTTTTAGAATTGGTTTCATCCGTCTTGAAAGAAACATTAAAGATCGCCTTTCTATAGCTGATCCAACCGTTACACTTACCCCAAACATTCTTGTAAATGCCAGGCCTATTGTTGCATCAATGAATGAATTCTTTGGTTCAGGTCAACTTTCACACTACATGGACCAAACAAACCCACTTGCAGAACTTGAACACCTTCGTCGCGTTTCATCACTCGGGCCTGGTGGTCTAACACGTGATCGAGCAGGTATTGCAGTTCGTGACGTACAACCAAGTCACTACGGTCGTGTTGATGCAATCATGACTCCTGAAGGTCCAAACATTGGTCTTAACTTACAACTTGCAACATACACTAGAGTTAACGAATTTGGTTTCCTTGAAGCCCCCTACCGCAAAGTTGAACATAAAGGAAAAGATGCCTTTGTTACCGATGAAGTAGTCTATCTTAGTGCAGACGATGAAGAACAATACCGCATTGCGGAGGCAACGATCCTTACTAATGACAAAGGCAAGATAACAGTTGATCGAGCACCTGTTCGATACGAGGGTGATTTTGTTCTTGCCTATACTCCCGATATTGATTTCGTTGATGCACACCCGGCAATTATGACTGGTGTTTCTTCAGGTTCAATTCCATTTATTTCTTCAGACGCTGGTGCACGTGCACAGGTTGCATCAAACATGTCAAAACAAGCAGTTCCTCTTATTACACCAATGGCACCAATCGTTGGCACTGGAATTGAACCTCATGTTATTGCAGCAACGGGTCGAAGTATCGTTTCAAAAAACGATGGTACCGTTGAATACGTTGACAGTGAACGTATTGAAGTTCGAACAGACAATCGTGATTTAGATGTATATTACTTAACCAAATTTCGAAGAACTAATGATAATTCCTGCTATAACAACACTCCAATCGTTGAAAAAGGACAAGAAGTCAAAGAGGGCGAAGTTCTTGTCGATGGTCCATCTTCACAAAATGGCGACTTAGCACTAGGAAAAGACTTATTGGTAGCATATATGCCTTGGGGTGGTTACAACTACGAAGACTCAATTGTTATTTCAGAACGCCTTGTAAAAGATGATGAGCTTACCAGCATTCACATTAAAGAATATGTTGCCCAGGTAATGGATACTAAACTAGGGCCTGAAGACGTAACACGTGATATTCCAAACGTTTCCGAAGAAACACTGGCAAATCTTGATGAAAGTGGTATTGTAACGCTTGGGGCAGAAGTAAAAGCTGGAGATATACTCATAGGAAAAATTGCACCAAAAGGCGAACAAGAACTCACCGCTGAAGAACGTTTACTCCGAGCAATTTTCGGAGAAAAAGCACGTGAAATACGCGATACGTCATTACGATTACCTCACGGAGACTATGGAACCGTAATTTCAATCACTGTTTTAGATAAAGACAATGGCGATGAGCTCGGGCCTGGGGTTCTTAAAAGCATAAAAGTTCAAGTTGCTCAAAAACGTAAAATTTCTGTTGGGGATAAGATTTCAGGACGTCATTTCTCAAAAGGTATCGTTGCAAAAATAGTACCTGAAGAAGATCTTCCATACATGGATGACGGAACACCAGTTGACGTTATTCTAAACCCAGGTTCAATTCTTTCACGAATGGTTATTGGAATGATAATCGAAACTCACCTTGGTTGGGCAGGGAAAGTCCTCGGTGAAAAATATTCAGTTCCAGCATTTGATCGTGTTGATCCAAACCTAATTTCTAACAAACTAGCCGAAGCTGGTTTACCTGCAGACGGAAAAGTTACCCTTTATGACGGTAGAACGGGTGAAGCCTTTAAACACAAGGTAATGGTTGGTTCAACCCACATCATGAAACTTCATCACCTTATTGATGACAAGGCACATGCCAGGTCAACAGGACCATATAGTTTGGTAACTCAACAACCTCTTGGTGGTAAAGCACAAATGGGTGGACAACGAATTGGAGAAATGGAAGTATGGGCACTTGAAGCTTACGGTGCAGCTCATATTCTTCAGGAAATGTTAACGTTAAAGAGTGACGATGTTGTGGGTCGAGCAAAAGCTTTTGAAGCTATCATCAAGGGATTACCTATTCCTGAAGCTAGACTTCCTGAAGCATTTAAACTCCTTATTAAAGAGCTTAACTCACTCGGATTGTCTGTTGAAGCAATCTCAGACTCAAAAGACACAACAGGTATTGACGCATCCCGCATAATAGAGTCAGCAACTCTTGCAGACGATCGACCACTTGAGGAAACCCCTCTGGTAAAATCAATCTCTGAGGATAGTAAGGAAACAAAAAAAACCAATAAGACTACTGACGAAATTGTTGATGAAGACAAAGTATCAGAAGAATAAATATGCATAACACTGATTTTGACGCACTAAAAATAAGACTAGCATCACCAGAAGATATTCGCTCATGGTCATATGGTGAAGTTACCAAGGCTGAAACAATTAACTATCGTACACTCAAACCTGAAAAAGACGGTTTATTTGACGAGCGAATTTTTGGTCCAACAAAAGACTACGAGTGCTATTGTGGAAAATACAAAAGCCAACGCTATAAAGGTGTAGTTTGTGACAAATGCGGTGTTGAGGTTACCCATTCTCGTGTCAGGCGTGAGCGTATGGGTCATATTGAACTTGCATCACCTGTTGTACACACATGGTTTTTTAGGCGAACACCTCACAAATTACCTGCAATTCTTGATATTGGATTAAAAGATCTAGAATCTGTTATCTATTTTGCACAATACTTGGTAACTGAAATTGATGATGACAAACGAAAAAAGGTTATCGAGATACTTGAACAAGAACTAAAAGAAAAAAAAGATGATCTTGAAAAAGAAACTTCTGAAATCATTAAAGCAAACGAGGCAACGGTAGAAGCAAAGATAAAAGAAATCAAATCAAAGAAAAAACTTGCTGACTCAGACGAACTCCAAATCGAAAACCATACAAACGAGCAAAAGAAACAGGCTCTGTACCTACGAGAAGAATTAATTGTCGCACAGGACTTATTAGATGCGTCTTTCAAGGAAGTTAACGATCTCATTAATAGTGTTGGCATGTTCTCTATTATTAGTGAAGCGGAAATGAATGAACTTAAGTTCTGGGATGCTGATGATTTCTTTAAGGCTGGCATGGGTGCTGAAATTATTCTAGAGGCTCTTGGTAAGGTTGATGTTGCCAAAGAAATCGCCGAGCAAAAAGAAATCCTTAATGGTAAATCGAAAACAAAGCGTGTAAAGGCCTTGAAGCGTCTTAAAATTCTCAAAGGTTTGTTTAATGGGAACATTGATCCAACATGGATAGTTCTTAAAGACTTACCAGTTATACCTCCAGAACTTCGTCCTATGGTTCAACTTCCTGGAGGCCGATTCGCTTCATCAGATTTAAACGATCTTTATCGTAGAGTTATTAACCGAAACAATAGGTTACGTGACCTTATTCAACTTGGTGCGCCTGATATTATCCTTCAGAATGAAAAACGCATGTTACAAGAAGCCATGGACTCCCTTATTGAAGGTTCCCGTGGAACAACCCGCGTTCGTAAAGAATTACAATCCTTGTCAGAAATGCTTAAAGGTAAGCAGGGACGTTTCCGAGCAAACCTTCTGGGTAAACGCGTTGACTACTCAGGTCGAAGTGTAATTGTTGTTGGACCAACTCTACGAATCGACCAAGTTGGAATTCCAAAAGAAATGGCACTTGAATTGTTTAAGCCATTCGTTCTTCGCGATCTTATTATGGAAGGATTTGCTCCAAACCTAAAAAGCGCAAAAAATGTTCTGGAACAACGTGGCGATGAAGTATGGGATATTCTTGAGCGAGTAACAATTGATCATCCTGTATTACTAAACCGTGCACCTACCTTGCACCGACAGAACATTCAAGCATTTTATCCTATTCTTATTGAAGGTAAGGCTATTACATTCCACCCATCCATTGTTGGAAGTTTTGCTGGTGACTTTGATGGTGACCAACTCGCCGTTCATGTTCCACTTTCAAAAGAGTCAATCAAAGAAGCAAAAGAGCGTCTTTTGACACCACACAACCTACTTAAACTCTCTCATGGACAGCCAATTGTTGACCTTAAGAATGAAATTTCGCTTGGTCTCTACTACCTAACACTAAAGAATGAACCTGAAAAAGGTAAAGAAATGATTCGTTTCTATAGTTTTAAACAAGCAATTTCTGCGTACAATAACGGTGCTCTTGATGAACACACGGCAATTATTGTTCCACAAAATAATGAAGACTTAATAACAACCCCAGGAAGAATAATATTTAACCTTCTTCTTCCCGAAAAACTTCGTTTCGTAAACGAACCTGTAGATAGAGACCTCATGAGAGACCTTATTGCTGCATGTTTTGACGAATATGGTGAAAACGAAACAAGCTTTATGGTTGATAGATTTAAAGATTATGGACAGGAATATGCAACAAAAGCTGGTGCATCTTATTCTATGTTTGACTTTGCAATACCTGAAGAACGTGAAGGAATTCTTAAAGCATCGTACAAAAAAATCGATGAAATTGACCAAAACTTCCAAATGGGTCTTATGACACCACGTGAACGATATACTCAAATCATTAGTGTCTGGGAGAAAGCAACCAATGATGTGGCTGAAATTGTAACCAATAAGCGAGATGATTCAAGCGTAGTTGGAATGATGCAAAAATCAAAAGCCTTTAAGGTTAACCCTGAAACCATTAGGCAAGTAGAAGGTATGCGTGGACTTATGGTTGACTCACAGGGAATGATTAAAGAGACACCTATTACAACTGCTTTCCTTGAAGGTCAAACAGCCTTCGAAGGGTTCTTAAACATGATCGGTGGTCGAAAGAGCTTGATTGACGTTGCACTTCTTACAGCTACCGCTGGGTATCTCACACGTCGTCTTGCTGATGTTGCTCACGATGTGATTGTTCGAGAATATGATTGTGGTACAAAACAAGGAATAGTAGTTACTGAAGACCCAACAGTTGAAGACTGGCCACTTATTGAACGCATTGAAGGTCGTGTTGCCTGGAAGGATATTAAAGATGATTCTGGAACTGTATTGGTTAAGAAAAACGAAATGATATCTCTTGATCAAGCAGATGCGATTGTTGCTGCAGGAATAACAGAAGTTCTTATCCGAAGTACCCTTACATGTGAAACCAAGTATGGAACATGTGCTCTATGTTATGGAAAAGATCTTGCTACACGACAGATGGTAGAAGACGGAACAACTGTTGGTGTGATTGCTGCTCAAAGTATTGGAGAACCTGGTACACAGCTTACTCTTCATAGTAAACACCGTGGTGGTGTTGCTAAAAAAGAAATCACTCAAGGTCTCCCACGTGTTGAGGAACTCTTTGAAGCACGTATGCCTAAACATCCATCAATAATGTCTGAAGTATCAGGAAAAATAACTGGCATTGAAAATGAAAGTGACTCTCAAGCTAAAGTTACGATATCTCCTGAAAAGAGCACTGAGGATATCTCCTATATTGTTCCAAATGCTGCAGATCTTATTGTTAAGGTTGGAGACGAAATTATTGCAGGAGATAGCCTCACAGAAGGATACCGTGACATTGCATCGATTCGCGATTTACAAGGTGTTCTTGCTGCTCAAATGTATTTACTTCGTGAAATCCAATATGTGTATAAGAGCCAAGGTGTAACAATTAATGATAAACATATCGAGATCATGATTCGTAAAATGAGTGAAAAGGTTCGTATCAAGGAATCTGGTGACTCAGACATGCTGCCGGGTGAATACATTAACGTAAGTGACTTAAACGAACTGAACGAAACACTCAAGGAAAAAGGCAAAGATCCTGCAACAGGTAACCGTGCTGTACTGGGAATTAGTAAAATTGCATTACTTACTGAATCATGGCTTTCAGCTGCATCATTTGAAGAAACTACTAATGTTCTAGCTTCGGCTGCATTAAATGAACGGTCTCAAATTGATCATCTCCGTGGTCTAAAAGAGAATGTGATTATTGGAAGACTTATTCCTACAGGGCCTCGTGTAGAACCTGAAAAAGAAGCCTCGTAACCGTGGTTACTTCCATTTTTAGGTAATATCAACCATTTTTCCTTTCAGGTAAGGAAAACAATGCTTAACTCCCCTACCAATATGATGACGGTACATGTATAATAATTACTAGCATGCCCAGGAGAAAAAAACGCTGGTGGAAACCACAAATTAAAACGCAGAGTGCGCAATCAATCGCAGCACTGTTCTTTATCTTTTTAGGGATCCTCCTTATGATTTCATACGTGGGTGCTTGGTCTGGCGTACCAAACTTACTTCATGAATACTTCACGTTATGGTTTGGCGCATCAGCAATAATACTCCCACTTACCATAGTTATTATAGGCCTTAACCTCACACGACTAACTTTCGCTTTCGCACAGCCTCGAGTAATGTGGGGGGCAATCATTATTAACATAGGTTTACTTTTAGTTTTCGGAATCTTTTCATCTCAGTTAGGTGGCTCTCTTGGGATTGAATCAACAGCACGTCTTTCATCCTTAATCACACCTGTTGGAAGCTTTTTACTCGCACTAACTGTATGCAGTGTAGGGGTTATTATTATGTTTGATACGTCGATTGAAACAGTTCTTTCCCACCTCCAATCGTTTGTTGAACTTGCCGTAAATTCAGTACAATCTCTCAAACGAAATAAGGATACAGCTAGTCAAAATGAACCTACAATATCAACCGAGACAACTACCACTAAGGATACGCAACATGAACCCGTTATTAATGGTCGTGGAGCTAAAACTCCAGTTATTGAAGTTATCGATGATCAGATATCATCAACTGAGATAGCTGCCACTCCATTAATTGAACAACCGCAACAAGACGGTGCTCCAGTATCAACAATTCCATATGCAATTCCACCACTCTCACTACTTACCGACCCACTTGATGTATCAACTGACTATCAAAGTATCGAAAAAAATGCACAAGTAATTGAGCGTACTCTTGATAATTTTGGAATACAGGCCCGTATTGCTGAGGTAAACGTGGGACCTGCTGTAACACAATATGCAATCGACCTAGCAGAGGGAACAAGAAGTAGCAAAATTACAAGTCTGCAAAACGATATTGCCCTTGCTCTTGCCTCCCCAACGGGAAACGTTCGTATTGAGGCTCCAATCCCAGGTAAACGACTGATAGGTATCGAAGTGCCAAATAACACGCTTGCCATGGTTACCTTAAAGGAAATGCTTACATCTCCTGAGATGCAAAACCATCCTTCAAAACTTGCAGTTGTCTTGGGAGAAGATGTAACAGGCAAACCTGTGATTTCAGATATCAAAAAATGGCCCCATATTCTGGTTGCAGGATCAACCGGATCCGGTAAATCAGCATTAATACACTCAATTATTAACTCAATATTATTTAGAGCCACCCCAGAGGAAGTTAGTTTTATTATGGTTGATCCAAAACGAGTAGAACTTACCCAATACGATGGAACTCCTCATTTACAAACACCTGTTATTGTCGATCCCGATAAAACCGTCAGTGCTTTTAAATGGGCAGTTGAAGAAATGGAAAAAAGGTACCGACTTTTCCAACAAATTTCTGTCAGAAACTTGGATGATTTTAACGAGAAAACAGATACCCAAAGACTTCCATATATTATTATCATCGTAGATGAGCTTGCTGATCTTATGGCTTTTGCCGCAAATGAAATGGAAAGTCTTATTACAAGAATAGCTCAAAAGGCCCGTGCAACGGGGATTTTTATGGTCCTATCAACTCAACGACCAAGTGTTGATGTAATTACAGGATTGATTAAGGCCAATATCCCAGCCCGTATTGCACTAAATGTTTCATCAGGAACAGACTCTCGCGTTATTCTTGATACTGTTGGGGCTGAGAAACTCCTTGGAAAAGGAGATATGTTCTACCTCCCATCGGACGCTGGTAAACCTCGCCGAATTCAAGGGGCCTTTGTTACCGATCAAGAAATTGAAAACATTACTCAGTACATGCAACAATTTAGCTCTGCATATGGAAGGACAACAGCACAGCATGTTCAATCTGGAATGGCTGCAATAAATAATGAGGAACATAGTATTTTGCCAACAAACAATTCCCTTACTGCAGAAGTTGATAATACGTTAGCACCTTCATTTGAACAACCTGATGATGATAAATTCATAGAAGCTGTTGATGTGATTCTAAGCCACCAGAAAGCATCTGCATCCTTACTACAAAGAAAATTAAAAATAGGATATGCACGTGCAGCCCGTATGCTTGATGAACTCGAAGAAAAAGGATTTGTAGGCCCTCAGGATGGTAGCAATCCAAGAGACGTAAGAACAGAATCAGCACAGCTATACATTGAAAAATCACGAGGCGTCTAAAATATCACATTGCAAAAATTTCAACAGAAAACACGTATATTACATATTATGTTCGTGTCGTTTGAGAAACCTACTTTATACCTTTAAAAACTCTCTTTTTCCGATTCTCAGTAATAGCTGAAGGTTTAGACTCAAAGGAATTTACAACTGGCTCTATTATTTTCCTTCCAACTGAACTTACTGCCTCAATTGATTCTGTTATTTTCTTGTTTGAAGTCTGTTCCTGTATAGCTTTAACTACATCTCCACTGACTTCTCGTCCTTTTTCTGACACATCATCAATAATAACTTCTGCTTTTTTCTGATAATCCTTGAGAGATTTCTTTACATCTTTTCGCAACTCATCGCCCTTTTTAGGAGCAAAAAGCAATCCACCAGCAACTCCAAGAGCAGCACCTATGGCAGCACCTATCATAAAACCTTTACCGTTTGATTTAGACATTACTCATCCCCTCCTTTACGAGAAACTAATCCGCGAACAAAATTCATAACACCAAGCATAGATCCGAGTGGAGACGAAATCTGTGACTGAATCTGGTTCACTGATGTTTTAAGACCAGTTACCATATCATCAATACTGACTGAGGCTTGAGATAAATGCTCGCTAACCGCTTTAGCATCAACGAGGACATCATTAAACCTTGCAATACTTACGCGTAAATCTTTAAGAACCAAAAACAACATAACTCCAACAAGAGAAAGCGTTGATCCAAGAACAATTATCATTACTATTAGAATAACTTGTGTTGTAGTATCCATGGGCAGTAATTACAGTTTACCCAACCAATACCACCTCGTCAATACATATTGTTACCTCTAGGGCTGTGGAGTATTGCTTGGGTCTATTTCTGGTGAAGAGACGGGAGTATTATTCTCAGGTGCTAATACAACTTTTTCAACCGTTCGTGTAATTTCAGTCTTTTTACCTAATTTATTTTCTACACTTATTATTATTTTATTCAATCCATCTTCCAAAGTATAACTAAGCTCAAAGTTTCCACTTGCACTTAAACGCACCTCTTCACCATTTATAGTCACGATATTCCCCGAATCGGTCGTTCCAAAAACGCTTATTTTTTTCTGTTCAGTTGAAAACTGATCACTTGGAGAATCTACAATCAATATCGGTGCATTAGAAAATTGTTTATACTGGGTAAAGAGAATCCCTAAAAATATGGTTAGACCTACAGCAACAATAACTGCAAATACTTTTCCAAAAGTAATTGTTATAAGAGGTTTTGAGGTTAACTCTTTTGTTTCTTTATATTCTTTCTGTTCCTCTGCAAATTCTCGCCTATAAAATGGGAGGACTTTCTCTGGATCTAAACCTAAAGCTTGTGAATAACTTTGGATAAACCCCTTCACATAGACCATATCTGGTAGATCTTCGTATCGACCATCTTCAATTGCACTCAAAAAATATTTTCTAATTTTGGTAATTTTACTAAGATCTTCGAGCGTTTTTCCTTGTTCTAACCTTTTTTCTTTGAGGATATCGCCAACTCGCTTCATGGATCATATTGTACAGCATGTGTTAACAATTCAAAAAATTATACGCACTATACCTTCTAGTCGTCAATATAGGTCTGTGGCATATTTGTTGGGTGAGAAAATTGTCGACTAATACTCTCTTGGAAATCTTTTAACTTTACTAAAATATGTAGAACCTGCTTTAACTCTGGAATACCAAAAATCCAACTCAAAAGTAAATATAATGTTCCACCAAATGACGTTACTAACCATACTAATATTATTAGGTTCACAACACGTGATGTGTCAATAAAAATCTGGTCTAGGGCCTGAACTGGGAAATAAATACTTATCGCCATAATTACAGAAACAATAATTATTTTCCCTGGTGTTTTTGAAAACTGAGAAATGGAAATAAACTTTTCTCGATGGAGTGCATATATAAAAAGAAAACATTCAATTATTGCCCCTATTGATATTGCTAAAGCAAGCGAGCTTACACCAAGTTGAGTATATTCCATTAAAAGATATGCAGAAATTACACTGGTAATAACACCAGTAGATCCAACAATCACGGGAAGTTTCGTGTTATGACGGGCATAATACAGCCTTACCATAAGATGATTAAGAGCAATGGCAAAAATACTTAACGAGAGAAAAGCAACAACCCATGAAGTTTGAATGGTGTATTCCCATGGAAATTGCTCACTACTACTTCCATAAATCAATCGAACAACAGGAATTTTTAAGGTTACAAAAATAACTACAACCGGCATGATAAAAAACAATATTTGGTTAAATGACGATATGAAGGTTTTACGCAACCCTTCAAGATCACCTTTAGCGTGAAGTTCTGCAAATTGTGGGAACGAGGCAGAAGCGATTGAGACACCAACTAACGAAATTGGAATAACAATAATGCTTTGTCCCAAATCAAGAAATGAAATACTTCCACTGGGTAGCATAGAGGCAAGGTTTAACATTATTAATGTTTTTATTTGCTCTGCTCCAATTCCAAGGGTACGTGGGAGTGATAGCGTTAACAAGCTTTTTACAAATGTATCCTTTATATCGAGCGTAAAATGATACGTAAATCCAATGTACTTAAGCGCTGGTAGTTGAATAATCAAATGGAAAAAAGCACCCAAAATAACCCCCCACACTACCCCAACAATTCCCATAATTGGATATAAAACTACAATTCCAATAATTGCTCCAATGTTATACAAAACTGGAGACAAAAACGGCATAAAAAACCTTCTAAAAGATTGCAATGTTCCTGCAATAAAACTTGAAACACCAAGAAACAACGGTGATATAAGTAAAACCCTAAGCACGCTAACAAACATCTCTAACTGCTCAAGAGAAAACCCACTAAAGAAAATCATACCAACTTGCCGAGCACCAATAAAAAGGATCAAAGCAAGTAACGTCAACACAATAATTGTCATATTAAGGATGGTACTCACAAACCTCCAGGAAGCCTCTCTTCCTTTTTCAGAAATATAGCTCGAAAAAACAGGAATAAATGCAGCATTTAGAGAACCTGCAATAAGTAGTTGAAAGATAACATCCGTTACGGTAAACGCAGCAACTAATACATCATATTCAGGGCCAGCTGTAATAACACTTACATAGAGCCTTTTTTTAACAAGTCCCAAGATTGCACTTGTTAAAAACATGATGGAAATAACAACTGCTCCTGAGAGAATTGTTCGTTGCTGGTCGAATAAAAGCGTACTTCCCCTTTTAACGCTTTTCGCGAGTATTTTCTTTACCATAGACGTTAATTATGATATACTCCAGGGGCTAGTCGGTCAACAAAGGATATATATGGCAACAACAAAGTCAGCAAAACGAACTATACCTAAACAAGAGCGAAAACGCGTAGTCAATCTTCGAAATTGGCGAACGTTGCGTGAAAAGGTAAAATCATTTATTGCAGCGCCCTCAAAAGAGTTAGAAGGTTCAGTTTATAGTGCAATTGATACCGCAGCAAAAAAAGGTCTTATTCACAAAAACAAAGCAGCTCACCTTAAGTCTCAGATGAGCAAACTTCAGTCAGCATAAGTTCTATGTATCCTGGAAGTAGACTTTGTGACTTCCCTATTTTTACCTTATATTCTTCTTGACTCAGTCTTTTTAATGCAATAACTATCTCATCCACAGTCCATTTTGAAGCCTGGTTTGAAAGTTTCTGTTTAACAAAAGGAGGTGCTTTAACGGTAATGCCAAGTTTGCTCTGTAAAAGTAGACGCAGGTGCCTAATCGTCATAAAAAATATCTGCCATTCATCCATGTTTTTACTGTAAATTTCGCTGCAGGCTTTCGCAATTGCAACTGTGTTTCGAGACCCAATACTGTCCATTAATGAAAAAATATTACCCTCTTTAGTCGGATCGGTTAGTAAATCAATATCCTGTTTAGTAACTTCCCTTATACCTTTATCGGTATACCAAAAAAGTTTCTGTAATTCGTTTTGCAGTAATTGCAAATCATTACCGTGAAGTGATGCTAAATATTGAACGTTTTGAGGGGAAATATTAAGCAAGTACTTTTTAGCTTTTTTAAGCAACCATTGTTCAATTTCCCTATTAGAAAGCTCTGTTATTTGCTTGACCTCACACTGTGCGATTATTTTATCTTTTGTTGTTGGTTTGTATGGAATTTTATCGGTAAGCTCCCAAATGATCCACGACCCGTTACTTTCAACAAGTTTATCAATATTCTCTTCTACAAAATCAGAAATATCGTAAAAAACTTGTATTGCACTATCTCCAAACAATGATTTTTGTGACAATTGCTCTAACGCGTTTTTAGCTTCAGACAATGATGAATTATACCTAACGTCTTCCTCTTCATTAGTCTTACTTGAAATATATTCTTTTGCGAGATAGTAGTCAGAGCCGTAAACAAATAACTTCATGAAATGCCTTTAGGTTACTGTGTAACACTCTCCGTCTCATTTCTGTTTTCTGTGTGAATCGCATCGTGTACAAACGTGCGAATTTCGTCCCAACCATTGGTTGGTATGAGGGCAAATGCACCACCATAGTCCTCTGGCGATGGTTGGTACAACAAACCACCCTCTTGAGATGGATCATTCGTAAGTACAATCGAGGTAATATTACTAAAATCTCCTATTTGGTTATATAAGTTATAAAACGTTGGTAACTCCGTAATTCCAATACTTGAGGCAAATTCTGACGACAAGGTTGTAAACAGTTGTCTTAAGGTATTTAAATTAAACAATGTTTCGGTCGATAATACCTTATCCTTAAGGGCAATAATCACTGCCTGTTGGCGTGCTGCACGAGCAAAGTCTGACCCCTGAGGTCCATATGCATGCCTGCTCCTAGCATACTTTAATGCAGTTTCACCATCCATGCGTTGCCACCCTTGCTCAAATGTAACGACTTCCCAACGTGTATTCCATGGTGCATTCTCGTATCCTGTTTTGGGATACTCATAATCCGTAAATGCATTTTCTACATACATATCAATCCCACCAACTGCATCTACAATATTTATGAACCCTTTAAAGTTAACTAAGGCAAAATAGTGAATCGGTATCCCAATATTCTCTTCTAACACCTTAGTTAAAAGGCCAATGCCACCATCCCACTCACCTTGAGAACCATCGGATGAGTACTCATACACATCACCCAAAGAATAAACTGCATTAATTTTTGTTCCGTGTTCATAAACCTCACCAAAGGCAGGAACAGTGACCCAAAGATCTCTAGGTGCAGAAACCATAGTTATCTCTTTAGTAGTGTGATTATAGTTAGCGAGCATGATGGTATCGGTTAACGATGTTTGACCTTCTTCACGCTGATCAACACCCAAAAGTAAAACAGTCGTAATATTATCTGTTTGTTTGAGATCTTTTTGGTTTAATATTAGTGCAACAGAGCTTGACGACTCTTTAAGAAGTCCTGCCAAAGCCGATGAGATTGGTTGAGCAAAAATCTTAATTGAAAACAATAAAACAGCAATACTTCCAATAACAACAATCGACCGCTGACTTAAGAATGAAAATGGATTCTTTTTCCCACGTATAGGTTTTTTATTATATTTTTGGTGATTAAAGTCTTTATATCTTTTCATGAGACTCAATGATTATACTAGAAAATTTATTCTATGGAAAAAGGAATTTACATTATTCAATTTCACCTAGTAATTCAAGAAAATCCTGAACATCCACACACGCTGTCCCTACTAAAAATCCCGAAACGATATCTATTTCTAGTAATGGTGATACAGACTCTGCTGATACACTACCTCCGTAAATGCACGACAACGGCGAAAATTGCTGATCAACAATCGTTAACACCTCTTCAATAACCTGAGGATCAGCAGGATCTCCACTCCCAATTGCCTCGAGAGGTTCATATGCCACATGAATGTTATTTAAACTTACTAAATCAGACAAATGCTTAATTTGTTCAATCTTACTAAATGCAACGACAGGCGTTATTCCGACTGAAAGAGCTTGTTGTACCTTATTGGCTACATCTTCGTTTGTTTCTCTTTGGAACTCTCGACGCTCACTATGGCCAATAATCGCTCCAGAAACACCATACTCAACTAGCTGCCCTGCACTAACCTCACCGGTATATTTACCATCCGTAAAGGCAGATATATCTTGTGAATACAGTAACAGTCCACTTTTTTCATCTTCAATAATTTGTGAGGAAATGGGAATTTCGGTAAATGACGGAGCTATCGCAACCCTAGCACGTGATGACTCTTCATATTCGTCAAAAAAATCATCAAACCAATCACTAGCGCTTGTAAGATTGTGGTTTAATTTCCAGTTGGCAATTACTAACATGACAGTAGTCTACGAAATATTCTTTCCGACCTCAATTGCCATTTCAATTAAACGATTTGAATAACCCCATTCGTTATCGTACCAAGCCAAAACCTTAACCATGTTTCCACCTACCACCTTGGTAAACTCCAAGTCCACAATACTACTTGCTGGGTTTCCAATAATATCGGATGACACAATCGGTTCGGTAGTTGTTACCAAAACACCTTTATAAAGCGGATGTCGACTCATTTCAACAAGGGTCTCGTTTACCTCTTCAACCGTTACATCTTTACTTAAGATTGCGGTTATATCAGAAATTGAGCCTACAGGAACAGGAACACGCATTGCGATGCCATCAAACTTTCCTTGCAGTGATGGGATAACATGAGTAGTTGCAATTGCAGCTCCCGTTCTTGCCGGAATAATATTTTCCGCTGCAGCACGTCCACGACGTAAATCCTTATTTGGTCCGTCAATAAGATTTTGAGTTGAGGTATACCCATGAATAGTAGTCATCAGTGACTTTTCGATTCCAAATCTGCTGGTAAGTACCTGAATTACAGGTGAAATACAGTTGGTTGTGCATGAGCCATTTGAGACCACATCGTGCGTCCCAAAGCCCTTTTCAGTTTCTTCCGTACCAAATACCAACGTACGGCCATCAGTGCCTTCATCACCCTTTGCAGGAGCTGAAATGATAACCTTTTTGGCACCAGCCTTAAGATGTTTTTTAGCATCTTCATATTTAGTGAAAAATCCGGTTGATTCGAGCACAACGTCTACATTAAGGTCAGCCCATGGAAGCTGTTCTGGATCTTTTTGTGAGAATACTTGTACACGCCTGCCGTTGATTATGAGGAATGTTGGCCCTTCGGTCATATCAATTTCATGGTCGTCTCCACTTGTATGCCCTTCCCAATCTATAACTTCATGGTTGTGCTCTATAAGGATCTCTTTACGGTACCGACCATAAACACTGTCATAACGAAGTAAGTGGGCAAGAGTTCGTGGATCAGTGAGGTCATTAATAGCAACGATTTCAATTTCTTCGGGTTTGATGCGATCAGATAAAACCATTCGAGAATCAACCGTTACGCCAAACGCAGCCTTAAAGGCCTGCCTACCAATTCTTCCAAATCCATTGATTGCAACTCTAATCGGTTCGCTCATATACTAGCTATCGTAGAGGCTTAAAGATAATGTGTCAAGAGAGACTAACCTGTTCTTCTGTTTAGGGGTAGCCCCTGTACAGGGGCTACCCCTAATTAAATCAGGGAGTGTTAAAATAAGTCGATAGTGGAGGGATGGCCGAGCGGGCGAAGAACTTTGTTTACAAAGTTAGAGCGGGAATGCCAAGTAAGGCATTCTCTGGATGAAAACGGCTGCTCAAGAGAAAACTCACTTAGAAACTTAAATACGGAGGGATGGCCGAGCGGTTTATGGCGCATGCCTGGAAAGCATGTGTGCGAATAGCACACGGGGGTTCGAATCCCCCTCCCTCCGCCAGAAGATGACTGACAGGTACCCATTAAACTAGACAGTGCATTAAACTAGACAGTG
>PCSU01000050.1 GCA_002771355.1 candidate division WWE3 bacterium CG22_combo_CG10-13_8_21_14_all_39_12 | reverse complement strand
AAGGTATGTATTATCAGACGCGCAAAAGAGGACATTTCTACATCGTTAAGAAGAGGACATTTCTACATCGGTTTGACAGCACTAATAGTCTTGCTCAACTATTGACACTTTTACTGGTGGCGCATCAATAAAACCCAAGTTATACATACAATTTGGCTTTGATGCTGTACAATACCTTCTTATGCTTGAAACACAAATAAAATACGACTCTATCCGCAATGTGGCAGTAATTGCTCACGTTGACCACGGTAAAACTACGCTTATTGATGCGCTCCTCAAACAAACACACGTATTTCGAACAAATCAGGACGAAATGAAGGAAGAACGCATTATGGATAGTAACGAACTTGAAAAAGAACGTGGAATTACTATTGCAGCAAAAAACTGTGCTATTGAGTTTAACGGTACAAAAATAAATATCATTGATACTCCTGGACACGCTGACTTTTCGGGCGAGGTTGAACGAACGCTTGGTATGGCTGATGGTGCCGTATTAATTATTGATGCGCAAGAAGGCCCCATGCCACAAACCAGATTTGTTCTTAAAAAAGCTTTTGAACTTGGTCTTAAAGTTATTGTTGTTATCAATAAAATTGACAAAGAAAATGCCCGAATACCTATGGTTATTGAAAAAACCGGCGATTTATTCCTTGATCTTGCAACAACAGACGAACAGTTGGAATTTCCTATTTTGTACGCAAACGGTCGTGAAGGCAAAGTGTGGACCAATCTTCCAGACGATATAACATCGGAGTCTTCAACCCTACCTCTCCTCGAAAAAATTATTGAGTTCGTACCAGCCCCACAAAACCCTGCTGACAAACCATTTAAAATGGTTATCTCATCTTTAGGCTACGATCAACATTTGGGAAGAATTATTATTGGAAAAATACACCAAGGAACTATTGCAAAACAACAGCAGGTAATTATTGCCCAAGCTCCTGATAAAAAATTCACCATTGAACGGGTTATGGTAAACCAAGGACTAGGACGAGTTGAAGTTCCTAATGCACACGCAGGAGACATCATTTCAATCACAGGAATCCCAACTGCAACTATTGGTACCACAGTAACTGACCCATCAGAACCCTCAGCACTTCCTGCAATTGCTATTAGCGAACCCACACTACACATGGAAATGGGGCCAAATACCTCTCCATTTTCTGGTAATGAAGGGGACTTTACAACGGGCAGGCTTATTGAAGAGCGACTTTTTAGAGAGCTTGAGACTAACCTTAGTTTGCGCGTGGAAAAAAAGGAAAACGGCAAACTTAAAGTGTCAGGTCGTGGAGAGCTTCACTTGGCAATTTTACTAGAAACGCTACGACGTGAAGGATTCGAGCTTGAAGTAGGACAACCAGAGGTCATAACAAAAGAAATTGACGGTAAGCTCCATGAACCTGTTGAAGAAGTAAGCATTGTAGTTCCCGAAGCATATGTGGGTGCTATAAACCAAGAAATGGGAAAACGGTTTGGCGAAATGATTCACATGAAAACAATTAGTCCGCTAGAAACAGAATTTATTTTTCACATACCTACACGAACGACCCTTGGGTTACGAAATATTTTGGCTACGCTTACCAAAGGTACTATTGTTTATAACTCACAAATGCTTGAGTACAGACCAAAAGGAAAAGATTTGCCAAAACTAAGACCCGGTGTCCTTATTGCTGACTCTCCTGGAAAATCATTAGCATACGGTCTTTTGACTGCACAGGGAAGAGGAATAACATTTATTGAAGCAGGAACTGAAGTGTATGCAGGAATGATTATTGGCCAAAATGCTACCGATAAAGACATTCATATCAATGTATGTAAAGGCAAAAAACTAACAAACATGAGATCTTCTGCCTCTGATGGGAATATTCAACTTGAACCTGCAACGATTTTTAGTTTGGAACAATCAATTGACTTTTTAGAATCTGATGAACTCTTAGAGATCACACCTAAAAGCCTCCGTTTGCGCAAACGTGAACTCGATGCGAAACGATAGTAGTAGAATTTCATTCTAGACTACCCACAACAGGAAAACGTTTAAGGTTTTCAACCCCATGGGGTGCAAATGTAAGCCATGGCGTAAGATCCATACCAGCTTTAACTTGTATAAAACCTCCTATAAATGCCGGCCTGTGTACTCCGTTTACCCATAAAGGACTTTCGGTTACATCGTAAACAATTCCCTCGTATGCAACATACGACGCATTACCATTTTGACCATTATGGGTTGCAAGTTTTTCTGCGGTAAAAACAATATCGGCCAGAGTCTTATCAACAACTACCGGTGACTGAGGTAATAAATCAGTAGGTTTTTCCACAACCAAAGGATCAGTTTCATTTGTTGCTACAATCTTATTACCGTCTTGTTCCCAGTAATGAATACCACCTTTAAGGAGAATCACATTTTCTTTACCGCTTTTTGAAAGTGAATATGCAGCATACGGAGCTCTCCATGAACTAAGCGTGCAATAAACTATTAGTGGTTTGTCCTCAAACGGATAACTTGTCAGCTCATCAATATGATCATACGGAATGTTAATTGCTGTTGGGATATGTCCCGCATCGTACTCTTCCTTGGTTCTGGTATCAATCAAAACATAGTCTTCTTGAGAATTTATTTTGCGATTAAGTTCTATTGAATCAATTTCCGTATAGTACTGCATTGGTACCAACTGTACGTCATCTGACACTCCTGAATTTTTGTCCACCACAAATCTCACAAACAAAACTGAAATGATTCCAAGTAAAACTAAACTGGTTATTATTCGTTTCATTACTTTAAACTGTATCACGAAAAAACTTCTCTCTTACAACAGGTGGAAAAAATTATCTTTACAATAATTTCTGTTACACTTAATGTACATAATTGGAACAAAGGAGGTGATTTTTATGCTTACACAAATTATTGAAGAAACCACCAATGCTATTGTCGCTGCTGTTAAAGGTGTAGACGATATCGCTGATGCTGTACGAGAAACTGTTCGTGATCAGGTAAAAGGACTTTTCGTTGATACGAAAGACGTTGCAAGTACTGGGATGGATTCTGTTACAGGAGTTGTTACTGGTGCATTAAGCAGCGTTAGTTCAGTTGGAGCAAGCCTCATCGACATTTCAGCAGGAACAATTCAAGGAGTTGTCAGTGGAATTTCTGAAACAGGTGGAGATGTTATTGACGCAATAAGCCACACTGCATCTTCTCTCATCAAAGAATCTAGTAATCTTGGACAGAACCTTGGTGAAGTTGCTGTTGGAACCGTTCGAGGTACAATTAAAGCCGCAGAAAGCGTTGGAGTTGATTCAACACAAGCTGCAGGAGCAGCAATAACCTCAGTTATAACTGCCGCTGACGCAATCGGAAGTGAAGCTGGTCAAAGTGTCCGTGATGCACTTCTTGCATCAGCTGTTTTACCACGTGATACTGTCGAAAAAATACTCAAAGGATCTGGGTCCTAGTGCTTTTTGTACATTACTCACTCAATCAGTAATGACTGGCAAAGAACGCTCGAAAGAGCGTTTTTTGTTTTATATCAAAAAAAATAGCTCCCCTTGATAGTTTATATATTTATCTTTACTATAAAGAATATATGGAAACCACTGTATTTGAGTTTGGATTACGAAGTGCAGCTCTTTTCCCTGTTCTTGGATTACTATTATTCATTTTCGTTTTCGTAAAACTGATTACCATGAAACCAAGACCATCTTCATATAACTGGTTTATTACATATCTTGGAGTAGAAATTTTTGCTGGTATATTTGATTTCCTTTCAGTAACAAGTGCAAACCCCAGAGATACGTTAACGTTTTACCTTCTCTTTCAGATTGGAAATATTTTTTCATTTGCTCCTCTTATGGGGTTCGTATTTTCATATACTGGTCGAACATGGTTTATAGATGCTTTCTATAAACGCATGGCTTTATTTATTCCCCCTATAATTCTTACCTTTTTTCTAATTTTTACTAACGAAGTAACATCACACAGTATCGAGCATCTATTTCTATCAGGATTCATTTGGCAGGTATGGTCATTCCCTTACGGACCCTTATATGAACCTGTGTATGTAGGATTTATTCAGTTTGCCGTTATATTATCAATTGTACTTTTCACATTACATGGTAGAAAAGTTAAAGACCCAATCAGAAAAAAACAATCATACATTTTTGCGGGAGCATTGTTAGCCCAAACAATATTTGATACAAGCGTATTTGTAATATTCCCTAAGGTCGTTGGCGTTCCCATTATTCCTGATGGAATGATTGCAGTGTGGATTATGGGAATCGTATTCTCATTTAACCTCATGAACAAAAAACTTTTTACCTCAAACCCTGCTGCCTATGTAGAAAATATTGTTGATGCAATGTCGGAGGTCGTAATTGTTCTTAATATAGATTACTACATCGAAACTGTAAAAGGTCCCGTAAAAGAAGTCTTAGGATATTCACTGCGAGATTTAACTGGTACACCACTAAAGCAAATCATGCCTATGCAGTGGGACTCGTTTGTCTCTCAAACCATACACGGACTTGATACATTATCAATTACAGGACATGAATATGAACTTGTTACTCATAAAGGTGGTCTGTTACCCGTAAAAATTTCTGCATCGTCTCACAAAAACAGTGATGGTAGGGTTCAAGGATATATTCTTGTCGTAACCGACCTGTCACCCATAAAAGAACTACTCCATGTAGAGGCTGAGCGAAACAAACTTGCAGTCATTACTGAATCAATTACCGATCTTATTGTTGCGGTAGATTTTGACCAAAAAATTGTTCTAGCAAATAAGGCATTTAAGAACTTTACAAATGGGTCAGATGTTATTGGTAAAAACATATCTGAAATTATGCATATTGATACTGAAGGAACAGAAATTCCAATAAAATCTCTCATTCAATCCGGAACCATTCTTAAGGACACAATTATTGCCCAACACCGGAGAATTCAACTTACTATAAATGCCCAAACAATACTTGCAAATGTCACAAGTTCGGCAATCAAAGAGGGCTCAAAAGTTAACATGGCTGGCATTATTGTAATGCAAGATCTTACCGAAGAGCAAGAACTTGAGAAAATGAAACTTGATTTTGTTTCAATGGCAGCCCATGAACTACGTACCCCTCTTACAGCGATCCGTGGCTACGTAGAAGCTCTTCGAGAAGAAATTCAGGAATCTTTATCGGAACAACAAACAACATTTCTGAATCGCATTGATTCTGCAACGCTACAACTTACAGGACTTATGGAAAACCTTCTTTCAGCATCACGCATTGAAAAAGGTACCTACAACCTCAATATTGTTTCAACAGATTGGGTTGCACTGGTAAATAACGCCATAAAAAACCATGAAACTCTGGCAAAAGAGGCTGAGGTGACAATTCATTTTAATATGCCAACAACAACGATACCCCAAGTCAATGTGGACGCCCTGCGTATTAATGAAGTAATAAACAATCTACTATCAAATGCAATTAAATACTCCCCTAAAGGAAAAGTATTCATCAATATCCACTATGACGACATTAAAGAAATGATCACAACAAGCATAAAAGACGATGGCCAAGGAATCCCGAGTACCGCTTTACCTCATATGTTTGAAAAGTTTTTCAGGGTCTGGGGAACTCTAGAAATGGGGTCTAAAGGTACTGGACTTGGCCTCTATATAGCTCGAGCAATTGTTGCTCTTCATAAGGGTACTATTTGGGTTGAAAGCGAAGGAGAAGGAAAGGGTTCGGTCTTTTCATTTAGCCTACCTCTTGACCTACCCATTTCAGACTTTGGGAAACCAAAACCAAACAAAAGCTCATAATCTCATGTTTAAACCTAGTGCACAGTGATACCTGATATGATAGTGTCATAAATATCTCAAATTTTTTTAAAGATTCTAATGGTCAGGTAGTGATTGCTCAAACACCAAACACACCACTTCTTGTGGTAATAGCATTTTTTGTAATCGGGTTTATTCCAAACGCATCTATCCACATAATAAGCATGTGGGGACTCCGCACGTCACTTTTATACTGGTCGTATTTAGAGATAACTTCTGGTGTAAATCTTTGGAGAAAGTTTCTTGGTGCCGCAACACTTGCGTATGTTTTAATTACAACAACAATTTCCTTGACTTGATACAGATCATTGCAAGACGGAGAGTTAATTCGATTTTCTTACGAAACAGAACACTTTTGTGGTATAGTCCAATCCTGCCTAATTTATCAGCACATTTACTTTAGTTAAGGAGGTTCCGTGTGCCATCACACCAATATTTAGTACAAACTTCTAGGGGATTTATCAGCACAGACATAACCCAGATAGTTGTAGCCCTTTGCAAAACATTTGAGCCAAAACGTCCGATTTCCATTGTCGATTACGGTACCGGACAAGCATCTCTCCTGACAATGATCAGCCAAGTTGCCCATACGTTTCCACAACACACATTTGTGTTTGTTGGATACGATCCACATCTAAATCCAAACCTTACCAAGGATCGCTTCTGGATGCATAGAATCTCAATAGCAAAAGGCAAAACTACCGGTACGTATTTACTACAGAATTACCCGCACATGCCGACATAGTGTGTGCACATTTTAGTCTTCACCACACGCCGGACCTAGCCAGAGCTTTGAAAGAGATCAAGGATATGAAATCCAGCCATCTCCTGATCGCTGAATACGATTTCATAGATCCACCAACTAGTGCACGTGAATTGGTTAACCATTTCAAACAAACTGTTTCTGGCCAAATGGAACTTGCAGATTTTATTCACCAAGCTGGTGGCGATGTTGCACAAGGTCATCACAACTGCTGGCGATTTCACCTCAAGTATGGTTTTGAACATTATGTGGAAGCAGTTCAAGGGGTGGGAGGAACCATAATTATCATTACTCTCCCACAAACCCGCTTTAGTATTGAAAAACGAAAATTTTTGATTGAGGTTGAGTTGTAACAGTGAAGTACTCCCCGCAGTGCGCTAGTTTGGGTACAATCTAGACTTCTAC
>PCSU01000083.1 GCA_002771355.1 candidate division WWE3 bacterium CG22_combo_CG10-13_8_21_14_all_39_12 | reverse complement strand
TTACTGATTACTGATTACTGATTACTGATTACTGATTACTGATTACTGATTACTGATTACTGATTACTGATTTACAACTCTAGACCTTCTCGCACATCAGACAGTAGGTTTGAAAGCTCTCCACCCATAATGCGCTCAATACCATGCCAATTTTTCTTTATTCTATGGTCAGTAATGCGATCTTGGGGAAAATTATACGTTCGGATTTTTTCACTTCTTTGCCCACCTCCGATTTGATCAGATCTTAAGTCATCAACTTTTTCTTTTTGTTGAAGCTTAAGCATGTCATATAAACGACTTGCAAGTACATTCATAGCCTTTTCTTTGTTTTTATGTTGGGATTTTTCATCTTGCATACTCACAACTACGCCTGTTGGAATGTGAGTGATTCTAACGGCAGAGTCGGTAGTGTTAACTGATTGTCCACCAGGACCGCTTGATCTAAACACATCGATTTTCAAGTCTTGTGGTTGAATATCAACTGCCTTTGGTGAGACTTTTGGAAAAACGGCAACTGTTACTGTTGAAGTGTGTACACGCCCCGAGCTTTCAGTTGAAGGAACTCGTTGCACACGATGAACCCCAGATTCATATTGTAAGAGTGGATATGCAGGATTGTTATCTGTACCTTTAATTTCAAATGAAACTAACTTTATATTACCTATCCCACCTTCCGATAACGACAATTGGGATATTTTCCAGTTTTGCGTTTCAGCAAAGCGAACATACATACGATAAAGTTCAGAAGCAAATAAACCGGCCTCATCACCACCAGCTGCAGATCTGATCTCTACAATTGCTATTTTACTTTGTTCTGCGTCTTCAAGATCGCCAGCATCCTCACTGTCTTCAAAGTCGCCAGACATTGCTAGAATGCTTTGCTCTAATGCTGTTTTTTGGGCAATGAGGTTTTCTATTTCTTGTGTAGCAAGTTCTGCCATTTCAGGTTCAGCTAGGGCGAGTTCTTCATTTTCCTTAATACGTAACTCAAGTTTTTTTATTTGTTCTTCAAGTTGTGCTGTTGCATCCATATGAGGATTGTAGCATTTCTGTACCCATTTGTATGAAATACGATTGGCGAAAAAGAGGTTACTCTTATAAAGATATTGAAATTTAACCGAGGTTTATAAGTTCGAGCTCTTCGGGAAGTTGATCAGCTGAATTGAGGGTAAGGGATGCTTTTACTTCAGGAAGTTCTGACCCGAGAGACTTTGCCATTACTTCGTTATCAGATAAGGGAATAACAATACCTGGAGCAAGTTTATCAATTAGAGCTGAACGGTTACCCGGTATAAGAAGAACATCAATCATGTCATATTTTTCAATAGCTTTTTCTGATAATGCTTCGGGAGGGGTAGGGAAGTATCCAACAGTAATTTCATCAGCAAACAATATAAATGCAAGCGATTCGTTATCATCATTATTAGGAATTTTATTCACTTGAATTCCAATATGACCTACATCGTATTCACCTGTTTGCATGACGGTGTAGGGCTTGGATGTACCATCTTCTTTTTCACGAAAAATGTCAATCTTGCCTTCCTGTAAAACAACTTCAGTGCCATTTGTTGAAATGGTAAATCCTTTTGATTTTGTATTTTTAATCGTCATATCGTTTATTATGGTATCACAGTTTTCAAGTGAGATTCTCTATTGATCCGTTGTACTTTTCATAGATAAGAATTCCACCTTCGTTTAGGTGAGAGCTGTATTTGGTTAATAATTGTTCATTGATTTTTGTGCCATTGTTTCCACCATCAAGTGCGAGTTGTGGTTCAAAGCGATTTGTTTGAGATTCTTCAGTTGGCACATATGGTAGGTTTGCAAGAATAATGTCAAATTTTATACTTGAAACGGGTTCAAAAAGATTTCCCTGAAGAAACGTGATGTGATTGAAAACCCCGTGTGACGCTGCATTTTTCTTTGCAACATTGAGTGCATCAGGCGAAACGTCGGTGGCGATGAAATTAAACGAATGCTTTTTAGTAAGGTTTAGCTTTAAAACCTCTTGTACTAGTGCAATGGTTACTGCTCCAGAACCGGTTCCAAGCTCAAGGATTGAAATTTTATTACGATGAGGGTGATTTTGTATCCATACTTTTGCTTTGTCGATGAGTTCTTCGGTTTCAGGTCTGGGAATAAGAACTCGATTATCTACGTAAAAGTCGTACCCATAAAATTCCTGTTTGTTTACTATGTATGCAATTGGTTCACCGCTTTGGGCACGCCTTGACCAGGTTTCCCATTTCTGCGTTTCATTTTCGCTCAGTTCGTGTTCTGGACGAGCAACAAGATATGAAGCATCTTTACCTATAATTACTGAGAGCAAAACGCGTATATTAAGAGGAGGAAGTTGGGTTGTTGAAAGGATTGAATTAATCGTCATGGTTGTTATTGTAACGTTGACTCTCAAACATAATGAAAGAGGGGTAGTGTCATGCTGAATTTAATTAGCATCTTTGTTTTTGGATTCTGAAACCCCCCTATCCCGGAGGACAGGCGAGTTCAAGATTCAGTGATCCGTTGATAGTTAGAATTTTTTGTGATTTCAACAAGCATTTTCCCTTGAGCCACTTAACTCTACAGGAACGCAAGACTTTGCGTTCCGTTCGATTTTAGAATCTCACCTAGTCTTCTTTTGGTACAATAGTCACACTATGATTGATGCAAATAGCTTACGACAAGGTGTAGTTTTTGAACAAAACGGTTCAACGTTTCAGGTGGTTGAATTTAGACGCCATAAAACCGCCCGTGCAAAAGGTATTGTTAATGTTAAGGCTAAAAATGTTGCAACGGGTAATACCCAAGAATTTTCATTTAAAAGTGGCGAAAGTGTTCAGGAAGGTTCAACAGTTACGGTGTCACTCGAGTTTGTATATCATGATCAACGTAAGGGCGAGTTGACATTCTCGGATCCTGAGACAAAAAAGAGGTTTACTCTACAAGAGGATGTAGTGGATTCTACTAAACGAGGTTTTTTAGTTTCAGGTCTCATGGTAAAAGCATTGCTTAGTTCTGAGAATATTGAAAAGGCCCAGGTTTACGAGATCTCACTTCCGAATACTATTGAGGCCGAAGTAGTTGAAGCTCCACCAAACGATAAAGGTGACTCATCGGCAGGTAGTACCAAACCTGTTACCATTAAATCAGGCGCTGTAGTAAACACTCCGTTTTTCATTAAAGTAGGCGATATTATAAAGGTAAATACTGAAACTGGTCAGTATAGTGAGCGTGTAGTAAGCGGGTAATCGCTCCGTATTATTTCTAGATTTCAAGAGTGCTACAATACGCGTAATGGCAACCGATCCCAAACTTCCACCACAAAATATTGAGGCAGAGCAGGCTGTTTTAGGAGCGTTACTTATTGATCCTGAAGCTATTATAAAAATTGGCGATAAAATCAAACCAGAGCAGTTTTATAGAGGTTCTCATCAAAAAATCTTTGCAGCAATGATGTCGTTATTTGAACGGCGCGAACCAGCAGATGTTTTAACTGTTGCAAACGAACTCAAGGAATCAAAAGATCTTGATGGGGTTGGTGGCGAGGCGTATTTGGCTGACTTGGTTAATGCGGTGCCTTCGTCGGCGAATATTGAAAGTTATACGGAAATTGTTAAAGAAAACGCGATTCGTCGAACTCTTATTTCAACGGCGAGTGAAATGACAAAAGATTCGTATGAAACAGCAAAGTCAATACGTGAACTATTACAAGAAACTGAGCAGGCAATTTTTGGAATTAGTCAAGAGAATTTAAGTCGAACCTTTGTGCCAATTCGTGATACGCTTATGGAAAGCTTTGACAAACTTGAGGAGTTAAAAAAGAACAAAACTGGAGTCCGTGGTGTTCCAACGGGGTTTAGAGATATTGATACTAAATTATCAGGACTTCAGGATTCAAGCCTTATCATATTGGCTGCTCGTCCATCGGTTGGAAAATCTTCACTAGCTTTAAACATAAGTCAGTATGCAGCAGTTCACCAAAAAGTTCCAGTGGGGTTTTTCTCACTTGAAATGTCTCGAGACGAGCTTGTTAATCGGTTGTTGGCGAGCCAGTCGGGTGTGGATTCATGGAAAATAACAACCGGAAATTTAAATGAAGAAGATTTTGGTAAATTAGGCGAAAGTATGGGAATTTTGGCTGAGGCGCCTTTTTATATTGATGATACGCCGGGAATAAGTATTTCAGAGATGCGAACAAAAGCTCGTCGGCTTCAGTTGGAGCACGGGGTAAAGTTAATTGTGGTTGACTATTTACAGCTTGCTGTCAGTCGAAATCTAACGAATCGAGTACAAGAAGTCGCCGAAATTTCTCAAGGGTTAAAAAATATTGCTAGAGAGCTTAAATGTCCAGTGTTGGCGCTATCACAACTTTCTCGTGGGGTGGAGCAAAGAGGGGAGCAACGACCACAATTATCAGACCTTAGGGATAGTGGTTCTATTGAGCAAGATGCTGATGTAGCCATGTTTTTATGGCGCCCACTTGATGAAGAAAAGCAGCGGCCTGATCACGTAAAACTAACGATAGCTAAAAACCGAAACGGCGCGACCGGGGAAATTGATCTTATCTTTAAAGGTGAACAAACACGGTTTTATAGTATGGAGAAGAAAAGGCAGGAGGGGTAAAGTGTAATTAGTAACTGGTAACTTGTGATTAGAAATGTAAGATTTGGTAAAATTAATGGTTGACAGGGTTTCTATCACAACGCACCATCTTCTACAATCTACAATCTACAATCTACAATCTACAATCTACAATCTACAATCTACAATCTACCGGTGACGGGCAACATCCAGAGTTGACATTGCTTATAGAACAGCAAATTTAGGTACTTAAATACAGGTTTTTGATGAGATTGGTTGGATTTTGGGCAGTAAAAAACCCGACGTCACATGGCGCCGGGTTTTTTGTTTGATTGAGAAGGAAGGAGAGGCTAAAACGGGAAAAATGCCGATACTAGCCAGCAGACCAGGAGGCCGATTCCCGCTGACAATGGTGCCGTGAGCATACCCATATAGGTTACGAATACCAAATAGTCGTTTTTTCTGTTGATGATGAGGGAAATTATTCCCAGTCCAATGCCCGCATAGAATAGGCTGATTACAGTCATCTTGACAATTTCTTGCCATGGCAAGAGAACCAGTGTTTCTCCTGCCATGTTTGTCGCGACATACGCAAAGGAGAGTCCCAAAATCACGGCAAGTACCCCAACGATTGCTGAGAGAAGTGAAAATCGATCGTACGTTTCGGTTTGAGACATTTCGTTTTCTCCTTTACTTGAGTTCGTTGAAAATAAATGCCCCAACGGCTAATGCGCTGAGGATTATTCCAAAACCAATGCCAATTCCCATCAGGTTCGAACTGATGGCATCGGCAAAGTAGCCTGATGGAATTCCCTGGCCGGTAAAAAGACCACCGATTACTTGGAGCACTTGGAGCATAAAATCACCAAGGATTTCCCCGGTGTTCGCTCCAAAAAAGGCAGCCACCTGGAGTCCAAAACTTGCAACTCCAGCAAAAACTATACAGCTAACTACCGATCTAATCATGGTTTTTTCCTTTCTAGGTTATTAATGCGCGAGACAGCGTAAGTGCGACAATTATACCACATTAGCCCCATAGTGTCGAGAGGGTTTGGGTAGTGTACGCGTAGTAAGCTCAAAAAAACTGCTAAAACAGCTGTCGGTAATATGGAGTTTTGTACTCAAATACTCCTAAACATTGCTACCGCAATGTAATGGCTGTGCCACGCGAATCTTGAGTAGGAAGGGGTGAATTCGCGCAAAATGTTGGATACAACATCGCGCGACACTGCAAACTCTAAGTTCATGTTTCGCCTAAGGCTCACATTCACTAAGATTTTTGCGTGGTGCCGGAGGGGTTCTGCCAATAGGCAGGGAATCGAGTTCGCGAATAACAAACTAGTTATTCGGTTCGATTTTGGAAATCAGGGAAGTAGAGTTTACTACTGTAAACTCAAGAAAAACTGCTAACGCAGTTTTATGGTGCCGGAGGGGGGAATCGAACCCCCACGCCTTTAAAGGGCACGGGATTTTGAGTCCCGCATGTCTACCAATTCCATCACCCCGGCATAAACTTGATTATAGCGTATTCCACGAAATCAAACCTAGACCTTAAGTTCACCTAGACCTTGAAGGTCTAGGTTTGGACTACAAAACGTCTCTACTATAATCAGGAATCGATGTTATAATCGATTAGATGTCTGCGTTTAACAAAACAACTCTGCCTAATGGACTTCGCATAATTTCTATTCCCAAGCCTGAATCTCCTTCAACCACTGTTATGGTTATTGTTGGCGTTGGGTCACGATTTGAAACCGACGAAGAGTCGGGAATTTCACACTTTATAGAACACAACGTTTTTAAAGGCACCACCAAACGTTCAAAACGTAATCAAATCATTAACGATATTGAGTCGATTGGTGGAATTACTAATGCTGCTACTGGTCACGAATATACCTACTACTGGGCAAAATCAGCTCCTGAATTCGCCCAAAATGTCCTCGACGTAATTCTCGATATCTCACAGCACATGACATTTCCCAAAGATGATCTTGAGATTGAACGTGGGAATGTAATTGAAGAGATCAATATGTACGAAGACAATCCTATGCAAAAAATAATGTCTGAATATGTGGAGTTCGTGTGGGATGGTCATGCGATTGGACGACGAATTATTGGAACTAAAGAGAACGTATCTTCCTTCACACGGGAACAAATGATTAAATATGTGGAAACAAATTACACACCTAATAGAACTATTGTGGTGGTTTCCGGAGGAGGGGATTTGTCCCAACTTGAGAAGCATATCACCGATACCTATGGTGAGAGCACCACGAGTAATACTGATGGACCTTCAAAATTTGAATCTGCTCCTGTTGGTCCACGTGTGTTTACGGTGAAAAGTGAAACGGCTCAGTCTCATCTATGCTTGGGATACACGACGTTTGGTCGTTTTGATGATCGACGATACAGTCTTGATGTATTAAACACAGTGCTTGGTTCTGGTATGAGTAGTCGTCTATTTACGCGCATTCGAGAGGAATTAGGTC
>PCSU01000076.1:825-7964 GCA_002771355.1 candidate division WWE3 bacterium CG22_combo_CG10-13_8_21_14_all_39_12 | reverse complement strand
ATAATAAAATTAAGATTAAGATAGTTACTCGAGATCCGAGTGAACATGAAAATGAATTGTTTCGTCATCAAGCTACTAATGAAATATTAGTATGCAAAGATTTAGGAGTTGATGTGCAACTTCAGACAGGCTTTCATCATAGAAAACTAGCGGTTATAGATAAAGCCATTCTGTGGGAAGGCAGTCTTAATATATTGTCCTACTCCAAAAGTAAAGAAATTATGAGAAGATTGGAAGGAGGTAACCATGCTCAAGAAATGCTTGAATTTCTCAAGTTATAAGTAGTATTTTGATATAATAAGACCATCTATGAAAAACAAACTTCAGATATAACAGAAGCAGATATTCAAAAAGCTATCAATTACCTTGAAACAAACAAGGGAAAAGAAGAAGCCACCAGAGAAAATGCAATAAAATTTTTGCAAGGAATGCAAATAACAGCGCATATAATTGCGCATGATAAGGTGGATAATAAAATAGAACAAAATTTAAAAGTAATAGCAACTTAGGAATTTTTTCGACAGCTAAAAAAAGCATGCTAAATAAGCAAATAATTTAGATTTAGGTTATTAGTGTTTGCGATGAATAATATAATTTTCATTCTCTAATTTACTAATAGTCTGATTTAACTCTTCATTTGTGGGCTCAACCAGAACAGTTCCGTCTGGAAATTGTATAGTCGGTATAGACTGAAACCCATTGTTAATTTCAACAACTTTTTCTGCAGCGGAAGGATCTTCTGCAATATTAATATATCTGTACTCACAACCTAATAAATCCAAAAATGCTTTTGATCGAATGCAGTCTGGACAGTAGGGTGTACCGTAAAATAATATTGTATTTGATTTAGCATTCATATGCTTCCCTTCTTTTTTATTCGTTAGTGAATTGTTGTATAGCAGATACAGAAATGTGGTCTGATATATCCCTACCGTAATATGCGGTATGAATAGTTTGGTCTACATTGATTAGAAAGTCAGCTGGTATAGAGTATAGATCACCATCTTTTTTACCCTTAATAAAACCATTTGAAAATGCATTTACAAGTTTTAAAATATTGGTAAGTCCAAAAACAAATTTCATTTTTGAAGATTCATTGACCTGATAAATCTCGTAGACTTTTCGTTCTGGATCAGGAAAAATGGGGAATGGCGGTTTCTGGCTTCCTGCATAGGAAAGGATTTTCTCTGTTGGAGATTGGAAAAAAGCCAAAAATTCGATATCTTTTGAAAGTTCTGGATACACTTTTATTAGTTCAGCAATTCTCAAATTGCAAAAAGAACATGATGCATATCTATAAAAAGATAGCATTACTTTTTTGCCTTTATAGTCTGACAACGACCATTCTTTACCCTGAATATCTGTAACTGTAAAATCCGGTGCAGTTTGTTTTGGTACAAGTCGGTTATTTGATGGCATATTTAATAAGTTGCAGTACTGAACCAACTGGATGGTTTTTCCAATTGCTGGCTAAATAAGTTAAAAAATCTAGGGAAAGATTATGCATGATGTTTGCGTAGGTAGGATATGGCGTAATAAAATCTGTCATGGTTAAAACAGGAATTTTCTCATCAATCAACAAAGTAAACAGGTTAATCAAATCCTCTCCAAAATCGCCAAATAATGAAGCTCCTATGACACGTCCACTTGTTACATCAATATTCACCACACCATAAGAATTCCTATCATAATGTGTCCTACCTTTATCTGTACGAGATAAATCAAGCTCAAACAGACGAGAATTAGCCGTCTTCTCCAGTTCTCCAGTGCTCGAAATTGACGGGGATGTAAATGTCACCCTTGGTAAAGAACGCTGCCTGTTCTGAGCAAATGGCACTGCAATTTTTTTTATAACAAACTTTCCCTGATTGGCTGCCAAGTGAGTAAATTGAGGACTTTGCGTGCAGTCGCCAATTGCAAAGATATTTCTATTACTTGTAATTAGATTGCGGTCAATATTTATTCCCGTATTATCATACGCAACATCTGCCTTTTCTAAATCAAGTTCAGTGTTCGGTACTCTTCCTACAGCTGAGAGATAGAATTCTGTTTCAGGGATATTTGTGTTATTGTCTAAAGTGAGCACTGTATCTTTTAGCTCTATTGGTCGTGCCGGATGATACTTAACGCCAATTTTCTTGAGAGATTCAAGGCTTCGCTGGGCGATTACTTCCGGCTCCTTTGCCAAATAACTATTGGAGACCAAATAGGTTGTTATCCCAAGATGAGCACAGGCAGTTGCCAACTCAGCTCCGATCGGTCCACCTCCCAAGATAGTAATAGAAGCAGGAAGGGATACTAAATAGAAAAAATCCTCATTTGTAATTAATTTTTCAGAAGGTATACCTTTTATTGTGATTTTTCGTGGCTTACTACCTGTTGCAATAATGCATTTTTTCTTAAAACGTACATGCTGTCTCTCATCACCATTCTTAACTTTTACCGTGCTCTGATCAATAAAGCCTGCTGAACCATTAATGTATCTTTCTTCTTTAATCAAATCTTTCTCTTCTTGTGCAAAAAAATTCACTTTTTTAGCAACTTCTTTTAATGCGTTTTTCTTGATTTTTTCTTTTGCTATAGGGTCGCATGATTGATGGTATTCTTTTGCTATATGAAGGAGCGTTTTCGAAGGCACACATCCATAGTGCGTGCAGTCACCGCCAATATTTTTTGAAACTACCGCAACATCTTTACCAAGTTTTTGTAATCCCACTGCAACTAATAACCCTCCTGAGCCTGCACCAATAACGAGGTAATCATATTCAATTATTTTTTGTGACATATGTATTATTTTTCTTAATAAATTTAGATACTGCTAATCCAAACATGAAAAAGAATCCAGAAATAAGCAAGTTGGAGGGGCTATATACAGATCCACCTAAAAAAGCTGCTGTGATAAGCCCCGGTACTATACCGACAAATGTTGCTAACGCAAAATCTTTATATGAAATTACGCTTGCTCCTGCGAAGTATCCGACTAAATCAAATGGTGCATACAGAAGTCGTAACATCAAAATGGAAATAAATCCATTTTGATGAAAATATTTTTCAAATTTGTGAATGAAAATATTATTTTTATCTAGCGTATCAATTATTGATTTTCCGAAATATTTACCAACAGTATAGGAGATAAGTGAGCTCAAATTCTCAGCAATAATTAAAATAAATATTGCTTTGACTGGTCCAAATAAAGCTCCTGCCGATAGGCTAAGTAGTGTCGCTGGGAAAAAAATGAGGGGGCGAATAGCAAATAGTAAAATGAAGAATACAGGAGCCAAAACTCCAAATGAAGCTACTTTCTCTGCTATAAATGATGGATATTCACTTAAAGTGATACCAAGTGTGAACAATCTATACAAAGAAATGCTAATTACTAGAACCCAAAATATGAATAATATTTTTTTTACTTTAAAATCTTTGATCATGTTGTATGAATTTTTTATTTTTACTTTTTGTTTCTATTTAATTCTTCAATACTGGAATCTAAGTCGAATTGTTCTTCAAAGGCAGTGGGTAGTCTTGTCCAGCTCTCTGGAAGATTGGTCAAGGTCCAAGATTGCAATGCTCTATCGGCACCCGTCCAAATAAACAATGCGGAGGTAAGTACAATAAGCCCAAATACTTGTCTAATTTTTTGATTTTCTTTTTTTACAAAACCAAACTTGCTTGAAAAGTTACTTCCACTTTTTGCAATATAATAGAGAGGAATTCCAGTACCTATTGCATAAGCGACGGCAATTAATACTGCAGAAAAAGAAAAAGAACTAACTGCTGCTAGAGTTGCAACTGTTGCGACAATAGGACCAATACAGGGTGTCCAAACAATTCCTAAGCTAACACCTGTGAGGAAACCTCCAAAAAATCCCTCCTCTTGTCTTTTGGGTTGAAAATGCCAGTATTTCTCAATAGCAACCTGTACTGTTTGCCAAAGTGAAGGAAAGATTAAACTAATTCCGAATATAATGAGTAGTGCAACTGCAATCAATCGAACAGCATCAGCGGGAATACCAAGCACTCGTATAATTGTGGCTAGAAGCAATGAAGCAACAGTAAAACTTGTGATTAGACCTAAAATAATGCCCTTTATTCGTTTAGTATTTCCATCAATGCCACTAGCAAGAATTATTGGCAAAATTGGCAGTATACAAGGTGAAAATACTGTTAATATTCCAGATATAAATGCAATAGGTATAAGCAGTAACATATTATATTTCGTTAACTTGCTGTAATAGAGTGTCGAAGCCTCCACCAATCCATCGTTTCACCTCTTTACTATTTTCATCCAATACAACTAGGGTATGTTGACTTGTCACGCTCCATTTTGCATTCATTGCTTTGTCATTATCGTAGTCCACTTTTAAAATTGTCATATCTGTGGGGATTTCATTTACTCTAGATAAAATTTCCTTTTCAAGTTCTGAGCATGTTTGACACCAAGTAGTTGCTGCAAAAAAAAGTATTGAAGTACCTTTTAACTGCGAATTAGCCAATGTTGAATCTGAATAATCCGTATAACTCATAACATCCATTAATAGCTCAGGTTTTTCAACTCGATTAGTTGTAGTATTTTGACCACCTTTAAAACCATCTTTTAAGAAAATAAATCCTCCTAGGATTGCTATTAATGAAGCCACTATAAAAAAGTTAAATGATTTCATGTTTATTGTTATAAAAATTTACTAAAAAAACTAAACAATTTGTCTTTAGTTTTAGACTCTACAAGAGAATAGCAAGTTAATTGTCCGCATCTTTGAGATGTGACTAGTCCTAACTTTTTAAGATCAGAAAGCGCGTGAGAAACAGCTGATTGTGATAGGTTCAAGATTATAGCTATATCTGTAACAGCAATTTCATCTACTTTATGCAAAACGAGAAAGATCTTGAGTTTTGTTGGATCGGAAAGACTTCTGATTGTATTTACGATTTCCTCCTCTTCAGAAGTGAAAGAAACGTTCTTTTTCAGAGAAGCTATTGTTGAGTCAGCTATGTAGTGAGGATGATCCTTATGGCCATCAATATATGAACGATTGAACATATATAAAATATATCAGTTAGATGAGGTGATTGTCAAATTTAATTTTCAGTCCTGAGAAGATATATTTTGGTTGAGTTAATTAATAAAGTTTTGTCATTTTCAATCTTATACCAGTTCTCTTCTTGACTGAGTGCACCTTTCAGTGTTGCAAAGTGTGGTTCTCCACCTAGCTCATAGATCAAGCTCACTACACTCGGCACTTCTGTTTTTTCTCCATCAACAAGCAAGTAGTTTTGCTTGTTGTGTAGATTTATTTCACCAATATACATACGACCATTTATAACTGAAAAGTCAGTGATAATATCTCCAGAAACATATACTTCTTTTTGTTTTTTGTCTGGGATAGAGATAGAAATAACTTTATTTTCAACATTATTTGTAGTTACTCGAGTTAAACATAATACCTCTGTACTTGATTGAATAAAGCCCTTGTCGCAGAGCACTCCCAGATCCAAACTATCAAGCATGGTTGTTTTACCACCATTGCGCAGAACTTTACCTTCTGCATAATCAAGAATGGTTTCGCTAAAATCCTTTTCTTTTTTCTTTTCCTCAAGATTGTAAACATGCGTTACTTGTTTTTTAGGGAGTATTACCAAAAGGTATGGATAATGCACGGCTACTCGGCTAAGGGTACTCTGCAATCGAGATGGTGTCATCAAAAACATAGAGTGTTGAGTCTTGAATATAGACGGTTTCATTTTTCTGCTCTGGCTCTGGTGTTGGAGACTTTCTCAAGAGAAAAAATCCAGCAAGGAAAACAACGAGCACAATGGCTACGCCAAGTTGTAATAATCTTCTTTGATTTGTAGTTAGCTGATTTAGTTCTATGTTTTTCATATATTAAGTTGTTTTTTTGTTTTAAAAAATTCTTTTAATTCAAGATCATCAATTGTGTTTACTAGGTCAATTACCGAAACCATGGATTTGTTCTTCTTTTGCAAATTAGCCCCTGCATTGATAAATAAATCTAAGATCTTTAGGTTTTTACCTTTTGAATTAAAAACTGCTTTAAATAGAGGGGTATTCCCATAGGCATCAGTAGAGTTAATGTTCGCACCAGACTCAATTAAGAGTTTGATTATTTTCTCAGAATAATTTTGTGCCGCAAAGTGGAGAGGCGTCCATCCATTATCATCGGGAAGGTTAATGTCAAAACCGTTTTGAATTAATTTCATTACCTTATCTTCATCGTTTTCAACGATAGCATAATGTAAATCACTTCTACCATATTTATCAATCCCGGGGCGGATATTCCTCTTAGGCATTTTTTTAGTCATAACTTACATTAATTATATTTATCACTCTATATGGTTTAACGGATTTACTGCCCGCCAGTTATTACCATTTTTAGTACGCACCTCATAATGCACATGTTCGCCTGTGGCATTGCCGGTGTCTCCCATAATCCCAATCGGTGTGCCTGCGGTCACTTTTCCAGATTCTACTAAAACTCGACTAAAGTGAATGTACAGTACTTTAATTGAACCATTATCGCTGGTAATTTCAATAGTATTCCCTCCATATTGGTCAATATAATAACTTACCGACCCATTTACGGTTGCAAAGATAATAACTTTGCCAGTATCTTTATAGACTTGGCTATTTTGATAGTACGACCCTGACGGCACCAGATCAATGCCCGTATGATTTCTGCCAAAGCGCAAATAGTAACTTGGGTCAAGAAAGTAGGCAGTAACCGCCACATATTCCATACCGCTTCCGCCAAATGGGCTTACTTTTGGCACCTGCGTGCTCCTAAATGCTGAATCAGTTTCAAATTCACCAGAATTGTTATCAAATAGATCAGTAAATTGGCTCCAGTAGCCAGAGCTCACAATAAGTGGTGACATAAAAAGCGTGCCAACCATCATGATCATAAAGAAAAATAATATGGCTAAAGAGGCAACAAAACCTATGAGTGGGACTTTAAACTGCGCGACCACAGCACTAGGCAAAGGAAATGGCGCAAATATATTAACAATAACGGTGATTATTGCATCAACAACAAATCCAAAGGGATCTTCTTTAAGCTTTTTAAAAGCATTTGCGTATTCAAGTGCCATCATAAATTATTGCTCACTCGTAAAAACAAGGGGCT
>PCSU01000076.1:0-815 GCA_002771355.1 candidate division WWE3 bacterium CG22_combo_CG10-13_8_21_14_all_39_12 | reverse complement strand
ATTGCTCACTCGTAAAAACAAGGGGCTTTTCAAAGGGCAACACAATAGTATTTAACCTTAAATGCTCCGCCTCTCTAAACAGAATTACTTCACCAATCCCAAGGTGCCCTAGCTGTTGCTTTTCTTCATCGGTCATCGGGTAAATTGTTCCTATTTCAGATAACGCCGCGTACGACTGCTTTAATAAAATCTTTGTTTCAGAGTTAGTAATAATTGCTTTACCATATTCATTATGCAAAAAGTCCTCTACATCTTGAGTAATTGAAACAACTCCAGTATTTCGCTTTCGTGCTTGCTTTACTAACTCTCTATAAAATACGGCAACTTCATGGTCAACAAGTACCTTGTGGGCTTCATCAATAAATAGCATCCGCTTTTTGCCATTTTGTATATTTATCAGATTCCAAATTAAAGAGGTAAGTAAATACATAGCAGGTTCGCGCTTCTCATCTTTTTTTAGATCATGCAAATCAAGAACAATGAAGTTATTATCAAGTTCAAGCTTTCGTTTAGAATTAAATATTCCTCGTAAACTTCCGGTTGATAAAACGCTTAAATCTTTTGCCATTGAGTGGTTACCCAAAAGTTCTAACAGATTTTCAAAGTTTGGAGTTCCCGAGTCATAAAGTTTAATTAAATTTTCATCAAGCACGGCTCCATCATAGTGATCCTGAGGAATAAAGAATTTAAAGAATGTTTTTAGTGTCGAAATATGATCCAAAATATCGTTTTCTTTGGTGCTATTTATGTGAAATGGATTAATACCATTTTCTCTTGAAAACTGAATTACTTCTCCACCCAACGATTTTGCGAGA
>PCSU01000033.1 GCA_002771355.1 candidate division WWE3 bacterium CG22_combo_CG10-13_8_21_14_all_39_12 | reverse complement strand
TCGGGTTCCACCCGTCGTATTTAGACAGAGACAAGGTGTCTAAATTTTGGGGTACTTGACACTACCCGTTTAAATAGATTTTTTCTAGATGATTTTAGGAAGCGATTTTTTGTGTTTTTAGCGACTTAATCTGCTACAATTACCTCAATGCGAAAACAGATTGAACAGTTTTTTAAAAACTTCAGATTACCTGGCATATACGTAATTCTTCCTGGGGCATTTGGTTCGGATAAGGATGAGGAAACAAAAGAAAAACCACCAATAGAACAAAAGCCTATTGATATCCCAACTGAACCAGCACTTATCCTTGATACCTCCGCTCTTATTGATGGGCGCATCGCTGATATTACCGAAACCGGGTTTTTATCGGGCACTTTTATTGTTCCTAATTATGTTGTCGATGAATTAAAGCACGTTGCCGACTCAAAAGATCAACTCAAGCGACAACGGGGTAGGCGAGGGCTTGAGGTTATGAACGCCCTTAAAAAAAATCAATTTGTTCAATTTAAAATGGTAAAACTTCCTAAAAGTGATACACCAGTTGATGATAGATTGCTCGAACTTGGCCAGAGGATAAACGGGAAAGTATTAACAACTGACTACAACCTTAATCGGGTAGGTACAGTTACTGGTGTAACAATATTAAACGTTAATGAACTTTCTAATGCAGTTAAGACGATTATTTTACCCGGAGAAACATTTACCTTGCGATTAATGCAGGAAGGGAAGGAAAAGAAACAGGCGGTTGGATATATGCCTGATGGAACGATGGTTGTTGTGGAAGATGCACACAATAGAATCGGAGAAGAAATCACCATTACGGTTGATCGGTTGCTTCAAACCGATGCAGGTAAAATGATTTTTGGTTCAATTGTTCAGGGGTAAGGTTGACTTTGGGGAGGCAAACCTAATGGACTTGGTTCAAGTACTTCCTAGAAAGATTAATGAACTGAATGGCGTTTATAATCGTCTTATAGTTGTATGTTTTTATCGTACTTAATACAGAATACAGCGAATTGGATTACTTGACAAAAATTATAGTTAATGCTATAAGTATGTTTGTCAGAGTGAGCATGTGCTTAGGGGCAGTGGGCACATACTTTTACTGAAGTAGTTTACTAGTTCGGCGCTCTGACAACTAAATTCCTTTCGGAATTTTTGGAAAAGCGGTAGCTTTTCCAGCGGTTAGGCAGGAATGACCACTCTCGGTTTTTCATACCAGAGAAGATAGTATTGACAATAAGCTTACTTAAGGTTACAGTTGCAAAGTACTCTTCGGGCTTACTATTTTTTTCGGCGGAATAATGGAGACTATAAAAATTCGTACTTGCTCAGAAAACTTTAATTTATAACTTCACATGGTAGAGTCAAACTCACAAACAATTGAAACAGAAGGTTCGGATTTTGCACCAGATGCAGAGACGAAACCAGTATCTGGGGTTCTTGATATCCTTCAAGACTTTGGGTTTTTACGCACGGAGGGGTTAACTCCTGGTCCTAATGATGTTTACATCTCAATGAGTCAGATTCGTCGATTTCAGTTACGAATGGGCGATCAGATTAAAGGGGCGGCACGTCCCCCTAAAACAGGTGAAAAATATTGGGGACTTTTACGTGTTGAGACTGTGAACGGTGAAAAGCCAGATGCGGCTACAAAACGCCCCATTTTTAAGCGTCTTACGCCGATTTATCCTGAAGAGCGTTTATCTCTTGAAACAACATCAAAAGTTATTACAACACGTCTTGTTGATTTGGTAGCTCCTATTGGACGTGGTCAACGAGCAATGATTGTTTCACCTCCAAAAGCAGGAAAAACTACGTTTTTAAGAGAAGTTGCTGCGGGAATAGAAACTAATTATCCTAATGTTAGCCTTATGGTTGTATTGGTTGGAGAACGTCCTGAAGAGGTAACCGAAATGCAACGAAGCACAAAGGGTGAGGTATTTGCCAGTAACTTTGATGAACGTCCTGAAGATCAAGTCGCGGTTGCAAGTCTAGCTCTTGAAATGGCAAAACGTCGTGTTGAGGCTGGACAAGACGTGGTTATTTTGGTTGACTCAATTACCCGGTTAGCACGCGCTCATAACCTTGCGATTCCTCCAAGTGGAAGAACATTGTCAGGTGGTTTTGATCCTGCAGCATTGTACCCACCCAAACACTTTTTTGGTGCTGCACGAAATATTGAAGAGGGGGGATCTTTAACTATAATTGCAACTGCTCTTGTTGATACTGGTTCCCGAATGGATGATCTTATTTATGAAGAGTTTAAAGGTACAGGTAACATGGAACTTCATTTGGATCGAAAACTTGCTGAAAGACGAGTCTGGCCTGCCATCGATATTGTTAAATCAGGAACACGTAAAGAGGAGTTATTGCTTTCTAAAGACGAGATGTCTAATATGCTTAAACTTCGTCGTATGATGGATACCATTGGTGAAGGTAGTGAAGTTAACCAACTTGTGATTGATCGATTGAGAAAGACTAAAAACAATAAAGAATTTCTTGAGACTCTTCACGAAGTTAAGTAGGTTTTAGGGGTAATTTCATCCCTCTATATCAACCAAAATAGGATTTGTTTGTAACGGTTTTGTCAATAAAAAGAAACCCTGTCATAGCGCCCAAAGAGGGTATTTATTTTGGATTGTAATATTTGCACCAAGTCTAAATCACCTATATAATTACTACACTATGAATAGCAACGTGGTCGAAGACCCGCTGATATGGAGTAATATTCCCTCTGTCATTTCCTATATTCTTGGTTTTGTTAAAATAATTTGTACAAGATTGGCGTTTTACGCCATGAACGTGTATGGTTTTGTTGTATTTGCTGTTAGAAAAGTCCATTTCCAGTGGATTAAGGTAAAAAAATCTGCATTACGGTTACTTATGTTTAGGGGAAGTTTCTTTTACCAAACTCCAAGGTTAGGTCTTGCCACTGTTGTTTCGACCGCTGTTTTTTCACTTATTGCAGTACCTGCATTAAATCCAATAAATGAACATCGTATGGTGATGCAAGTATTAGCTGCCCATGACACATCCTCTGATAATGGTTCAGTTGCAGGTGTTACTACCGACTCTACAAGCAATGGTGTTGTTATGGAGTTTGATAATACATTTCGAGCTGCTGTGACAAGTCATAACGATAGTTTAAATACAGAGTCAACAGCATATGTTGTTCAAGGCGGAGACACTATTTCATCTATTGCTGAGGAGTATTTAGTAAGTAGCGAAGCCTTGAAATATGCAAACAGTCTTACTTCAGATATTATTAAACCGGGACAGGAAATCTCGATTCCACCGGTGAATGGTTTAGTTCATACCGTTAAGGATGGAGATACTATCTCAACAATAGCTTCGTTGTATAGTGTTTCTGGCCAAACAATTGTTGACTTTAACTTCTTGGAGGAACCGTATATTATTCGCGAAGGTAATACCCTTATAATTCCAGATGCCAAAATTCCGCAACCAAAACCTGTGGTATATGCAGCGGCTCCTCAGTCACAACCTGCAGGGTTGAGCCTTCAGTCTATTGCTCCATCTGCTAGTGGAACTGGTGGATTTGGTATGCCTACGTCTGGTACATTTACTCAATATTTTTGGTGGGGACATACTGCAGTTGATATTGCGAACAGTTGTGGAACGCCTATTGTTGCTGCTGATAGCGGTACCATTACATTTGCAGGTTGGTGGGCCGGTGGTGGTGGAAACTCGATATTTATTGATCATGGAAATGGATATGTAACAAAGTATGCTCACATGAATGGGTTTGCCTTAACGGGTGGCGGAGTATCAAAGGGACAAGTTATTGGTTATATGGGAGATACTGGACGTGCATATGGATGCCACCTTCACTTTATCGTTAATTACGGTGCTCAGGCTACTGACCCAATGAGTATTCTGTAAAAAAACCTTTTTTGTTTTCAAACCAGTATTAATTAGTGATTGTGCGCTATAATCAGGTTATGAAACATTTTGCTGATACTGCGCAAATTTTTATCAAAGCAGGTAATGGTGGCGACGGTGCTGTGACCTTTAGGCGTGAAAAGTTTATTCCCAAGGGCGGACCTGATGGGGGTAATGGCGCTGATGGGGGAGATGTATATATTCGTGCAACATCAAAACTTCATACACTTTATGACTTTACCCACAAGCATAAATTTTTAGCAGAAAATGGTGAACCAGGTCGTAAAAGAAAACAATTTGGCAAAAATGGGGAAGATCTTTTTCTTGAGGTTCCCGTAGGTACAATTGTGTATCGACTTATAAAACCAGATGAAGATACCGAGGTTGAGGAAGAAGAAGTCATGCCCCCACAATTAGAAAAAATTGCAGATCTCACAAAAGATGGGCAAGTTTTTCTAGCTGCTAAAGGTGGAGTGGGTGGAAGAGGGAATGATACATATAAATCTGCAACAAATCAAACACCGATGCAGTACCAAGAGGGTGGCGTGGGCGAGGAGTACGATGCTGTGCTTGAACTTAAGGTAGTTGCAGATGTTGGTCTTATTGGTCTTCCAAATGCAGGGAAAAGTACATTATTGTCTGTTATTACTGATGCAAAACCTGAAATTGCGGATTATCCATTTACAACACTTTCTCCTAATCTTGGGGTAATGAAACATTATGATGAGCGATATGTATTAGCTGATTTACCTGGACTTATTGAGGGTGCTTCCCAAGGGAAAGGTTTAGGAGATGAGTTTTTGCGACACGTTGAACGTACACGCGTCTTGGTTCACCTTATTGATCCTTTGTACGAAGATCCAATCGCATCATACAAAATTATTCGTAATGAGCTTGGGGCGTATTCAAAGAAACTTTTAGAAAAGCCTGAACTTGTTGTATTAACTAAAAAAGATGCTCAACATAACGATGAGTTATTTGACAACTATTCACATCAATTACAAGAGCTTGGGGTAGATCGAGTAATGAATATTTCAGCGGTTGCGCACGATGGTTTAGAGGAACTTAAATTAGCAATTGTTGATTTGATTTCTCAGGCTCCAGAAGAGGTTCAGGAAGAATCCATAGAGTCGAGCAATCCAGTCTTTACCATTGATGACCTTAAATCATTTTAGGGCTATTTTAGGGTCCTAAACAACGTTTGAACTGTATATGTGTTATACAAATATGTTACCATGTCAACCATGTCTGAATCTGTGATCCAAAACTCTCCACAAGAAGTTTTTGCTGTGTTGTCTCAATCGACTTCGCCCCTGTGTATGATTGATGATCGTTTAGATTACGATGCCTTTTGTTCTGCACTTGCTATGAAATATATACTTAAGCGTGAGTATGGCATTGATCTTCGGCTTACATATGTTTCAACAATTCCGGACTATTTTTTAACAATACTTTCAGAATTTATTGATCCATTAAGTATTGAAGTTGGAAAAAGTCCAACAGAAATCGATTTTTCAAAGCATGATCTTGTTTTGTATTTAGATAGTGCAGAGTTATTAAAGCCAGCCAGATTCGAGCTGTATAAACTTCCAGAAGGTATGCATACGGTAAATATTGATCACCATGTTGCTAGCAATAGTTTATTTGCTGGGTACAATATTGTGCGTGAAACACCTGCTACGTGCGCATTGCTGTATGAGCTTTTTGCGGAACTTGACATTGATATTGATAAAACCGTAGCGGCTCTTTTACTTTTGGGTTTGCTTGATGATACACAGTTGTTTTCTATTAGTGATGTACGAACAGTTGATCTTAAAATCGCATCCCACTTATTAGGAATTTGTGATTGTTTATTGTTTGATTTTGTACGTAAACTCACCTGGAATATAAGTCCTGAGGTAGCGCTGATCAGAAAAATTGCATATAAGAATTTAGTTATTGATATAGATGACCGTGTTGCATATACACACATTTCGCTTAAAGATTTAAATGATTTTCATGTTGATCCAGAGTTTCAGTCTACCGTTTCAATTTCTGACGAGATAAAGGTTTTTGATGGTATTGATCTAGCGTTTACCATTAAAGAGAAAAGCATGGGAGAAGGAGTATATACCGTAAGTATACGTTCGCGAAATCCTGACTATGATGCTTCTGAAATTGCGTCCCATGTTGGTGGAGGTGGACATACTATGGCTGCGGGTGGACAAATGCGTGGTGTAGAGTCTATAGAAACGGCGATAGAAAACATCCTTGGTCTTATCGATAAGTATCGCAAAGATCACAATTTGGTATAGTGTTCTTTCAGGTTAAGTTCAATTCTCATAAAAAACGAAAGGAAGGTGCTTATGCAACCTGGTGAAGGTATGGTTGTAAGGGTTACGGATTTAGTCGTTCAACAAGGAGATCTTGCCTGGGTTCAACACCCGACCTTAGGTAAAAAACGTATTGTTGAAGGAACTGAAGGGGCAGACACAATAACGTTTCGTATTGGAATGATGGTTCGTGTGGCATTGAACCACAGGGATGTAATTGTCGAGGTTCAAAGGCAAGATTTTTGAGTAATAGCTGATGGTGATATAGGGAATAACAAATAAAAAACGGAGGTGTCAGAAATTCTTGATACCTTCGTTTTATTGTATGGTTTGTTGTGGCTTAATAAACTTTATATAACCAAGTGCAAGTGATACCGTAAGTCCGATTGCTACAACAATAAATCTAAAAATATCGTCTCCCGCACTAAATCCACGAATAATGCTATAAGAAAGTGTAAGGACGCCTCCAAAGATCATTCCATCGGCAATAATCTTGAGCTGTTTCTCAAACAAAATGCTTGCCGCAAGAATAATAATAGCACCAATCAAGGCAATGATTGATACGTCGCGGTTGTAAGTTTTTAACTGTTCTGAATAGATTTGATATTGCTTGTCATAGGTTTGTTGTTCTTCATTCATCTGAGTTATTTCCTCATCAGTTAGTGTTGGTTCTTCTCCTCTTAAACCAACAGGAGCGTAGTAGTCTTTGGTTTGGGTGTAGTCTGGCATTATTGGTCCAGGGTAAAAGGCATCAATTCCAAGCCCAATAAACGTTACGATTAAAATGCCTACAAAAATAGTGTATACAAACTTAAGCATATCTTAATCATATCAGAAAAATAGGGTTCATGTCGTATAATTAGGTCTTTGAGGTCAATCGCAACTCACAATTAGGAGGAAACGTATGTTTGTAGATGCAGTAGTTATTCGGTGTACGTTGTCTGACCC
>PCSU01000013.1 GCA_002771355.1 candidate division WWE3 bacterium CG22_combo_CG10-13_8_21_14_all_39_12 | reverse complement strand
AGGTTTTGTAACGTAAGCGTATGAAATTCTCTCTCTTCACCTCCTTACGTTACAAAACATCTGCTAATCTTGTGTGGGGTTTCCTGCTTAATACAAAAACCCAGCAGCATAATGCGCTACTGGGTTCTATACTGTGTTACTCTTCACGTTTAACCGAAACAACATCTCCACCATGTGGTGTAGCTGTCGTTACTTCTAACACCCTTTTTCTACTGTAGTTTGTAGGAGGAGGTGTTTGGCTGGGGTCGTACAATGCGTCAATGGTATTCATCCTTCGATTTTTTGCAAATCGAAGAAGTTTGGTCCAGAAAGCACCTAACTCGTTTTCTAAGCTCGAGTGCTTGGTAATGAAGGCAACTATTTTCTGCCATCCAGCAGAGTTTTCTGTTGGAAATCCAGGTGCAGTTTGACCATCTTCGATGCAGTGATTCACAAGCCATCTTGTGATCTGAGCTGCCTCCTTAATGGCAGCCTGAATACGATCTACCGACCAGTCCTTTGAGCCTGTTGCCTCGATTAGAGCTGGAATGTAGTCATGAAGAAGTCCACTTTGCTGAGCGTCTAACTCTTGAAGAACGGTAAGCCATGCCATGGCGTCGGCTGACGGTTCTGGAAACGCCTGTGGATCACGTTCCTTAACCTCAGGAACGGGTGCAATGGGCATCCCTTCGGGTACACCATTCCACGGACGGAAGTGATCGACTGTAAGAGTTTGCCCTTCGAAGAAGGTAAAAACGCGTGTCCAGAAATCGACTACATCCTTTTGTTCTTTCGCAACTGAAGTTAGGAACCAGATAATTCCCAGGTGATCAAGGCCAGGAAGTGGTTCTGTTACATCAATTCCCAAACCTTTATATACATGGGTTACTTTAATCAATGCTCCCTTAGAAGTTTCAGTGGGGTTGTTAGATTTGATGAGTCTCCCCCACTCAGCCCCAATGCTGGAATTGAAGGTTCCGTTAACAATTTCAGCAATGAGGCGTCCCGCCGCATTATCAAACCGAACAGCTTTTAAAAAGTGCGAATCTGGTTTTGACATGCCGGCAGGTAGATCATTATCTGCCCCATCAGTGAATAGTCCGCTTTGTTTTCTTAAGCTTGTCTTTGCTTTGTGCGGTTTCACGGTTGATTTGGGAGGTTTGTTCCACGGTTGAAATAGTGCGGTTGTAAATGGTCTTTGGGACATGACCGCAAAAACATGTTCCCATGCCTGGCGCAACGTATCGTTTGCAAGAGTGTCATCCAAGAACCACCTGATGCCCGGATCCTTTTCGATGGATGGGTACACTAGCAAGAGCTCTGGATTGATTCCAAGTAACTTGAGAAGTGTACAAGTCCGCTTAAACAGATCTCTGGCAACGGTTTGCCGCCTAGTATATCCAAGCGCTGAGCTGATTTTGCCTCCACTTATCTTGGTGTTGAGTGCATAAAGTAACACTGTTGGAGCGCCTACAGGTGCAATTGTTCTTACATCAGTCACAAGCATTGTCACACCATCAGGTTTGTTCCCAAATGCACTCATGTTCAAAAACTGTTCCACCTTACCACCTGTGTGATACATAGGGTGGTCAAGTGGATCAAGTCCAAGCTTGCTGAGCATTTCAACTGCTGGATGCAGTTTAAGATCTGTCAGGGTTTGAGGTGCCGCGACATTGACAGTAGTCGGAATCTGTAATGGCTTTGCATGCGGCATTGTAGGCTCCGTTGCCATAAACGGTTTGTATGCCGTGAGTAATTCATCAATGTATGCTTGTAGATCCTCAAATTTTAGGAGTGCAGGATCCAGGTTCTCTTCTAAGGCCCCAATTAGTCTTGCCATTTGGTCAAGCCTAAATGTTCCCTCAACTGTTGTCCTACCGTCTTTAAGGGCACTGAAGTTATCAAGTAGCCTTCTTAATGTGACAATCGCTACCGCCACTTCGTGCTGATTGGGAGGAAGTGAGCTGTTTGTCATTCTATGCTCCTTTGGTGAATCGAATACAATCTACGGTGAATAAAGATATCCAACCTTAGTTCTCCTTTCGTGATGTTAACGTACTTAAAAACGTTAGTAAAACTACACCTTATGTGCAAAAGAGATTATAGCATATGTAGGAGGTCTTTAGGATATATTTCGGGGTAACCCCGGTTTAAACCGTATAGTAATCATAAGAGAATAAACCACACAGGATTGTTCTTGTCATCTCCGACCGGCATCGAAATTTAGATTTAGGTAATTTTCTCTACACTATTGACAATTTACTATATAATGGGTATACGCATTAAATATGTTGGTTCCTGACACAATAAGAGTCTTATAGTATAATTTGCTCAGTTTAGTAAGAAGTTAAGGTTTTGGTACCTCGCACTTACAAAATAACGTTTCTCCTTACATTAAAGCCTTATTGAGGGCAACCACAGGTGGGTAATACATTGTATTACACGTCTCTGGTTTCCGCCCTTAACCGGGCATTTTTATCAATATGGTTGCGAATTTTCGCAACCACCAGTTCCTAAGGAGGAACCAACCATGGCCAAACAGAGTCAAAATTCGAACGCCACCGCCGTCCGGCGGGAACCTGGGGGATCGGGCCCTAGCGGCTCGATCTTTTTTACAAATGTGTCTCCCCGGCGTGACTGGGGACGGCGCAAAAAGCGGCAGTATGGGACGCGCCGTCCCGCAACGGCCTACGCTTCGTAGGCCGAAACTGCCCAGCAAAAAAGAGCCGACACAATTGTGTCGGCTCTTTTCTTGTTCTGGACACTTAATTTTCCACTACTATTTGTTTTATATCTGGAATTCCTGGATGCTCAATCGAGTTGTGCATGACAATGTTTATTTATCCATACTTACAATTTTTGTCATTCCCGACCTGATCGGGAATCCATAACCGCAAAACCCCCACCCTCACCTTTTACATTTCTCTTTACATGCTATACTCTGTAGCTGGTTGCACATGCAATTAATTTAACAACGTAGCACTACATTGAAAGGAAGGAAGGTATGTGATTATGATGCCGAATTTGGAGTACCTATGGGATATGGCGGTGCACTGGGTAAAAGTTGTTTTTGTGATTGTCCCAGTCAGCGCGTGGTACTCTTTTTTTGGCTTTGTTGCACTACTCAAAACGGTAGACAAGCAAGAGGCTTTTTCGAGAGCCTTTGCAGAGTTTAAGGGTAAGGTGGCATACGCCAAAGAAGATGACCAGAGGTTTGTGTATGAAAACTATGTACAAAGTAACATGTACCAAGAGGGTTTTGGGTCGGATCAAGAAACGTGGTTTTACACCTTTTTGTACTGCGCCAGTGTGTGCAGTAGGCACCACTGGTTTGACGATCAGTGGCTTTCCCTACGTGTTGTTTCTGTGTGTAGAGCAAATGATGTTGCCATTGGTTTTGATGATGTACTTGAAGTTTTGAGTGAAAGAAAGGATTTAAGTAAAGAGTTTGAGTTTAGACTTGATGAGCTTGAACTCAATGGGAATAATACCCCAAAATAACGAAGGGGAAGGGTACACACATGCGTACTCTTTGCCAACTTTTTACCTGAATACCGCAGAGACGTGTGCCCCAATATCGGTGCCACCTGGCATATTCCACCCGCAATTCACCCCAGGATGGGGCAGGCTGTAGTCATCGGACTTAAGGTAGGCCAGACGATGCCGCAACCCATCAATCCTGAAATCAAGGGATTTCTGTTGTCGAATGGTTGTGGCCTCTCGAGACTGGGCTTGGAGGGCAGCGATTTGTCCAGGGATCCGTTGTTCCTCAGACAGTAGCTGGCCAAATACGGCTGCTGTGATTTCCGCGGCTGTTGAGAACTGTTTGACTACTTCATCATATGTGGGTTCTAACGGCGGAAAGACAAAAACCTTTTCTTTGGTGCGTTTACCTACAGTTGGTTTTCTACTCATTGAAATAATCCTTTCAAATGTGCGAGTAACTACAAATACTACAAGAAACGGTATTATACCTAACTGCGGGCAAAAAAGAAAGGTAGACCCCAACGGGAGCCTACCTTTTACATATAACCTACAAGCACAGTTTTGTTGCCCATGTACTATCTCCTGGTGTGATGGCGCCCTCCACGGCGAGATCTTTGTCCAATTCCAGTGGAAGGCTGGTGCGGAATGCAAAATCTAGTATCGGGTTTTGCAACAAGACGCGGGACGGGAATGGTGTGAGAACCGCCTGAGGTGTGTTCACACACAATCATTACGTCTCGCTGTTCTTGAACTGCTGTTTGAGTGGCTGTGAGCCTCTTTTTCAACAACTCAAGTGTAGCGACCTCTTCGGGTGAAAGAGATCCTTTGTTTTCTAAAACCGCAATTTCCCTACCGAGTTCACGTAGTAAACCCAGTGTGGTGTATTGCTTTTCGGTTGATATAGCTGCTCCCCCATGTGTAGCCTTGCCTTTACCCGAAGGCTTGACTACGGGGGCAAGCTGGGTAGACTTTTGCATACGGCTCTCCTTTTGAATGGAACGAAAAATTGTAGACGTGCGTGCTTAAGGGCAACATCATTATTTTAGCAGTTTGTCCCGTAGTGGCAATGTATACCTAGTATGTAAGCAGGCTTACATACCATTGAGTTTAAAGTATCAAATTTAGCTTAACTCATCTTGTGAACCTACCTTCTTCACGGTATGACCTGCTACAATGAATCGCATGGAAACGGTAAGCGGCATAGTTGCCAGGGTAACCTACCAAAATTCAGAAAACGGCTACAGTGTAATGAAAGTTGAGCCAACCTCAAGTACACAATCAAATCTGTTTGATAAAGAACATGACAGTGAAGAACGTATAACGGTAACCGGAAACTTAGCCCTTCTTAAAGCAGGAGATGTTGTTGATTTCACCGGAGAATGGACCAATCACGCAAAATATGGAACACAGTTTACCGTAGATTCTTTTCATATCCACTCCCCTACTACCAAAATTGGGTTAACTAAATTTTTGGCTTCAGATCATTTTAAAGGCATTGGTGAAAAACTAGCTCAAGAGCTCATTGATACATTTGGTGAATCGTTACCTCAAGTTATTGAGCATGATCATCACAAACTTACCGCAATAAGAGGGATTACCCGTCAAAAATCTGAAATAATTAAGGAGGCATGGGAAAAAGCAAAAGATACCCGTGAACAAAATATATTGCTTCAGGGAATGGGTTTAACGCCAAACTTAACGCACAAAGTAATTGATATGTACGGAGCAAAGGCGGCTGAGAAAATTACAGAAAATCCCTACCAACTCGCACAAGATGTATGGGGTGTTGGGTTTAAACGTGCCGATGAGATAGGGAAAAATATTGGATTTACGCATGATCATGCGTACCGAATTAGCGCAGGCATTTCATATTCTCTTATAAAAGCTCTTGATGATGGCCATATGTTTTTGCCTTTTGAGGAGCTTACAAATCAGGCTCAGCAGATTCTTAGTGTTGATCTTGTAAAGGTTGAGGGCCAGATTCAGGCTATGCTTACCAATGGTGTTTTGGTTTTGGATCGTGACGTTTCTTATAACGCAATTTATTTGAAAGCGTTTCATAAGGCAGAAGATGAGTTGGCTACCTTACTTCAAAAACTGGATGAACCACATGACGATGATCCATTTGCGAAAGTCCCTCTCAAAGAAATTTCTGGTTTACTTGAGTCTGCAGTTACCGACACCGCATTATCAAGTGAACAGGCAATGGCGGTTAAAACAGCTCTTACCAATCCGGTAAGTATTCTTACTGGTGGCCCCGGTACCGGTAAAAGTACAACTCTTAATACACTCATAAAAATTCTCGAAGAAGTTGGTAAATCGTATGTGTTGACTGCTCCAACAGGTAGAGCTGCAAAACGTCTGGCTGAAATTAGCGACAGGACTTCATACACCGTTCACAGATTACTAAAACTACAACCTGGTGAAGTGGCAGCATTTAATGCTGAAGATCCGCTTAAATACGACATAGTAATTGTGGACGAGGTCTCAATGCTTGATACGTTTGTAATGAAAGCTCTTATTGCGGCGGTTAAGCCAGGTTCTCATATATTTCTCGTGGGTGATGCTGACCAGTTGCCAAGTGTGCAGGCTGGAAACGTATTGTCAGATATTATTCATTCTAAAAGGTTCCCCGTTGTAACCCTTACTCAGGTGTTCAGGCAAGCACAAGAGAGCGATATTATTATGAACGCCCACCGCATTAAAGAAGGTATGGGGCCTGAGTTTAAAACGGAGAACACAGATTTTTACTTTATTGAAGTTGATACGGTAGAAGATGCAAGAGCGTCAATTGTAGATTTGGTTTCGAATCGTATTCCTACAGAGTTTGGATTTAATCCGTACGAAGATATTCAAGTGTTGGCGCCACTCTATAAAACTCCGGCTGGTGTTTCACAACTTAATATTGATTTACAGCAAACATTAAATCCTAAAAAGCGTGGCAAGAATGAAATTCCGTTTGGGTACACTATGTTTCGAGAAGGTGATCGAGTTATGCAACTTAAGAATAATTATGAGAAGGATGTGTTTAATGGTGACGTGGGGATTGTGCGCGATATATCAGTGTTTGACGGTTCACCTGAGGTGAGTGTTTCATTTGGTTCTGGATATCAGGTTCACACTGTTAAGTATGCTAGGGAAGAATTGATGGAGTTAACGTTAGCGTATGCCGCGAGTGTTCATAAGAGCCAAGGTTCAGAATACCCTGTTGTCGTAATGCCAATGGTTACTAGTCACTACATTATGTTACAGAGAAATCTGTTATACACCGGAATTACTCGAGCAAAAAATTTAGTAATGTTAGTTGGACAAAAAAAGGCTTTATATATGGCGCTTAAAAACGATACTCCTATGAAAAGATATTCTGGGTTAAAGAAGAGATTGGAGAGGTAACTGAAGACATTTGCATTCCCACTCAAGTTAGAAATGACAAGGTGTAAATAGTAATTACTAATTTGCAAGTTTATGGTAAAGGCTACAGTTGGAATCTTTCCGTCATTCCGAACATGTTTCGGAATCTGCATATTATGATTCATGTTTCCAGAATGAAGTGAGATCTTGAATCAAGTTTAGGATGACAAGTAGGGACAGATGGGGTTATGAAAATGTTGGATTCAACATCATGATAAATGTGAATATATTTTGTTCACATCATTTCTGTTTAGTTCTTTTTTTAAAGCTTTGAAGGATACACCTCCTTTACTCTAAACGTTCTGGTGAGGTGTTACACAAAGAATTTGTTAAGTGATTTTATTAGTTAAATCTTAAAACCCCGAGTCTTCTTTTGTG